>NZ_JAFGYI010000002.1:0-273590 GCF_017490905.1 Pseudomonas sp. 32_A | reverse complement strand
GGCTTTGGCTTGGGTTTGGGCTTGGCCGCCAGTTCGTCGACCACCGGCGGTGGTGGCGGCTGGACCACCGGCGGTGCCGGGGCTGGGGGCGGTGGTTCGACCACAGGCGGTGCCGGCGCAGCGAACTCGATGGTCATCGGCGGTACCTGCGGTGGCACCACCGGCAGCTCGGGTGTTGGTGCCTGGCTCACCCAGTACGCTGCAGCGCCATGCAGGGCCAGCACTAGCAGGCCCAACACCAGCTTGTCGCGGCGCTTGAGCCCGCTGACGGGCGTGCGTTGCAGGCGCAGCTGGCCAAGCGGGAGGCGAAGCGTGCGTCCAAGGTCGACCAGGTCGCCCGGGGCTGGGCGCCATGGCTGGTCGTAGGCCCTGACGGCCGACTGGACATTACCCATTGATCAAACTCCTGGGGTCTCGATTCAGGTGTGTGGCTGAATCATCGGGGGCAGGGGCTTATCTCTTAAAGTAATGTTTAAAATTATCGTTATAACTTTAATGAATATGTTTTTTGAGGGATTGTGGCGAAGCCGCGGAATTCGCGGCCTGTGGCTTTAGGGCCTTAAGACGATGCATTGCGGGCATGCAAAATATTCGTGCACGGCATGAGATTGCCGCGAGGGCTGCGCCCTCGATCGCGACGCAAGGCCGCTCCCACATGGACCGCGCAAGCCCAGGCATTACGCGATCCCCTGTAGGAGCGGCCTTGTGTCGCGATGGGCTGCAAAGCAGCCCCGGCAATCCATCAGGCATAAAAAAGCCCGGGACCAACCCCGGGCTTTTTCATCATCAAAGGCGACTCAGATATCCGCCACCTTCTGCCAAACCTTCGGCCGGAAGAACAATGTCTCTCCCCGCGCCAACCCGGTCAGGCTGTCATGGTCCTTGACCACCTCGGCCTCGATCAGCTCGCTCTGCCCTTCCACCTTCAAGGTCACCCGCGTGGTCGCGCCCAACGGCCGGATGTCCCGCACCTCGGCCGCATGGTGCCCTTCGGTCTCATGCCGCGACAGCGACACTTCGTGCGGGCGGAACAGCACATGATGCCCTTCGCTCAGGGCAAGACGGTTGGAATCACCTAGGAAGTGATAGACGAAATCGTTGGCCGGGTGCTCGTACACCTCGCCCGGCGAGCCGATCTGCTCGATCACGCCCTTGTTCATCACCACGATGCGGTCAGCCACCTCCATGGCCTCTTCCTGGTCGTGGGTAACGAACACCGATGTCAGGTTGATGTCCTCGTGCAAGCGCGCCAGCCAGCGGCGCAGTTCCTTGCGCACTTTGGCATCCAGTGCACCGAAAGGCTCGTCCAGCAGCAGCACCTTGGGCTCCACCGCAAGCGCACGGGCCAGGGCGATACGCTGGCGCTGGCCGCCGGACAACTGCTCGGGGTAGCGGTCGGACAACCAGTCCAGCTGCACCATGTTCAGCAGCTCATGCACCTTCTCGGCAATCTTGCTCTCGCTCGGGCGCTCGCCCTTGGGCTTCATGCGCAGGCCGAAAGCGACGTTGTCGAACACGCTCATGTGGCGGAACAACGCGTAGTGCTGGAACACGAAACCGACGTTGCGGTCGCGCACGTCATGGCCGGAAACGTCTTCGCCATGGAACACGATATTGCCTTGGTCCGGGGTTTCCAGGCCGGCAATGATGCGCAGCAACGTGGTCTTGCCGCAGCCGGACGGGCCAAGCAGGGCCACCAGCTCGCCGCTGTTGATGTCCAGGTTGATGTTGTCCAGGGCCTGGAAGCTGTTGAAGCGCTTGCTGACGTTACGAACTTCGATCGACATGAATCATTCCTCCGCGGCGCTGTGGCGCAGGCGGTTAATACGGTTCTCGCTCCACTGCTTGAGCAGCAGGATGAAGAGCGCCAGGATCAGCAGCAGGCTGGCCACGCTGAAGGCCGCCACGTGGTTGTACTCGTTGTAGAGGATCTCCACGTGCAGCGGCAAGGTGTTGGTCACGCCGCGAATGTGGCCAGACACCACCGACACCGCGCCAAACTCGCCCATGGCCCGCGCGGTGCACAGCACCACGCCGTAGATCAGGCCCCATTTGATGTTCGGCAGGGTCACGTGCCAGAACATCTGCCAGCCATTGGCGCCGAGCAGGCGCGCGGCCTCCTCTTCCTGCGTGCCCTGCTCCTGCATCAGCGGGATCAGCTCACGGGCCACGAACGGTACGGTGACGAATATGGTGGCCAGGACGATGCCCGGCAGGGCGAACACGATCTGGATATCGTGGTCCTGCAGCCACGGCCCGAACAGGCCTTGCGCGCCGAACATCAGCACGTAGACCAGGCCGGCGATCACCGGCGACACCGAGAACGGCAGGTCGATCAGGGTGACCAGGATACTCTTGCCACGGAAGGTGTACTTGCTCACGCACCAGGCGGCGCTGACGCCGAACACCAAGTTCAGCGGCACCGAAATGACCACGGCGAGCAGGGTCAGCTTCAGCGCCGACAACGCGTCAGGCTCGAAGATCGCCTCGAAGAAGGTGCCAAAGCCATTCTTCAGCGCCTGCGATACCACGATCACCAGTGGCAGCAGCAGGAACAGCGCGAACACCAGCCAGCCAAGGCCGATCAGGATACGCCGCGAAGTGGCACTGCCCCGGCGGGCGGCGTTGGCGGCGGCGGTTGCATTCAGGGATGAACTGGACATGCCGGCCTCCTTCAAGGGGTTTCGATGCGGCGCTGCAGCAGGTTGATCAGCAGCAGCAGGATGAAGGAAACCACCAGCATCAGCACGCCGATGGCGGTCGCGCCGGTGTAGTCGTACTGGTCGAGCTTGACCATGATCAACAGTGGCAGGATCTCGGTCTTCATCGGCATGTTGCCGGCAATGAAGATCACCGAACCATACTCGCCCACGCCACGGGCGAAGGCCAGGGCAAAGCCTGTCAGCCAGGCAGGCAGCAGCGCTGGCGCCAGCACGTGGCGGAACACCTGCAGCGGCTTGGCCCCCAGGCAGGCGGCGGCCTCTTCCACTTCACGCGGGATATCGGCCAGTACCGGCTGCACCGTGCGCACCACGAAGGGCAGGGTGACGAAGGTCAGCGCCAGGGTAATGCCCAGCGGGGTGTAGGCGATCTTGAAGCCCAGGTCGGTGGCGAACTGGCCGACCCAGCCCGAGGGCGCGTACAGGGCGGTCAGGGCGATACCGGCTACGGCCGTGGGCAGGGCGAACGGCAGGTCGATCATCGCATCGATGATCTTGCGCCCGGGGAAGGTGTAGCGCACCAGCACCCAGGCCAGCAGGGTGCCGATCACACCGTTGATGATGGCGGCGAACAGAGCGGTGCCGAAACTCAGCTTGAGCGCGGCGATCACCCGCGGCGCACTGATGACGTTCCAGAACTGCTCCCAGGTCAGCTGCGCGGCATGCACGAACATGGCGGCCAGCGGTATCAGCACGATCAGGCTGAGGTACACCAAGGTGTAGCCCAGCGTCAGCCCGAAGCCGGGTATGACGGGGGAAATGCGGCGTGACATAAATATCCCTGGTTGAACGCACGAAACCCGGGACATATCCCGGGCCGGTGCTAGCTTCTGAATCCTGGGGCTGCTGCGCAGCCCCGCTTTTCCTTGGCGTTTACTGTGCCTGATAGATCTGGTCGAACACACCGCCATCGTTGAAGAATTTAGGTTGTGCAGTTTTCCAGCCACCGAAGTCCTTGTCGATGGTTACCAGTTCCAGTTTCGGGAACTGCTTGCCAAACTCGGCAGCGACCTTCGCGTCACGAGGGCGGTAGAAATTCTCGGCGGCAATCTTCTGCCCGGCCGGGCTGTACAGGTGCTTGAGGTATTCGCCGGCAATCTCGGTATTGCCCTTCTTCTCGGCGTTCTTGTCCACAACGGCCACCGGCGGCTCGGCGAGGATCGACAGCGACGGCACGACGATTTCGAACTTGTCGGCACCACCGTCTTCCTTCAGCGCCAGGAAGGCTTCGTTTTCCCAGGCCAGCAGCACATCGCCCTGGCCGTTGTTGACGAAGGTGATGGTCGAGCCACGGGCGCCGGTATCCAGCACTGGTACGTGCTTGAACAGCTCCTGCACGTATGCTTTGGCCTTGTCTTCGCTACCCCCGGTTTTCAGGCCGTAGGCCCAGGCAGCCAGGAAGTTCCAACGGGCGCCACCGGAGGTTTTCGGGTTGGGGGTGATGACCGATACGTCCTTCTTGATCAGGTCGCCCCAGTCCTTGATGCCTTTCGGGTTGCCCTTGCGTACCAGGAACACGATGGTCGAGGTGTACGGGGTGCTGGCATCCGGCAGGCGGGTCTGCCAGTTGTCCGGCAGGGTCTTGCCGAGCTTGGCGACTTCATCGATGTCGCCGGCCAGGGCCAGGGTCACCACATCGGCACGCAGGCCGTCGATCACCGCACGAGCCTGCTTGCCCGAACCACCGTGGGATTGCTGGATCTTCACCTTGTCGCCCGGGTGGGCCTGCTGCCAGTGCTTGATGAACTCGGCGTTGTACTGCTGGTACAGCTCGCGGGTCGGGTCGTAGGACACGTTCAGCAGTTCGTAGTCCTTGGCGATGGCGGAACCGGCAAAAACAGCACTGGCCAGGGCGGCGAGCGCATAACGGCGGATGGACATGGTGAAGCTCCCGATTGGCATTTTTCTAGTTTTGGATGGGTGGTGCGATCAGCCGGTCTTGTTGCCGGGCTGCTGCAGGCGGAACTTCTCCTTGCGCTCGATCTGCACGACCTGAGCGTTGTGCACGGTGATCTCCACCGCACCGAATCGCAGGTCGCGCAGGGCGCTCTGGATTTCACGCAGAATGGTGGCTTCGTCCTGACCGTCGATGCTACGCAGAGATGCACTCATGCTCGTTCTCCTTGGAGTGAGGGTGCCGGGCTGAGGTTTGAAGGGGATTTGCGCCTGGCTTGAGGGCAATAGTAGTGAGGCGGGGTTATTCTTAAAAATACTGTTTAAGAATGTTTATATAACCAAATAAAAAGACCAATTTGAAGGCGACAGAAGGCCCTGTGGGAGCGGGTTCACCCGCGAATGCGGCGGTGGCTCCACCATCGCATTCGCGGGTAAACCCGCTCCCACAGGGTCCGTACCAGGGCTTCAGTTGTGTTTCTGCGGCTCGCGGATCTTGTACCAGGCCACATACAACGCCGGCAGGAACAGCAGCGTCAGCAGGGTCGCCACGATGATCCCGCCAATCATGGCGTATGCCATCGGCCCCCAGAACACCTCGCGGGCAATCGGGATCATGCCCAGACTCGCCGCAGCCGCGGTCAGCAGAATCGGCCGGCGCCGGTGGTTGGTGGCCTCCACCACCGCATCCCACGGCGAGTAGCCCTGGGCTTCGAACTCGTCGATCTGGGTCACCAGGATCACCGAGTTACGAATGATGATGCCCGCCAGCGCGAGAATGCCGAGAATCGCCACGAAGCCCATGGGCGTACCTGTGGGCACCAGCGCAATGATCACGCCAATCAACCCCAGCGGCGCCACGCTGACCACCAGGAACAGCTTCTGCACGCTGTGCAGCTGGATCATCAGGAACGTCGCCATCAGGAACAGCATCAGCGGGATGACCTTGCGGATCGGTCCCTGCGCCTTGGCGCTCTCCTCCACCGTACCACCGGTGGCCACTTCGAAGCCCACCGGCAACTTGCTGGCGAACTCGTCGATCTTCGGCTTCAGCTGGGCCACCAGGTCGGTGGGCTGGATGTCGCCGTTGACCGAGGCCTTGATGGTGATGGTCGGCTTGCGGTCACGCCGCCACACCAGCGGCTGCTCCAGCTCGTAGCGCACGGTGGCGAAAGCCAGCAGCGGGATCGAGGTGCCGTTGGGCGTCAGGATCTGCAGGTTCTGCAGAGTGTCGGGCGAACCACGCTCGCTGTCCTCGGCACGGGCGACCACGTCGACCAGATAGATGTTGTCGTTGACCTGGGTGATCTGCACACCGCTGACGATGCTGTTCATCACATTGGCCACATCCTCCGACGACAGGCCCAGCTGGCGCGCCTTGTCCTGGGCGATTTCCACGCGCAGCACCTTACCCGGCTCGTTCCAGTCGTAGATCATCTCGCCGATGTGCTCGTTCTGGTCAAGCAAGGTGGCCAGTTCGATGGCGTGCTTGCGTACCTCGTCGATATTGGCACCGCTGACCCGATACTGGATGGGTCGGCCCACTGGCGGGCCCATTTCCAGCGATTGCACGTTGGTGCCGACGCCAACGAACTCTTCATGCAGGATCTTCTGCAGGCGGTCCATCATGGCCTGGCGTTCCTCGAAGCCCTTGCTGACAATCACCAGCTGCGCGTAGTACGGGTTCTGCAACTGCTGGTCGAGGGGCAGGTAGAAGCGGATCGCGCCCTGGCCGATATAGGTGCTCCAGTGCACCAGGTCCGGGTCGTCCTTGATCCGCGCCTCGAAGCGGTCGACCACCTTGCGCGTTTCCTCGATCGAGGCGTTCTGCGGCAAGTTGAGGTCAACGAGGATTTCCGGCCGGTCCGAGGACGGGAAGAACTGGTTCTGCACGAAGCGCTCGCAGAAGATCGCCAGGGCGAACAGCACCACGGTGCCGATGATGGTCAGCCAGCGGTTGCGCATGCACCACAGCAAACCATGCTCGAAGGCCCGGCCGACACGGCCCGGCTCGGCTTCATGGGCCTTGAGCTTGGCGCTGCTGAGAATGTGCACACCAAGCACCGGGGCGAAGAACACCGCCACCACCCACGACACCATCAGCGCCACGGCAATTACCGCAAACAGGGTGTAGGTGTACTCACCCGCAGAACTGGCGTTGAGGCCGATCGGCACGAAGCCGGCCACCGTCACCAGGGTGCCGGTGAGCATGGGGAAGGCTGTGGAGGTATAGGCAAAAGTCGCCGCCTGTTCCTTGCTTTCGCCCATTTCCAGCCGGGTGACCATTACCTCCACGGTGATCATCGCATCGTCCACCAACAGGCCCAGGGCGATGATCAGCGCCCCCAGCGAAATCCGCTGCATGGTGATACCGCTGTATTCCATGAACACGAACACCATGGCCAGCACCAGCGGGATCGAGCAGGCCACCACCAGCCCGGCACGTACGCCGAGGCTGACGAAGCTCACCGCCAGCACGATCACCACCGCCTCGAACAGCGCACTGGTGAAGCCGCCGACAGCTTGCTTGACCACCACGGCCTGGTCGGAAACGGTATGCACCCCGACGCCCACGGGCAGGTCTTCGACCACCTGATCCATGCGCTTTTTCAGCGCTGCACCGAACACCTGGATATTGCCGCCAGCCTTCATGCCGATGGCCAGGCCCAACGCCGTCTGGCCGTTGTAGCGGAACATCGGTGAAGGGGGATCGACGTAGCCGCGCTCGATATCGGCGATGTCGGCCAGGCGGAAGAAGCGGTCGTTGATCTTCAGGTTGACGGTTTGCAGGTCCTTTTCCGAGGTGAACTGCCCGGAGGTACGCACCGAGATACGTTCCGGCCCTGCCTCGATCACGCCGGCAGGGGTCACGGCGTTTTGCGATTGCAGGGCCTGCATGACCTGGCGCTGGTCGATGCCCAGGGCTGCCAGCTTGCGGGTGGAGAAGTTCAGGTACAGCACTTCGTCCTGGGTACCGATCAGCTCGATCTTGCCGATGTTGGGCACATCACGCACCTCGGCCCGCGCCTGCTCCACATAGTCGCGCAGCTGGCGCAGGGTCAGGCCGTCGGCGGTGAAGGCATAGATGGAACCGAACACATCGCCGAACTCATCATTGAACCCGGGCCCCTGGATACCCGCAGGGAATTCACCGCGAATGTCCTGGATCTTCTTGCGCACCTGGTACCAGATGTCCGGGATGTCCTTGGCCTTGGTGGTGTCGCGCAGGTACACGTAGACCGTGGATTCGCCGGGGCGGGTGTAGCTTTTGGTGTAGTCGAGGGAATCGAGTTCCTCGAGCTTCTTCTCGATGCGGTCGGTGACCTGGTACAGGGTTTCGTCCTGGGTCGCGCCGGGCCAGCGGGTCTGGATGACCATCGTCTTGATGGTGAACGACGGGTCTTCCTCGCGGCCCAGGTTGAAGTAGGAGAAGATCCCCATCAGCAGGCCAACGAACATCAGGTACCAGACGAACGATTGATGCTTGAGTGCCCAGTCGGACAGGTTGAAGCTTCCTTTCATTGCGCATCCTCGTCGAAGGTGACCTTCTGGCCAGGCTTGAGGCTGTTCACGCCTGCAGTCACCACCCGCTCGCCAGGCTGCACGCCCGAGGTCAGGACAATGCTGTCGGCGGTGCGACCGATCAGGGCCACGTCACGAGTAGCCACGGTCTTCTGCTGCGTATCGATCACCCATACCTGGGTCTTGCCGTCGCGCTCGAGCAAAGCACTCAAGGGCAGTTCGCTGCGCGGCGATACCTCCGAACTCAGGGTCACGCTGATGGCGGTGCCAAGGTGGAAGGCCGCCGGGGTGCTGGCCAGGGTCAGGCGCGCGCGGCGGGTACGAGTGGTGGCGTCCGCCTGGGGTTCCAGTTCCCGCAGGCTGGCGGTGGTGTTGATGGTCGGGTCCAACTGCGAAGCAACGGTGAAGGTCAGGCCTTTGCTCAACTGCTCGGCCAGGCCTATCGGCAGGTCGATTACCGCTTCTTTCACATCCGGCCTGGCCAGGGTTACCACGGCCTGGCCGGCGGTGACGGTTTGCCCGGCTTCGGCCTGCCAGGCAGTGATTACCGCCGCGTGGTCGGTGCGCAGGGTGCTGTAGTCGAGCTGATCACGGGCCTGGCTGACGGCCGAGCGCGCCTGCTCCAGTGCCGCGCTGGTGGTTTTCAGGTTGGTCTGGGCGATATCCAGCTGGGCCTGGGCGCCTACGCCACGGTCGTACAGCTGTTGCTGGCGGCGGGCATCGGCCTGGGCGTTGATCCACTGCGCCTGCACCTTGGCCAGGTCGCCTTCGGCGGCACGCAGCTGGTTCTGCTGGTCGGTCGGGTCGAGGGTGGCCAGGGTGTCACCCGGCTTCACCTGAGCGCCCACATCCAGCCAGCGTCGGGCAATACGCCCGGAAACCCGGAAGCCCAGTGTGCTTTCGAAGCGTGCCTGGATACTGCCGGCAAAGCGGCCCAGCTGCGACTGCACCTGGGGTTCGACCTTGACTGACAATACCGGCCGGATCGGCTCTGGTGCCTCGTCCTCGCTATTGCAACCGGCCAGCAGCACACCGGCCGACAGCATCAGCAGCAGGCGCTTCATAGCTCACCCCCTTGGGCCCTGGCGTCGACTTTCTGCACCTGCATGCCGGGGTGCAGCAACTGCCCGCCATTGACCACCACGGTCTCGCCACCCTTCAGGCCACTGGCGACCACGATCCTGCCGGTGAGATAGCGGCTGACTTCGACCTTGCGCAGTTCTACCTTGTCGCCCTCGCCCACTACCCAGACGGCAGGTTCGTGCAGAGCCTTGGTCAGCGCCGACCATGGCAGCTCGACGCTAGGCCGGCCCTGGGCGTTGGTGGTGGCGGTGACCGGCGCGCCCAGTTGCATCCCGGGCGGCACATTCTTGAGCCCTACCTTGACCTGCACTGTGCCGCTTTGCTCCGACACGGTCGGGGTGATTTCGCGTACGAAGCCATGGGCCTGAACCTTGGGGTCGTCGAGCAGGCTGACGATCACCCCGGCATCGCTGGGCGGTGCCACCAGCAGCGATTCGTAGACGTTGAATACCGCGTCACGGTCGCCATCGGTGGCCAGGCTGAAGATCGGCATGGTCGCCTGCACCACTTGGCCGACCTCGGCCTGGCGCTCGGTGATCACACCATCGGCTTCGGATACCAGTGCGGTGTAGCTCAACTGCTCGTTGGCGTTGGCCAGTTGCGCCTGGGCCGCCTTGAGGGCGCTCTGGTTGCTGCGCAGGGCGGCTTCGGCGGCGTCGTATTCGCTCTGGCTGGTGTAGCCCTTGGGCAGCAGTTTCTGCTGGCGGACGAAGGCCGCGCTGGTCTGGGTAACCCGCGCTTGCGCTGCGAACACCTCGGCCTTGGCCGAGTCGACGTTGTTCTGCAAGTCTTTCGGGTCCAGGCGTGCCAGCACCTGGTTGGCCTTGACGTGATCGCCGACATCGACGCTGCGCGAAATGATCTTGCCGCCCACACGGAACGACAGGTCGGTCTGCACCCGCGCCTGCACATCACCGGTCAGGGTGACCCTGGCGGCGAAGTCGGTCGGCTGTACCTGTTGCACGCCTACGCGTGGCAGTGTTTCGGTGGTTTCTTCCTTGCTACAGCCTGACAGCAGGGTACCCAGCCCCAGGCAAACGACCAACAGCGGACGCATCAACGTCATGCAGGCTCCTTGCTTGCGCGCAAATGATTCGTGGGATGCGACTGTCAGCGTAGTTCAGGGTTCGATAAACATCACTGACAAGAGTCAGTGAGCATTGAGGTGATGACCTCTTCGATGCCGAGCACGTGCGCAGAAGGTGCAGTTGAGGTTTGGGCAAGCCAGGGCTGCCTGACAGATTTGCCAGTTACCAGAAACCTCTCCAGACGGCATTCTTGGCGATGTTCACAGAGAGGTGGCATACATGGCTAGGGAGCAATCCTGCTCGGCGCATCAGCGCCATTTTGGCTATTCACCCTATGGCTATTCTGCGCGGACGATGCAAGACATTTCGCTGATCGGCTTCAACGGCGAGCCAAATGACTGGTCTGGGTTCTACCTCCTGGGCCAAGGTTACAGAGCCTACAGCACTTTACTCATGCGGTTCCTATCACCAGATACGTTAAGCCCATTCAATGCTGGAGGCATCAATGCCTATGCCTATTGCAAGGCAGATCCGATCAACTTTATTGATCCAACCGGAGAGATGCCCCAGAGACCTGTTGCCACCCATCGTAGGGTAACCTGGCCTGTTGCGAGCCTTTCCGAAAATTACTCGTTTCTGTACCCACGAAAAAAGCCCGATCCCCATTTCGTGCAGCAGCCTCGAAGTATCTTGAAAAAAACCAGTACCCTGCCGATCGAGATGCCACCTGAACCTCTGCGAAAGGAGTTTGAATTTGATCTTTCAGGCCTCGACAAGGACAAGCTGGAAACTGTGAGCAAGATGATTTCAAACGAGTTAAGAGAAAACAAATCAAAGATAAAGGCTCTGCGTGCCGATGACCCACAGATACAAGAATTCATAGCCCTCCGGAATTCTGGCCGACGAGTCAAGACAATGCTTAACGCAGAGGCGAAAGCTATAAGAAATGAAGAACAAGACAATACCGGCTAGTTTGAGCTCAAAAGCCTCTTCGAAGTCATATCTGCGAAGAGGCCTGTACAAGTCAGAGCTGAATAGAAGCCCGATTCAGCCCTAACTCAATGTCGTCGATCAAAGCTTTGGCAAAGCCACTGAGAATTCTCGCGGCACTGCCGGCCAGCCGGTCATTTTCCATTTCGGCTTCCGTCGTCAGGTGATTGATGCAGCCGAGCATTACGGAGAGTTCGGAAAAGGCGTAGTTGAAGGGGATATTGGCCTGGACGCGGAAGAGGTCCATGCAGGTTTCTTTACCGACGGTGCTGCTGTTTGTTGGGTGATTCGGGACGTGCGTCGTCATGGTTGGAATCCAATGTCGTTTATGGAACCGCCAGCTCATCTTTCTCACGGATAAGGGGTGGCAGCCGTACGTGGGGTGAGAAAACCGAGGACATTGAACCCGGCCAGACCGAAGCCTGCCCACGCAAGGCCGCCATGACAGGAAGCCTGTTCAACATCGAGCGGGTTCTCACACCCGGTCACCTTGCTTGGCGACCCAACGACGTTATCCCTGGGGCATTTCCCCTACAACAGAGCAGCTTCCACATGGCTCGTAGGATAATTCCCAAGCTGATTTGACTGAAGCACTTGGTTTGAGTTGATGAAAATTCGTACACCTTGCGGGCCTCTTCGCGGGTGAACCCGCTCCCACAGGGGGGAGCGCCAGATTTCAAGATGTGCACCATATCTGTGGGAGCGGGTTCACCCGCGAAAGGGCCGGTATTGCCACCAGAGTGTCTGCCATATTCAGAAACCATGATCCAAAAAGCACCTGCATCCCAGCCGCTACCTTTGAGAGCTCACCTGCTTTTCAAGGAAGAAAACAATGTCTCGGGCCCAATCCCATTTATTGCGCCGTGGCCGCTATTCACAGCATGGCAGGCTCTATCTGCTAACCACCGTCACCCACCAGCGCAAGCCACTGTTCCATGACTTTCAACATGCCCGATTGGTGATTCACCAATTGCGCCAGTCAGATGAGGAGCACGCCTGTCGGTCACTGGCTTGGGTATTGATGCCGGACCACCTGCATTGGCTGATTGAGCTGAAAGGTACGACGCTGGGGACCTTGATGCGCAGATTCAAATCCAGGTCCAGCCTGGTGTTGCATCGGGCAGGGGTTGAGCATGATCCGGTTTGGCAACCCGGGTATCAGGACCGGGCACTAAGAAGGGAAGAAAGCATGGTGCATTTCGCCAGATATATCGTTGCCAATCCGTTGCGGGCTGGCCTGGTCAAAAGTGTCAGGGACTATCCACATTGGGATGCAGTCTGGCTTTGAATCAGAGTTGAGGCATTCGCGGGTAAACCCGCTCCCATAGGATTAACACAGGCCCGAGGCAGTGATTTTCCTGTGGGAGCGGGTTCACCCGCGAATAGGCCGGATCAGGCCGAAGCCGTAACCTGCACCGGTCGCTTGACCTGTGGCTGCGAGGCATTGGCCGCCGCGCCTTCTTCGATCGCCTGCTGAATCGCCTTGCGACGACGCTCTTCTGCCTGGCGGCTGAAGTACCAGACGAAGAAGGTCACCAGCGACACCGACAGCAGGATCAGGCTGGCGACGGCGTTGATCTCCGGTTTCACGCCCAAACGCACCGCCGAGAACACTTCCATCGGCAAGGTGGTCGAACCCGGGCCCGACACAAAGCTGGCCAGCACCAGGTCATCCAGCGACAGGGCGAACGACATCATGCCGCCCGCCGCCAGCGACGGCGCGATCATCGGGATAGTGATCAGGAAGAACACCTTCCACGGCTTGGCACCCAGGTCCATCGCAGCTTCCTCGATCGAAAGGTCCAGCTCACGCAGGCGGGCCGACACCACTACCGCCACATACGCCGCACAGAACGTGGTATGGGCGATCCAGATGGTGACGATGCCGCGCTCCTGCGGCCAGCCGATCATCTGCGCCATGGCCACGAACAGCAGCAACAGCGACAGGCCGGTGATCACCTCGGGCATTACCAGCGGTGCGGTGACCAGGCCACCGAACAGCGTGCGGCCCTTGAAGCGGGTGACCCGGGTCAGCACGAATGCCGCCAGGGTACCCAGCGCCACCGCCGCCACCGCCGTGTAGCAGGCGATTTCCAGCGAGCGCATGACCGAACCCATCAGTTGGGTGTTGTCGAGCAGGCCGACGTACCACTTGACCGACCAACCACCCCATACCGTCACCAGCTTGGAGGCGTTGAACGAGTAGATCACCAAAATCAGCATTGGCAGGTAGATGAACAACAAGCCGAGCACCAGCATCAGCTTGGAGAAACCGAAGCGCTTCATGCCCTGCCCTCCATTTCTTTGGCCTGGCTGCGGTTGAACAGCAGGATCGGCACGATCAGGATCGCCAGCATCACTACCGCCAGCGCAGAGGCCACCGGCCAGTCACGGTTGTTGAAGAACTCTTGCCACAGCACCTTGCCGATCATCAGGGTTTCCGGGCCGCCAAGCAGTTCAGGAATCACGAACTCGCCCACCACCGGGATGAACACCAGCATGCAGCCGGCGATGATGCCGTTCTTCGACAGCGGCACAGTAATCTTCCAGAAGCTGTTGAAGGTGCTCGAACCCAGGTCCGAAGCGGCCTCGAGCAGGCTCTGGTCGTGCTTCACCAGGTTGGCGAACAGCGGCAGGATCATGAACGGCAGGTACGAATAGACCACGCCGATGTACACCGCCAGGTTGGTGTTGAGGATTTGCAGCGGCTGGTCGATCAGCCCGATCCACAGCAGGAAGCCGTTGAGCAGGCCGTTGTTGCTGAGAATGCCCATCCAGGCATAGACACGGATCAGGATCGCGGTCCAGGTCGGCATCATGATCAGCAACAGCAGGACCGTCTGCGTCTCCTTCTTGGCGTTGGCAATGGCATAGGCCATCGGGTAGCCGATCAGCAGGCACAGCAAGGTGCTGAAGAAGGCCATCTTCAGCGAGCCCAGGTAGGCCGAGATGTATAGCTCATCCTCGGTCAGCAGGCCGTAGTTGGCCAGGTTGAGCACCAGCTGGATCTTGTCTTCGACGTAGCTGTAGATCTCGGTATACGGCGGGATCGCCACATCGGCTTCGGCGAAGCTGATCTTCAGCACGATGAAGAACGGCAGCATGAAGAACAGGAACAGCCAGATGAACGGCACGCCGATCACCAGGTGCCGCCCCTCCGGGGTGATGCGCTGGAAGGCTCGCTTGAGCTTGCGCAGTTTCATGACCGCAGTACCACGCCGCTGTCGTCTTCCCACCACACGTACACTTCATCGCCCCAGGTTGGGCGGGTGCCCTGGCGCTCGGCGTTGGCAACGAACGACTGGACGATCTTGCCGCTCGGCAGCTCGACATAGAACACCGAGTGGCCGCCCAGGTAGGCGATATCGTGGACCTTGCCGCGCGACCAGTTGTGCTCGCAGGTAGGTTGCTGGGTGGTGACCAGCATCTTTTCCGGGCGCAGGGCGTAGGTGATGTGCTTGTCTTCCACCGAGGTGGTGATGCCGTGGCCGACGTAGATCTTGCGCTCCAGCTCCGGGCTGGCAATGATCGCGTGGCCTTCGGCGTCGTCGACCACTTCACCTTCGAACAGGTTGACGTTACCGATGAACTCGCACACCAGGCGGCTGGTAGGCGTCTCGTAAATGTCCACCGGCGAACCGATCTGGGCGATCCAGCCCAGGTGCATGATGGCGATGCGCTGGGCCATGGTCATGGCCTCTTCCTGGTCGTGGGTCACCATCACGCAGGTCACACCCACTCGTTCGATGATCTCCACCAGTTCCAGCTGCATCTGCGAGCGCAGCTTCTTGTCCAGTGCGCCCATCGGCTCGTCGAGCAGCAGCAGCTTGGGGCGCTTGGCCAGCGAGCGGGCCAGGGCCACGCGCTGACGCTGGCCACCGGACAGCTGGTGCGGCTTGCGCTTGGCGTACTGGGTCATGTGCACCAGCTTGAGCATCTCGGCCACGCGGGCGTCGATCTCGGCCTTGGGCATCTTGTCCTGCTGCAGGCCGAAGGCGATGTTCTGCGCCACGGTCATGTGCGGGAACAGCGCGTAGGACTGGAACATCATGTTGATCGGCCGCTCGTAGGGCGGCATGTCGGTGATGTCGACGCCATCGAGGAAGATCCGCCCTTCGGTCGGGCGCTCGAAACCGGCCAGCATGCGCAGCAAGGTGGACTTGCCGGAACCGGAGCCACCCAGCAGGGCGAAGATCTCGCCCTTGCGGATTTCCAGGGACACATCGTCCACAGCTACCGTTTCGTCGAACTTTTTCGTGACCCGGTCGATCTTGACCAGCACCTGCTTGGGTTGCTGGCCACCCTCGAGGGCTTTTTTATAGGCACCGGAGGCAACTGCCATGAGTGAAACTCCCAACAAGATTTTTGTGCCCGCGAGCCCTGTTTGACAGGTACCGCCACGGGCCTGGATTTTTACTTGCCCGACTTGACCTTGGTCCAGCTACGGGTCATCAGCCGTTGCACCTTGGGTGGCAACTCTGAATTCACGAACATCTTGTTCAGCACTTCCTGCGGTGGGTAAACCGCGGCGTCAGTCCTCACGGCCTGGTCCATCAGGTCGCCAGCCTTGGGGTTCGGGTTGGCGTAACCGACGTAATCACTGACCTGGGCGATAACCTCAGGCTTCAGCAAATAGTTGATGAAGGCATGCGCCTCTTTGACGTTCTTGGCGTCCTTGGGGATCGCCAGCACATCGAACCAGAGGTTGCCGCCTTCCTTGGGAATTGCGTAGGCCAGGTTCACGCCCTTCTTCGCTTCTTCGGCGCGGGTCTTGGCCTGGAACACATCACCCGAGAAGCCTGCCGCGACGCAGATGTCGCCGTTGGCCAGGTCGGTGATGTACTTGGACGAGTGGAAGTAGGTCACGTACGGGCGTACTGCCAGCAGTTTCTTTTCGGCCGCCTGGTAGTCCTTGGCGTTGGTGCTGTTGGGGTCCAGCCCCATGTAGTTGAGCACCGCCGGCAGCATTTCGTCCGCCGAGTCGAGGAAGGCCACGCCACACTTGGCGAGCTTCTTCATGTTTTCGGGCTCGAACAGCACCGCCCAGGAGTCGATGGTGTCCACGCCCAGCGCAGCCTTCACCTTGTCGACGTTGTAACCGATACCGTTGGTGCCCCACAGGTAAGGCACGGCGTACTGGTTGCCCGGGTCGTTCCTTTCCAGGCGCTTCATCAGCGCCGGGTCCAGGTTGGAATAATTGGGCAGCAGGTTCTTGTCGAGCCTCTGGAACGCGCCCGCCTTGATCTGCTTGCCGAGGAAATGGTTGGAGGGCACTACCACGTCATAGCCGGTATTGCCGGCCAGCAGCTTGCCTTCCAGGGTTTCGTTGGAGTCGAACACGTCTTGCACGGGCTTGATGCCCGTGGCTTTCTCGAAGTCCGCGAGTGTGGTCGGCCCGACATAGTCGGACCAGTTGTAGAAGTGCACCGTAGGCGCCGCTTGGACGCTGCATGCCAGCGTCAGGCCCGCTCCAGCCATCAAGGCTTTGCGGAATACAGAAA
Source organism: Pseudomonas sp. 32_A (assembly GCF_017490905.1). NCBI lineage: Bacteria > Pseudomonadati > Pseudomonadota > Gammaproteobacteria > Pseudomonadales > Pseudomonadaceae > Pseudomonas > Pseudomonas sp. 32_A. Next base: position 256,853 of record NZ_JAFGYI010000002.1, on the reverse strand, counting down.
TGGACAAGTGGGTGGTCCTCACAATCAGTGCCTGGGTAGCGACAATGCTGCCGCACACGCAAAACCGGCGCGCAACTTACCTTCGCAGCTTCGATGCCGCAATCATCAATTGCCTTTCACTGGCTCTGGGCCGGGGTTCGCCGGCCCAGAGGTGCCGCATCGGGGTTATTTGCCCGACTTGATCTTGGTCCAGCTACGGGTGATGTCACGCTGGGCCTTCGCTTCAGGTGCAGCGATGGCATACAGCTGTTTCTTCACTTCGGCTGGCGGATAGATGCTTGGGTCGCTGGTGATTTCCTTGTCCACGAACTGGGTGGCGGCAGCGTTGCCGTTCGGGAAGCGCACGGCGTTGGTGATTTCAGCCATGATTTCCGGCTGCATCAGGAAGTTCATGAACTGGTAGGCAGCGTCTTTGTGCTCGGCGTCCTTGGGGATGGCGACCATGTCGTAGAAGGTACCGGCACCTTCCTTCGGAATGACGTAGTCGACCTTGACCTTGTCGCCGGCTTCGTGGGCACGGGCCTTGGACTGCTCCAGGTCACCCGAGTAACCGACGGCTACGCAGATGTTGCCGTTGGCCATGTCGCCGATGTACTTGGACGAGTGGAAGTAGGTGATCGAAGGACGGATCTTGAGGAACAGGTCCTCGGCAGCCTTCAGGTCTTCCTTCTTGGTGCTGTCGGTCGGCTTGCCGAGGTAGTGCAGCGCAGCCGGGAGCATTTCGGTCGGCGCGTCGAGGAAGCTCACGCCGCAGCTTTTGAGCTTGGCGATGTTCTCAGGCTTGAACACCACGTCCCACGAGTCGATCTTGTCCACGCCCAGCGCGGCCTTGACCTTCTCCGGGTTGTAGCCGATGCCGATCGAGCCCCACATGTACGGGAAGGCATGCTTGTTGTCTTTGTCGCTGGCATCGCCAACGGCCTTGAGCAGGTCAGGGTCGAGGTTCTTCCAGTTCGGCAGCTTGGAACGGTCCAGTTCCTCGTACACGCCAGCCTTGATCTGCTTGGCCAGGAAGTTGTTGGACGGCACCACGATGTCGTAGCCAGACTTGCCGGCCAGCAGCTTGGCTTCGAGGGTTTCGTTGCTGTCGAACACGTCGTACTTGACCTTGATACCGGTCTGCTTCTCGAACTTGGCGATGGTGTCCGGAGCGATGTAGTCCGACCAGTTGTAGACGTTCAACACCTTGTCTTCAGCCTGAACAGCGGTAGCCATGGCGCCCATCAGGGCGGCGGCCAGCAACGTCTTGCCCATTTTATTCATGCGTAATGCTCCAGAATTTATTATTTAGCCATCTGTTCAGCAGCCAGGACCTACGGTGCAGAGCGCGCGGCGACTGAAACAGTCGCTAGTCTGGCAAGTTACAAGGCTCTGTATCAAGGAAAGCAGGGCCTTGTAACCACTTAATGTCACATCGCTAGCCTAGCAAACTGTCAACGAATCGCTTCGAGGGTCAGGTCCAGGCATTTGCGTGCCTTTTCCACCAGTTCGTCGATCTCTGCATGGCTGATCACCAGCGGCGGCGCAATGATCATGGTGTCACCCACCGCGCGCATGATCAGGCCGTTGTCGAAGCAGAAGGTGCGGCAGATCATGCCCACGCCCTTGCCTTCGTAACGGCTGCGAGTGGCCTTGTCCTTGACCAGCTCGATCGCGCCGAGCAGGCCCAGGCCGCGTACCTCGCCCACCAGAGGGTGGTCCTGCAGTTCACGCAAACGCTTTTGCAAATACGGTGCCGCTTCGGTACGGGCCTTCTCGACAATTTTCTCGTCGCGCAGGATGCGCAGGTTTTCCAGGCCTACTGCCGCCGCTACCGGGTGGCCGGAGTAGGTGAAGCCGTGGTTGAAGTCGCCGCCTTGGCTGAGTACCTGGGCCACGGTGTCACGCACGATCACACCGCCCATGGGGATGTAACCGGAAGTCAGGCCCTTGGCGATGGTCATCAGGTCGGGCTTGAGGTCGTAGTAGTCGGAGCCGAACCACTCGCCGGTACGGCCAAAACCGCAGATCACTTCGTCGGCGACGAACAGGATGTCGTACTTGGCGAGGATCTCCTTCACCTTCGGCCAGTAGGTTTCCGGCGGGATGATCACGCCGCCGGCACCCTGGATCGGCTCGGCGATGAAGGCGGCGACGTTGTCTTCGCCGACTTCGAGGATTTTCTGCTCCAGCTGCTCGGCTGCCCACACCCCGAACTCATCCGGGGTCATGTCGCCACCTTCGCCGAACCAGTAAGGCTGCGGGATATGCACGATGCCAGGGATCGGCAGGCCGCCTTGTTCGTGCATGCCGCTCATGCCGCCCAGGCTGGCGCCAGCCACGGTGGAGCCGTGGTAGCCGTTGATGCGGCCGATGATGGTCTGCTTCTGTGGCTTGCCTTTCAGCGCCCAGTAGTGGCGGACCATGCGCAGCACGGTGTCGTTGCCTTCGGAGCCGGAGCCGGTGAAGAACACATGGGTCATGCCCTGTGGCGCCACGTCGGAGATGGCCTTGGCCAGCTCCAGCGCAGGCGGGTGGGCAGTCTGGAAGAACAGGTTGTAGTAAGGCAGCTCACGCATCTGCTTTTCTGCCGCCTGCACCAGTTCTTCACGGCCATAGCCCACAGCCACGCACCACAGGCCAGCCATGCCGTCGAGGATCTTGTGCCCCTCGCTATCCCACAAATGCACACCCTGGGCCTTGGTGATGATACGCGGCCCCTTCTCCTTCAACTGCTTGTAGTCACTGAAGGGTGCGAGGTGATGCTCCCCGCTCAGGGCTTGCCATTCACGGGTTTGCGGGTTGTTGACGCTCATGTGCTTCTCCGTTGTTCGACAGCCGCGTCCTGCGGCACCAAGTTTGATCAGACAGCAAACAGCAGGAACTCACGCTCCCAGGAACTGATGACTCGCTTGAAGTTCTCGTGCTCGGCGCGCTTGGTGGCGACGTAGCCGGTGATGAACTTCTTGCCCAGGTACTGCACCAGTGCACGGCTGTTTTCCATGCGTTCCAAGGCATCTTCGATGGTCAGTGGCAGGCGCAGGTTGCGGCGTTCGTAGCCACGGCCCTGCACCGGCGCGCTGGCGTCGATGCCTTCGACCATGCCGATGTAGCCACACAGCAGGCTGGCGGCAATGGCCAGGTAAGGGTTGGCGTCGGCGCCTGGCAGGCGGTTCTCGACCCGACGGCTTTGCGGGCCGGCGTCCGGCACGCGCAGGCCGACGGTACGGTTCTCCTCGCCCCACTCCACGTTCACCGGCGCCGAGGTGTCGGGCAGGAAGCGGCGGAACGAGTTGACGTTCGGGGCGAACAGCGGCAACGCCTCTGGTATGAACTTCTGCAGGCCACCAATGTGGTGCAGGAACAGTTCGCTCATGCTGCCGTCGTCGTTGCTGAAGATGTTCTTGCCGGTGGCCACGTCGACCACGCTCTGGTGCAGGTGCATGGCACTGCCTGGCTCGCCGGTCATGGGCTTGGCCATGAAGGTGGCGGCGACGTTGTGCTTGAGCGCAGCCTCGCGCATGGTGCGCTTGAATACCAGGATCTGGTCGGCCAGGTGCAGGGCATCGCCATGACGGAAGTTGATCTCCATCTGCGCCGTGCCGTCTTCATGGATCAGCGTGTCGAGGTCCAGCTGCTGCAGTTCGCACCAGTCGTAGACGTCTTCGAACAGCGGGTCGAATTCGTTGGCGGCTTCGATCGAGAACGACTGGCGACCGGTTTCCGGGCGGCCCGAACGACCTACCGGAGGCTGCAGCGGGAAGTCAGGGTCTTCGCTGCGCTTGGTCAGATAGAACTCCATCTCCGGCGCGACGATCGGCTGCCAGCCCTTGTCGGCGTATAGCTTGAGGACTTTCTTCAGCACGTTGCGCGGCGACAGTTCGACCGGGTTGCCCTTCTTGTCGTAGGTGTCGTGAATCACCTGGGCGGTCGGCTCGATGGCCCATGGCACCAGGAACACTGCGTTCTCGTCGGGGCGGCAGATCATGTCGATGTCCGCCGGGTCCAGCAGTTCGTAATAGATGTCGTCGTCGACGTAGTCGCCGGTCACGGTCTGCAGCAGCACGCTCTCGGGCAGGCGCATGCCTTTTTCGGCGATGAATTTGTTGGTAGGCGAAATCTTGCCGCGCGTGATGCCGGTCAGGTCACTGATCATGCATTCGACTTCGGTGATCTTGTGCTCTTTCAACCAATCGGTGAGCTGGTCGAGGTTGTTACTCATAAATACCTCAGGAGGTAAGGTGGTCCGCGCACTGATTCTGGATGGAGTACATTGCTAAAGCAAAAACCCCCGCGCAGAGCCACAGTGGATACACTGAAAACAGGTGCGTCCGTAATGAGTTCGAAAGGCAGGAAGACGAAACGAAGGGCGGCAAGCCGCTATGAGGGCAGGTCCGTGAGCGCCAAACGTCAATTATTGCGGCCAGGGCGGCCACGCCATCGACGAAGCTTGCAAAAATGACGGATGTACCCGATGGCACTGCGCAGGCAGTGCTTTCAGGTCTCGGCAAGCGGACCATGTGACCCTCGTATTATTGTGTTCTGGGTTGAGACCGAGCTTAGCCTTGTTCATTTTTTTACACAACCACTCCGTAAAAAATAAAACACGGTTGGTCGGAGATAGCCCTTTGCGCGGGAAATAGCGGATAATGGTTTGCCCCGAGATGCAGCAAATCTGCCGTCGATGTGCCATTTCAGGGCATCATGGGGTTGGCTTGACATCAGTTTGTCTTTTCGATTGACTGGTCTTGCAAGCCCCCCTTGATTGATATTTTTAACAACAAAGGTGTTGCATCATGTCGGTACCCCCGCGTGCCGTTCAGCTTAACGAAGCGAACGCGTTCCTTAAGGAACATCCTGAGGTTCTCTACGTTGACCTTCTGATTGCAGATATGAATGGTGTGGTGCGTGGCAAGCGCATAGAGCGCACCAGCCTCCACAAGGTTTACGAGAAAGGCATCAACCTGCCTGCCTCCCTCTTCGCCCTGGACATCAACGGTTCCACCGTTGAAAGCACCGGGCTGGGCCTGGACATCGGCGATGCTGACCGCATCTGCTATCCAATCCCTGACACCCTCTGTAACGAGCCGTGGCAAAAGCGCCCTACCGCTCAGCTGCTGATGACCATGCACGAGCTCGAAGGCGAGCCGTTCTTCGCCGACCCGCGTGAAGTGCTGCGTCAGGTGGTGAGCAAGTTCGACGAACTGGGCCTGACCATCTGCGCCGCGTTCGAGCTGGAGTTCTACCTGATCGACCAGGAGAACGTGAATGGCCGCCCGCAGCCGCCGCGTTCGCCAATTTCGGGCAAGCGCCCGCAGTCGACCCAGGTGTACCTGATCGACGACCTGGACGAATATGCCGACTGCCTGCAGGACATCCTGGAAGGCGCGAAAGAGCAGGGCATCCCGGCCGACGCCATCGTCAAGGAAAGCGCCCCGGCGCAGTTCGAAGTCAACCTGCACCACGTGGCCGACCCGCTCAAGGCCTGCGACTACGCGGTACTGCTCAAGCGGTTGATCAAGAACATCGCCTACGACCATGAAATGGACACCACCTTCATGGCCAAGCCCTACCCGGGCCAGGCAGGCAACGGCCTGCATGTACACATTTCCGTGCTGGACAAAGATGGCAACAACATCTTCACCAGCGAGGATCCCGAGCAGAACGCCGCGCTACGTCACGCTGTCGGCGGTGTGCTCGAGACCCTGCCCGCGTCCATGGCGTTCCTTTGCCCGAACGTCAACTCGTACCGCCGCTTCGGCGCGCAGTTCTATGTGCCGAACGCGCCAAGCTGGGGCCTGGACAACCGCACCGTGGCCCTGCGGGTTCCGACCGGCTCGCCGGACGCCGTGCGCCTGGAGCACCGCGTGGCCGGTGCCGACGCCAACCCGTACCTGATGATGGCCGCCGTACTGGCCGGCGTGCACCATGGCCTGACCAACAAGGTCGAGCCGGGTGCGCCGATCGAAGGCAACTCGTACGAGCAGCTGGAGCAAAGCCTGCCGAACAACCTGCGCGATGCCCTGCGCGAGCTGGACGACAGCGAGATCCTGAACAAGTACATCGATCCGAAGTACATCGACATCTTTGTCGCGTGCAAGGAGAGCGAGCTGGAGGAGTTCGAGCATTCGATCTCCGACCTCGAGTACAACTGGTACCTGCATACCGTGTAAATGAAAACGCCGCCCACAAGGGCGGCGTTTTCGTTCAAGATCGGTGTCGCCTGCTTCGCGGGTAAACCCGCTCCCACAGGGACCGCGCCGGCCTCAGGTCCGGTGAGGATCCTGTGGGAGCGGGTTTACCCGCGAAGAGGCCAGTACAGGTTTACAAGGGCTTCTCGAAAATCTTCGAATTGCGCTGATAGTTGTACAGCGAAGCCCGCGCCGCCGGCAGCCGCTCCACGCCACTCGGTGCAAACCCGCGTTCGCGGAACCAGTGCGCGGTTCGCGTCGTCAGCACGAACAGGGTGTTCAGCCCCAACTGCCGCGCCCGGCTTTCGATACGCTCCAGCAGTTCGTCGCCACGCCCGCCATGGCGGTACTCCGGGTTCACCGCCAAGCACGCCAGTTCGCCGGCGTCGGAGTCGGCAATCGGGTACAACGCCGCACAGGCGATGATCATGCCTTCCCGCTCGACCACGCTGAACTGCTCGATCTCCCGCTCCAGCACCTCACGCGAACGGCGCACCAGGATGCCCTGCTCTTCCAGCGGGCTGATCAGCTCCAGCAAACCGCCCACATCCTCGATGGTTGCCTCGCGCACCACTTCGAACTGCTCCTGCGACACCAGCGTGCCGCCACCGCCACGGGTGAACAGCTCGGTCAGCAAGGCGCCATCTTCGGCATAGCTGACGATATGACTGCGCGCCACGCCGCCTTTGCAGGCTTCGGCCGCGGCATCCAGCAATTCGCCCTGGTAATCGCTGCCCAGGCGCTGCAAATGCGGGGCAACCTGCTGCGGGCGCAGCTCACGCACCAGCTTGCCATCTGCATCCAGCAGGCCCGGCTCGGCACCAAACAGCAGTAGCTTGTCGGCACCCAGTTCGATTGCGGCACGGGTGGCCACGTCTTCGCAGGCCAGGTTGAAGATTTCGCCCGTGGGCGAATAGCCCAGCGGTGACAACAACACGATGGAGCGCTCGTCGAGCAGGCGGCTGATGCCCTTGCGGTCGACCCGGCGTACTTCGCCGGTGTGGTGGTAGTCCACGCCTTCGAGCACGCCGATCGGCCGCGCCGTGACCAGGTTGCCGGACGCCACGCGCAGGCGCGAGCCCTGCATCGGCGAAGCGGCGATGTCCATCGACAGGCGCGCCTCGATTGCCAGGCGCAGGGCGCCGACAGCATCGATCACGCAATCCAGGGTGGCGGCATCGGTGATGCGCAGGCCACGGTGGTAGTGCGGGGTCAGGCCGCGCTCGGCCAGGCGGCTTTCGATCTGCGGGCGCGAGCCATGTACCAGCACCAGGCGCACGCCAAGACTGTGCAGCAACACCAGGTCGTGGACGATGTTGCCGAAATTAGGGTGTTCCACCCCATCGCCAGGGAGCATGACCACGAAGGTGCAGTCGCGATGGGCATTGATATACGGGGAGGCATGACGCAGCCAGTTGACGTAGTCGGGCATGACAGGGCCTGTGGATAAGTGGACGGAGAACGGCGATACAGGGGGCGTTCAGGATCATCGTCGGAACAGGCTTGCGGTCACGCGCGGTCTCCTCTAGGCAGGAACGAATCAATTCGATTGACGTTTAGTCCAGGCAATAATGCCGGATCAAGTCACGCAATAGACGCACGGTAGGCTCGATTCGTGACATTTCAAGGTATTCGCCGGGCTGGTGGGCACAGGCGATGTCGCCGGGGCCCAGCACGATGGTCTGGCAACCCAGCTGCTGAAGATAAGGCGCTTCGGTGCCGAACGCCACCGCTTCGGCGCGATGGCCGGTCAGGCGCTCCGCCACCTGCACCAGCTCGGTGTCGGCGGCCTGCTCGAATGGCGGCACCTCGGGGAATAGCGGCGCATGGTCGATGCGCACCTCGAAGCGCTCTGCCACCGGCACCAGCTTGGCACGGATGGCCGCGCGCAGTTGCTCCACATCCATGCCTGGCAGCGGGCGCAGGTCGAATTCCAGGGCGCACTGGCCGCAGATACGGTTGGGGTTGTCACCGCCGTGGATGCAGCCGAAGTTCATGGTGGGGGTCGGCACGGTGAATTGCGGGTTGCGGTAGGTTTGCTGCCATTGCTGGCGCAGGCCCATCAGCTCGCCCATCACTGCGTGCATGGCCTCCATGGCGCTGCGGCCCAGGCTTGGGTCCGAGGAGTGGCCGCTGCGCCCGAGGATGTCGATGCGGTCCATGAGGATGCCCTTGTGCATGCGAATCGGCCGCAGCCCGGTGGGCTCGCCGATCACTGCCGCACGGCCGAGTGGCTGCCCGGCCTCGGCCAGAGCGCGCGCGCCGGACATTGAGCTTTCTTCGTCACAGGTGGCGAGGATCAGCAGCGGCTGCTTGAAATCGTGCTCCAGCAGCGGGATGACTGCCTCGATGGCCAGGGCGAAGAAGCCCTTCATGTCGCAGCTGCCCAGGCCGACCCAACGGCCATCGGTTTCGGTCAGCTTCAGTGGGTCACTGGCCCACAGCTGTTCGTCATAGGGTACGGTGTCGCTGTGCCCCGCCAGCACCAGGCCACCCGGGCCAGTGCCACGGCTGGCCAGCAGGTTGAACTTGCCGGGGCTGACCTGCTGGATGTCGCACTTGAAACCCAGGTCGCCCAGCCAGCCGGCCAGCAGGTCGATGACCTGGCGGTTGGACTGGTCCAGCGCAGGCTGGGTGCAACTGACCGAAGGCGCGGCGATCAAGGCGGCGAACTGGTCTTTCAGCGTCGGCAACGGCATGCGCGTACTCCTCGGAAGCGTTGCCCATCATAGCAATGCCACTCGTTCGCAGGGCAACCGTGTGGCCTTCTTCGCGGGTAAACCCGCTCCCACAGGGAAAGCGCCACACCTGAGGGCAACACAGTACCTGTGGGAGCGGGTTCACCCGCGAAGAAGCCCACCACGATCCAACAGACGAGAGCCGACTCCTGTAGACTGCTGGGCAACCACGCCCCCTCCTTCGAGCCTGTGATGCACAAAGAAACCGAACTCAAGCTCCGCGCCAGCCGCGAGACCCTTGCCGCCCTGCGCGAGCACCCTCTGCTGAAAAAGCGCAACAAGTCCGGCTGGCAGACCCGCGAACTGCTCAACCAGTACTTCGACACCCCAGAGCGCGAGCTCTCCGCTGCCCGTGTGGCCCTGCGCCTGCGCCGCGATGGCGAGGCCATCATCCAGACCCTCAAGTGCCGCGGCACCAGCGTGGCGGGCCTGTCCGAACGCAACGAGCACGAATGGCAGCTGGACAAGGTCAAGCTCGACCTGAAGAAGCTCGACGACAGCTGCTGGCCCGCGCAACTGGCCAACCTGGACAAAAAGACCATCAAGCCGCTGTTCACCACCGACTTCACCCGTGAATACGCCGAAATCGCCTGGGGCCGTGGCAAGAGCAAGGTGGTGATCGAGGCCGCGCTGGACCAGGGTTTCGTGATCGCCGGCAAGCGCAAGGAAGAAATCTGCGAGCTGGAACTGGAACTGCGTGAAGGCGAGCCTCAGGCTCTTTTGGAACTGGCCGCCGAGCTGGCCGCCAGCCTGCCACTGATGCCATGCGACATCAGCAAGGCCGAGCGTGGCTACCGCCTGCTGGAGCCGGACAGCTACGAGCTGGGCCTGCCGCACACCGAGCTGGAAGGCGAAATGGCCGTGGACGACGCCTACGCCGCACTGGCCTGGCAACTGCTGGGCAGCAGCCAGCGCCTGGCCGAGCAATACCGCCACAACGGCCACTGGCGCCTGTTGCAGGACTGGGTCGAGTGCCTGAGCGAGCTGCGTGCCATGACCGCCAGCCTGGGCCAGGCCGCGCCGCGCGCCACTACCCGCGACCTGCGCAGCAGCCTCGACGCCCTGCTCGAAGACTGGCGCCCACTGGTGCAGGCCGGCAATGAGGACGAAGATATCCGCCGCGCCGCTCCCGAGCAGTTCGTCGAAGAGCTGGAAGACGTGCGCTGGGGCCAGTTCTCGCTGGAAACCTCGCGCTGGCTGCTGGCCCGCGCCTGGACCGTGGAGCGCAAAGGCCGCGGCGAGCGCCAGGGCAAGGCGCAGCTGGCCAGCTGGCTGGCGCACCTGCTGGGCGAAGAAGGCCGTGCGTTGAAACTGCCGCTGTACACCCAGCGCCCGGAAGACCTGGCCGAGCAGTTGCCGCGCATCGAACAGCTACTGGCCTGGCTGCACCATGCCCGCCAGGTGCTGGAAGCGCCACAGATGGACCGCCTGTATGGCGACCTGAAGAAGCTGCATGAGCTGGCTGAACAGCCGATCAGCGATGAAGTGCTGGAAGCGCGTATCGAACAGGCCCGGGCGGTAGATCAGAGCCGCGGCTGGAAGCACCTGCTCAAGGCTTGATACCGCGTAGCCTTCTTCGCGGGCTTGCCCGCTCCCACAGGGAACTGCACAAGGCCTGGGCCTGCACAGCACCTGTGGGAGCGGGCGAGTCGGGGCGCCGAACCGCCGCGAATGGCCTCAACGCGAAAGTGGCAGGCTGGTGGTGGACTTGATCTCCGATAGCGCCACGATCGAGTTCACCTCCTGTATCCCCGGCACGTTCGACAGCTTTTCGAAGAAGAACCGCTCATAAGCCTCGATATCCGGGGTAACAATGCGCAACAGAAAGTCCACCGAGCCCATCAGCACATAACACTCCAGCACCTCCGGAAACCCACGGATCGCGTCGGTGAACTCGGTGAAGTTGGAGCGCCCGTGGGCGTTCAGTTTCACCTCGGCGAATATCTGCGTGTTCAGGCCGACCTTCTTGCGATCCAGCAAGGTCACCTGCCCGCGAATCACCCCCTCCTCCTTCAACCGCTGGATACGCCGCCAGCACGGCGATTGGGACAGCCCCACGCGTTCGGCGATCTGCGCGCTGGACAGCGAAGCGTCCTCCTGCAGCAGTTCGAGGATACGGCGGTCGTAGGCGTCCAGCTCGCTGTGCATCAATAATTCTCCTGAACAGCACTTCATGAATAGAACAATTCGCCGATACGGCGAAATGATCAAATCATAGCGAAAAAATACCGCCACCAACGTGCAAGAATTTCTCCCACATTCGCGGAGACCAGCATGAACGCACAGCCCCGTACCGACGCCTGGGCCGCCAGCAGCGCCCACAGCACCGTGCACTATCGCCTGCAGGCCGAGGCCGAGCCTGACAGCCTGTGCCGGGTGCTCAACCTGTTTGCCCTGCAGTTCCTGACCCCGCACAGCGTGCAGGTCAACCAGCAGGATGACTGGCTGGATATCGAGGTCGGCATCGGCGGCCTGAGCTGGCACCGGGCCGAGGTGATTGCGCAAAAATTGCGCAACCTGGTGTGTGTGGGTGAAGTGAGCCTGACCAATCTGCAGCGGGTGGAACTGGCGGTGGTCTGAGCGATCAGCTGTACCTGTGCTGGCCTCTTCGCGGGTGAACCCGCTCCCACAGGTACTGCACAGTATTCAAGGCCTGTGCGATCCCTGTGGGAGCGGGTTAACCCGCGAAGAGGCCAGCACAGGCACTGCAAGATCCCGAAACCCTTCATCCCCATCAACCCAGCCCCGCCCGTCTAGCCTTGATCAGCACTCCCCTGTCAGGCACGGACGCCAACCATGCACACCTCCGACAACCCGGCACTCGACCTCAAGCGCGTGCTCCAGGCCCTGCTCGCCGACCAGCATCTACACGCCAACGACACCCTTCAGGTACTCGAGCACGCCGCCACTCACCCCACCGCTCACCCGCTGGAACAGATCGCCGCCTGCGCCCTGGAAGACCGCCGACACCCTGGCCAGCCCCTGGACCTGGACCGCCTCTGCCAATGGCTGGCCAACAAGGTCGGCCAGCCCTACCTGCGCATCGACCCGCTGCAACTGGACCTGCCCCAGGTCACCGGCCTGATATCCCCTGCATTCGCCCAGCGCCATGGCATCCTCATCGTTGCCGCCGACGCCTCCAGCGTCACCGTCGCCAGCGCCCAACCCTACCAGGACGACTGGCTGGCCGACCTCACCCGCAGCCTTGGCCGGCCGGTCCGTCGCGTGCTGGCCAACCCGCAGCAGGTTCGCCAGGCAGGGCAGTCGTTCCATCGCCTGGCCCAATCGGTAAAGGGCGCGCAACACCAGCAGTCAGCAAGCCTGGGTGAACTCGAACAGCTGCTGGAACTGGGCAAGCGCCAGGCCGAGGCCAGTGCGGACGACGCGCACATCGTGCATATCGTCGACTGGCTGCTGCAGTACGCCATCGAGCAACGCGCCAGCGATATCCACCTGGAACCACGCCGCGAGCAGGGCCAGTTGCGCTACCGCATCGACGGCCTGCTGCACAACGTCTATGCCTTCCCCGCCGGAGTGACCCTGGCGCTGGTCAGCCGCCTGAAACACCTGGGGCGCATGGACGTCGCGGAAAAGCGCCGGCCGCAGGATGGCCGGCTGCAAAGCCGCCTGCCTGGCGGTGGCGAGGTAGAATTGCGGCTGTCGACTCTGCCGACCCCGTTCGGCGAAAAGCTGGTGCTGCGCCTGTTCGACCCGCAACAGTTGCAAGAAGGCTTCGACCGGCTCGGCCTGGATGGGGCGCAACTGGAACAGTGGCAAAGCCTGCTGCGCCAGCGCCAGGGCATCATCCTGGTCACCGGCCCCACCGGGTCCGGCAAGACCAGCACGCTGTACGCCAGCCTCAAGCTGCTGGCCACGCCGCAGGTCAACCTGTGCACCATCGAAGACCCGATCGAGCGCCTGGATCCCGCCTTCAACCAACTGCAGGTGCAGCCTGCGCTGGACCTGGGTTTCGCCAACGGTGTGCGGGCCATGCTGCGCCAGGATCCGGACATCATCATGATCGGTGAAATCCGTGACCGCGAGACCGCCCTGGTGGCGGTGCAGGCAGCCCTGACCGGGCACCTGGTGCTGTCGACCCTGCACACCAACGACGCCTGTGGCGCGATCACCCGCCTGCAGGAGCTGGGTGTGGCCGACTACCTGATCAAGGCAACGCTGGTGGGGGTCATGGCCCAGCGGTTGGTTCGCACGCTGTGCGCGGATTGCCGGGGTGGTGCAGCGCTGCCCGAAGGCCAGCCGTGCCGTACCTGTCGTGGCACCGGGTTCCATGGCCGCACAGGGTTGTTCGAGCTGCTGGTGCCCAGCGACAGCCTGCGAGCCCTGATAGGCCCGGGCAGCGACCTGGCCAGTTTGCGGCGTCAGGCCGTGGCCGATGGATTGCTCGATCTGCGCCGCTGCGGTGAAGCCAAGGTAGCCTGCGGGCAGACCCGCCAAGAGGAAGTGCTACGGGCCTGTTCCTGAGCAAAAATCCTTTGTATTCAAGGAACTTGCACCCCCGTGGCAGGATCAAACCGCGCATCTTCAACCCTCACCCTTCGAGGTGTTTCAACATGCGTTTCAAAACCGCCATCGCTGCCGCTGCCTTGCTTTCGCTGCCTATCGGCTCGGCCATGGCCGATACCTTCTGGCGTAACGTGATGACTACCGGTGCTACCACGGCATCGAGCTACCTGACTTCCGGGGATCACAAGCTGGTGATGGCGGCGCAGGATGACGCTGGCAGCTTCGTGGCCAGCGAAGGCGCGATCCGCGGCCCGTTCCTTGAAGCGGCGATTCGCCAGGCCCGCGCGCAGAACCCGGGGATGCAGGCTTCCGACATGGAACTGGCCAATGCCATCCTGGCCAAGAATGCAGTAGCCGAATAACAGCGTCGCCTGCTTCGCGGGTGAACCCGCTCCCACAGGTACTGCACAGTATTCAAAACTTGCAGAAGCCCTGTGGGAGCGGGTTTACCCGCGAAGAGGCCGGCACAGGCAACCACAATTAGCGATAAGCCTCCACCGGCACACAAGCACAGAACAGATTCCTGTCCCCATACACGTTGTCGACCCGGTTCACCGCTGGCCAGTACTTGTGCTGGCGCACGTGAGCACTGGGCGCCACCGCCTGCTCCAGGCTGTAAGGCCTGTCCCACACCGCCAGCACATCGGCCAGGGTATGCGGCGCATGCTTGAGCGGGTTGTTCTCCGCCGGCCAGTTGCCCTCCTGCACTTCGCCAATTTCCGTCCGAATCGCCAGCATCGCCTCGACGAAACGGTCCAGTTCGGCCTTCGACTCACTCTCGGTCGGCTCGACCATCAACGTGCCCGGCACCGGGAACGACATGGTCGGCGCGTGGAAGCCATAGTCCATCAGGCGCTTGGCCACGTCCTCTTCGCTGATGCCGGTCAGCGCCTTCAGCGGCCGCAGGTCGAGGATGCACTCATGCGCCACCCGCTGGTTGCGCCCGCGGTAGAGCACCGGGAAAGCGCCACCCAGCTGGCTGGCCAGGTAATTGGCCGAGAGGATCGCCACCTCGCTGGCATCTGCCAGCTGCGGCCCCATCATGGCTATGTACATCCAGCTGATCGGCAGGATGCTCGCACTGCCCCAGGGCGCGGCGCTGACTGCGCTGTTGTTCGGGTCCAGGCCGGGTATCGGCACCACCGGGTGGCTGGCGACGAACGGCTTGAGGTGCGCGCGAATGCCGATCGGGCCCATACCCGGGCCACCACCACCGTGGGGGATGCAGAAGGTCTTGTGCAGGTTCATGTGTGAAACGTCGGCGCCGATATCCGCCGGCCGTGCCAGGCCCACCTGGGCATTGAGGTTGGCGCCGTCCATGTAAACCTGGCCTCCGTGCTGGTGGACCACCTCGCAGATTTCGCGAATTCCCTCTTCGTACACACCATGGGTCGACGGGTAAGTGATCATCAGGCACGACAACCGCTCCCCGGCCGTGTGGGCCTTGGCTTTGAGGTCGGCCAGGTCGACGTTGCCATCGTCGTCGCAATCGACGATCACCACCTCCATGCCGGCCATTTGCGCCGACGCCGGGTTGGTGCCGTGGGCCGACGACGGGATCAGGCACAGCGTACGTTGCGGCTGATGGCGGCTGCGGTGGTAGCGGGTAATGGCCATCAGGCCGGCGTACTCGCCTTGGGCGCCGGAGTTGGGCTGCATGCAGATGGCATCGAAACCGGTAATGGCGCACAGCCAGCTTTCCAGCTCGTCGATCATTGCCTTGTAGCCGGTGGCCTGGGCCGCCGGGGCAAACGGGTGCAGTTGGGCAAAGCCAGGCCAGGTAATGGGGATCATCTCGCTGGTGGCGTTGAGCTTCATGGTGCACGAACCCAGCGGGATCATCGACTGGTTCAGCGCCAGGTCCTTGTTCTCCAGCTGCTTGAGGTAGCGCAGCATCTCGGTTTCGCTGTGGTGCAGGTTGAACACCGGGTGGGCGAGGAACGGCGTGCGCCGCACCAGGCTGGCGGGGATGCCTTCGGGCAGGGCCAGCTGATCGAGTGTGGCGATGTCGAGGCCATGGTCCACCCCCAGGAAGATGTCGAACAGTCGCAGCACCGTGTGCTCCGAGCAGGTCTCGTCCAGGCTCACGCCCAGGTGCCCGCGGCCGAGGATGCGCAAGTTGATCTGCGCGGCTTCGGCGCTTTCGATGATGGCCGCCTGGGCACCGCCGACATCCAGGGTGAGGGTGTCGAAGAAGTGCTGATTGAAGCGCTTGATACCCTTGGCTTCGAGGCCGGCGGCGAGGATGAAGGTCAGCCGGTGCACGCGCTGGGCAATGCGCTGCAGGCCTTCCGGGCCGTGGTACACCGCGTAGAAGCCGGCGATGTTGGCTAGCAGCACCTGGGCCGTGCAAATGTTGGAGTTGGCCTTCTCGCGGCGGATATGCTGCTCGCGGGTTTGCAGCGCCATGCGCAGCGCGGTATTGCCACGGGCATCGCGCGACACGCCGATGATGCGCCCCGGCATGGCTCGCTTGTAGTCATCGCGGCAAGCGAAATAGGCCGCGTGGGGGCCGCCATAGCCCATCGGTACGCCAAAACGCTGGGTCGAGCCCAGCACCACATCGGCGCCCAGCTCCCCTGGTGGTGCCAGCAGCACCAGGCTGAGCAGGTCTGCGGCTACGCAGGCCAGGGCATGCTGGCTGTGCAGATGATCGATCAGCGGACGCAGGTCGCGCACCTCGCCATGAGTATCCGGGTACTGCAGCAAGGCCCCGAAAACCGCGTGTTTGCCAAGGTTATCCACAGAGTCGACGATCAGCTCGAAGCCAAAGCCCTCGGCACGGGTCTTGAGTACCGACAGGGTCTGCGGGTGACAGTGCTCGTCGGCGAAGAAGGCATTGCTCTTGTTGCGCGCCACCCGCTTGGCCAGGGCCATGGCCTCGGCGGCGGCAGTGGCTTCGTCGAGCAGCGAGGCATTGGCCAGGGCCAACCCGGTGAGGTCGATGACCATCTGCTGGAAGTTCAGCAGCGCCTCCAGCCGGCCTTGGGCAATCTCGGGTTGATAGGGCGTATAGGCGGTATACCAGCCCGGGTTCTCCAGCACGTTGCGCAGGATGACCGTGGGGGTGATGGTGCCGTGGTAGCCCATGCCGATCAGGCTGGTCCAGACCTGATTCTGCCCGGCGTAACCGGCGAGCTTGGCCAGGGCGGCCTGTTCGTCCAGTGCCGGCGGCAGGTCGAGGGGGCGATTGAGGCGGATGTCTGGCGGTACGGTCTGCTCGATCAGCTCACTGCGGCTGGCGACACCCAGCGCATTGAGCATGGCCTGCTGCTCCGTGGCATCCGGGCCCAGGTGGCGACGCAGGAAAGGGTTGAGCTCTTGCAGTTGATGCAGGGATGGCGACTGGGACATGACGACGCTCTCTTCCTGAAACAGCTCTCATGGAGACTTACAAGTCTAGGAAGGGATTGCCGATTGTGCGGGGAAAGTTGCTTGCAGGCCCGGCCTCTTCGCGGCTAAAGCCGCTCCCACAGGGACCGCACAGATATCAGACGCTGTGCAGTACCTGTGGGAGCGGCTTTAGCCGCGAAGAGGCCGACGCGGTATTACTCGCCGATGGCAGCCTTGTAGCCAGCAGCATCCAGCAGCTTGTCCAGCTCGGCCGGGTTGCTTGGCTTGAGCTTGAAGATCCACGACTCGTAAGGCTGCTCGTTGAGCAGCTCAGGGCTGTCAGCCAGCTCTTCGTTGACCGCGATCACTTCGCCAGAGACCGGAGCATAGATGTCCGAAGCGGCCTTGACCGACTCGACCACACCGGCAGCGTCGCCAGCCCCAAACACCTTGCCGACTTCGGCCAGCTCGACGAACACCACGTCACCCAGGGCTTCCTGGGCGTGGTCGCTGATACCTACGGTCACGGTGCCGTCAGCTTCCAGGCGAGCCCACTCGTGGCTTTCGGCAAAACGCAGGTCGGCGGGGATATTGCTCATGTCTTGAATTCCTCGATTGGCTCAGCGGTACGCCCGCCGGTTGAAAATTGTTCAGATCAGGATCTTGCCGTGGCGCACGAAGGTCGGTTTGACCACCCGCACCGGGTACCACTTGCCGCGGATTTCCACCTCGGCCCGGTCGCCAGTGGCCATGGGCACGCGGGCAAGGGCGATGGACTTGCTCAGCGTAGGCGAGAAACTACCACTGGTGATCTCTCCTTCGCCAATCCCGGCTACACGCACCACCTGGTGGGCACGCAGCACGCCACGCTCTTCCAGCACCAGGCCGACCAGTTTTTTCTGTACACCTTGTTCGATTTCCTTCAGCAGGCCGGCGCGGCCGATGAAGTCGCGCTCGGCGGGCTCCCAGGCGATGCTCCAGCCCAGGTTGGAAGTGAGTGGTGTGTGTGCTTCGTCGATGTCCTGGCCGTACAGGTTCATGCCGGCTTCCAGGCGCAGGGTGTCGCGGGCGCCAAGGCCGCTTGGGGCAATACCGGCGCCGACCAGGTCGTTGAAGAAGGCCACGGCCTGCTCGCCAGGAAGGATGATCTCCAGGCCGTCTTCACCGGTATACCCGGTGCGGGCAATGAACCAGTCGCCTTCGGCCATGCCCTCGAATGGGCGCAGTTCGCGAATCAGCGCGGCGCGCGCGGGGCTGAGCAGGGCGGCGACCTTTTCGCGTGCATGCGGGCCCTGGATGGCGAGAATGGCCAGGTCGGGACGGACCCGGAAGTCCACGGCATAACCGGCACGCTGTGCGGCCAGCCAATCGAGTACCTTGGCCCGGGTAGCCGCGTTGGTGACCAGGCGGTAGCCGGTTTCGGTGCGGTAGACAATCAGGTCGTCGATGACCTTGCCCTGCTCCTGCAGCAACGGGCTATACAGCGCCTTGCCGATATCGTCGAGACGGGCCACATCGTTGGCCAGCAGGCGCTGCAACCAGGCAGTGGCGTCGCTGCCGTCGACATCGATCACAGTCATGTGGGACACATCGAACACCCCGCAATCGCTGCGCACCTGATGGTGCTCCTCGACCTGCGAGCCATAGTGCAGTGGCATGTCCCAGCCACCGAAATCGACCGTCTTGGCGCCCAGCGCCAGGTGCAAGTCGTACAAAAGCGTGCGCTGTCCCATGGGTTTCTCCTTCCGGGCGTGGCGAAGCGGCGGCGGTCGATGACGTTGGGTCGTCAGCTCTTCTTGTGTAGGACCCGCCGCGCGAGTGCCGCGCATTGTAGCCGCAAGGGCGCGGGCTGACACCCTCAGTGACTGTGACCGGGTCGACGTGCCGAACGGCGGATCAGGCCGATGACCGGCAGCAGGCCCACCAGCACCAGGGTCAGTGCCGGCAGCGATGCACGCGCCCACTCCCCCTCGCTGGTCATCTCGAACACACGTACCGCCAAGGTGTCCCAGCCGAACGGGCGCATCAGCAAGGTGGCCGGCATTTCTTTGAGCACGTCGACGAACACCAGCAGGGCGGCGCTGAGCGCGCCAGGTACCAGCAGTGGCAGATACACCTTGAAAAACAATCTCGCGCCGCCGACGCCCAGGCTGCGGGATGCCTCGGGCAGTGATGGGCGGATGCGCTCCAGGCTGCTCTCCAGCGGCCCGTAGGCCACCGCGATGAAGCGCACCAGGTAGGCCAGCAGCAAGGCAGCCAGGCTGCCCAGCAGCAGCGGCTTGCCGGCACCGCCCAGCCAGCTGGACAGCGGGATGACCAGGTGGTTGTCGAGGTAACTGAAGGCCAGCATGATCGACACCGCCAGCACCGAGCCGGGCAAGGCATAGCCCAGGTTGGCCAGGCCTACCCCGGCGCGGATACCACCCGTCGGCGCCTGGCGCCGGGCAAAGGCCAGCAGCAACGCCACGCACACCGTGACCAGCGCCGCCATGCCGCCCAGGTACAGGGTGTGCAGCACCAGGCCGACATAGCGCTCGTCCAGGTCATGCCGGCCGCGCTGCCAGAACCACGCCAGCAGTTGCAGCAGCGGGATGACGAAGGCGCAGGCGAACACCAGCAGGCACCAGCCACTGGCCAGCAACGCCTTGAACCCGCGCAGGTGGTACAGCGCCTGCCCGCGCGGCCGCTCGTTGCCGCTGCGGCTGGCGCCCCTGGCACGGCGCTCGCCATAAAGCACCAGCATTACTGCCAGCAGCAACAGGCTGGCCAGCTGGGCCGCGCTGGACAGGCTGAAGAAGCCGTACCAGGTCTTGTAGATGGCTGTCGTGAAGGTGTCGAAGTTGAAAACTGCCACCGCGCCAAAGTCGGCCAGAGTTTCCATCAGGGCCAGGGCGATACCGGCGCCGATCGCCGGCCGTGCCATTGGCAGGGCCACACGCCAGAACGCTTGCAGCGGGGACAGCCCCAGCACCCGCGCCGCCTCCATCAGCCCCTTGCCCTGGGCAAGGAATGCAGTACGCGCCAGCAGGTAGACATAGGGGTAGAACACCAGCACCAGGACGACGATCACCCCGCCAGTGGAACGCACCCGCGGCAGGCGCATCGGCCCGAACACCTCGCGCAGGGCGCTCTGCACCGGGCCGGCGAAGTCCAGCAGGCCGACGAAGACGAACGCCAGCACATAGGCCGGGATGGCGAACGGTAGCATCAGCGCCCAATCCAGCCAGCGTCGGCCAGGGAACTCGCAGAGGCTGGTCAGCCAGGCCAGGCTGACGCCCAGCACGGTGACGCCGATGCCCACACCCACCACCAGCGTCAGGGTATTGCCCAGCAGGCGAGTCATCTGGGTATCGAGCAGGTGCGACCAGATCTGCATGTCAATCGACTGCCAGGACAACAGCAGAACGCTCAGGGGCAGGAGCACCAGGGCGGCGACCAGGATGACCGGGAGGTACCAGCGGCGTTGGGGGGTGTGGGGCAAGGCTGAAGTCTCGAGTGCGATGGCGACCGCTGCGCGGTCGTTCACGGGTGAACCCGCTCCCACAGGGTTCGGCGCCGCCCTTGGGGGCAGTGATATTCCTGTGGGAGCGGGTTCACCCGCGAAGAGGCCCTTGCAGGCCCCGGAAGGATAAAGCCTGGCGCTTAGTTCCAGCCAGCCCGATCCATCAAGCGAATCGCTTCAGCCTGGCGCTTGCCAGCGATTTCCACCGGAATGCTGTCAGCCTTGAAGCTGCCCCACGCCGCCACTTCTTCCGATGGCTTGACCTTCGGGTTGGCCGGGAACTCCTGGTTGATGTCGGCGAACAGCTTCTGCGCCTCTTCACCGGTCATCCATTCCACCAGCTTCTTCGCTGCCTCCGGGTGTGGCGCGTGCTTGGTCAGGCCGATGCCCGACAGGTTCACGTGCACGCCACGGTCACCCTGGTTGGGCCAGAAGATCTTCACCGGCAGTTTCGGGTTCTGGTTGTGCAGGCGGCCGTAGTAGTAGGTGTTGACCACACCCACGTCACACTGGCCGGCCTCGATGGCCTGGATCACGGCGTTGTCGTCGGAGAACACATCGGTGGACAGGTTGTTGACCCAGCCTTTGACGATTTGCTCGGTCTTCGCCTCGCCGTGGGTCTCGATCAGGGTGGCGGTCAGCGACTGGTTGTACACCTTCTTCGCCGTGCGCAGGCACAGGCGGCCTTCCCACTGCTTGTCGGCCAGGGCTTCGTAGGTGCTCAGCTCCTGCGGCTTGACCCGCTCGGTGGAGTAGATGATGGTGCGGGCGCGCAGGCTCAGGCCGGTCCAGTCGTGGGACGAGGCGCGGTACTGCGGTGGGATGTTCTGGTCGATGATGTCGGACTTGATCGGCTGCAGGATGCCCATCTGCTCGGCCTGCCACAGGTTGCCGGCATCGACGGTCAGCAGCAGGTCGGCCACGCCATTTTCGCCCTCGGCCTTGATGCGCTGCATCAGCGGGGCTTCCTTGTCGGTGATGAACTTGATCTTGACCCCGGTCTTGGCGGTATAGGCATCGAAAACCGGCTTGATCAGCTCGTCGATGCGCGAGGAGTACACCACCACTTCGTCCGCTGCCTGGGCGGCGCCGCCGAACAGGGTCAGGGCCAGGGCGGCCAGTAGGGGCTTGCGTGGCAACATGGAAAGCACTCCTCGGATCGTATGAGAGGCGCAAATGGTAGTGAATCCCATTTTCCGACTCATCTACATAGCCGTTACCGGATGTTGCAGAGGGATAACAGTTGCAAGGCTCCTGTGGGAGCGGGCAAGCCCGCGAACACCGGCAAAGCCGGTGCCATTCACCGCGCTGCCTGTTTCGCGGGCATGCCCGCTCCCACAGACTCCAGCAATCTCATGCCTTGGCCAGATCCGGCAGGTCGCCGCTCAAACCCAGCGCCTGTCGCACGAACATCGCTTTGGCCTCCGGCATCTGCTCCACCAGCTTCAACCCGCTGTTACGCAACCAGCGCAACGGCAACGGGTTGGCCTGGAACAACCGCTCAAACCCTTCCATCGCCGCCATCAGCGCCAGGTTGTGCGGCATGCGCCGCCGCTCGTAACGGCTCAGCACCTTCACATCAGCCAGCCGCTCGCCACGCTCGCAGGCATTGACCAGCACCTCGGCCAGCACCGCTGCATCCAGGAAGCCCAGATTGACGCCCTGCCCGGCCAGCGGGTGAATGGTGTGCGCGGCATCGCCGATCAATGCCAGGCCTTCATCCACATAGCGCTTGGCGTGGCGCTGACGCAGCGGCACGCACACTCTAGGGTCGGCTTGCAGCACATTACCCAGGCGCCCCTCGAAAGCCCGCTCAAGGGCCTTCAGGAAGGCAGCTTCATCCAGCGCCATCAATTGCTCGGCATGCTCCGGCGTGGTCGACCACACGATCGAGCACCAGTCCTGCTGGCCATCGCGGGTCAACGGCAGGAACGCCAATGGCCCTTCATCGGTGAAGCGCTGCCAGGCCGTGGCCTGGTGCCCGGCACTGCAACGCACGCTGGTGACGATGGCATGGTGCAGGTAATCCCACTCGCGGGTTTCGCAACCGGCCAGGCGCCGCACTGCCGAGTTGGCGCCATCGGCCGCGATCACCAGCGGCGCGCGCAGTTGCCGGCCATCTGCCAGGGTCAGTAGCCATTCATCGCCAGAACGGCGTAGCTGCTCCAGCCGCGCATTCGCCAACAGGCCGATGTCGCTGTCATGCAGGCGCTCCAGCAGGCCGTCCTGCACCACCCGGTTCTCGACGATATGGCCGAGCGTCTGGGCGTGCACGCTGGCAGCCGAAAAGTGAATCTGCCCGGTGCCGCTGCCATCCCACACATGCATGTCCGAGTATGGCGTGGCACGCCGCCGGGCAATGCCATCCCAGGCGCCAAGGCGCTCCAGAATGCGCTGGCTGGCCGCCGACAGCGCGCTGACACGCGGCTCGAACGGGGCCTGGACATCGAACGGCTTGACCGTCAGCGGGCCGCCGTCGAGCAAGAGGATTTGCAGGCCACTGTGGCGCAACGCCAGAGCCAAGGCGCTGCCGACCATACCGGCACCGACAATCAACAGATCTGCGCGCATTTCCATGCCTTACGCCAGCCTCGCTTGCGGCTTGAGCCGCACATATAGGGTTTTATCGACCCGCGCCACCAGCTCGCCGGTGCCGTCGCGGATGTCGACCTGCAAACGTGGCAGGCATTTCTTGCCGGTGGCGGTCTGCTGGCGGATGTCTTCCAGCAGCGCGTCATCGACGTGGAGTTCGGCATACACCGGGCCTTTGCCCGGCGCAATGAAATCGATGCTGGCTGCCTTGTCCCAGACGATGTAGTCACGCCCCAGCTGCTCGATCAGCAACAGCATGTAGAAAGGGTCGACCATCGAATACAGGCTGCCGCCAAACTGAGTACCGACATAGTTGCGGTTCCAGCGGGTCAGCTTCATCGCCACCTTGGCGCTGCGCAGGTCCGGGCTGATGTGCTGCACGCGGATACCGGCCCCCAGATACGGCGGGTACAGGTTCAACCGCCAGCGCAACAGGCGTGCCCGGCGCGCCAGCCGGCGCGCGTCGTCGCTCATGCCTGCCCCCGCGGGTCGGGGCGGGTACCAAGGCCCATGGCCTGCCTGGCGAACCAGCTCTTCGCCGGTGGCAACAGGTCCAGCCCGAGCAGGCCAAGGTTGCGCCCGGCGGCCAGCAACGGCTGGCTGCTGCCGAACAGGCGGGTGACCTGGTCGGAAAAACCGATGGTCATGGCCTGGTCCATGCGCTGGCGCTGGTGGTAGGCCTGCAACGTGGTCAGGTCGCCAGGCTGCTGCGGGCCGGCCAGCAGTGCCTCGGCCAGCGCCTGCACGTCACGAAGCGACAGGTTGAAGCCCTGGCCGGCAATGGGGTGCAGGCTGTGCGCGGCGTTGCCCAGCACCACCAGATGCGGCCGCACCTGCTCCTGGGCCTCGATCAGCGACAGTGGGTAGAGGTGCCGCGCGCCGACCTGACGCAAGGCGCCCAGACGATAGCCGAACACACCCTGCAGCTCGCGTAGGAAATTGCGCTCATCGATGTCGGCCAGGCGCCGCGCGTCCATGCCCTGGCGGGTCCAGACCAGCGCACAGCGGTTATCCGGCAGCGGCAACAGGGCCATGGGGCCTGCTTCGGTGAAACGCTCGAAAGCCTGGCCGCCGTGGGCCTCGCCCGGGGTGATATTGGCGATCAACGCGCTCTGTTGATAGGGCGTGTGGCGTACGTGGATGCCCAGCTGTTCGCGCAGGCCGGAGCGGCCACCGTCGGCCAGTACCGCCAGGTCGCACTCCAACTGGGTGTCGTCGTTCAGTTGCAAACGGTAGCCACCTTCGATGGCCTGCATCGCGGTCACTTCCGCCGGGCAGCGCCAGCTCACCACCTCGCTGTCCAGCCCTTGCCACAGGCACTGGCCCAACCAGGCGTTTTCCACCACGTAGCCCAGCGCCGGTAAGCCCTCTTCCTGGGCATCCAGGCGGGTGGCGCCGAAGCGGCCGCGGTCGGACACATGAATTTGCCGAATCGGCTCCGCGCGGTGCTCGATGGCCTGCCACAGGCCCAGCTGCTGGTAGATCTGCCGGGTACCGAACGACAGTGCCGACGAACGCGCATCGTAGCTGGGTTGAAAGCTGTCACCCGGGGCGAACGGCTCGATCAGCAGAATCTTCCAGCCCCGCGCCTTGGCCCCCGCCTGTAGCGCCAGGGCCAGGCTCGCGCCCACCAGGCCGCCGCCGATGATCGCCAGGTTTACCCGGTTCATGCCGCGTCCTTGCGGGCGGCCTGCATCAACGCCTCGATCTCGGCGACCGTGCGCGGCACGCCCGAAGTCAGGATTTCACAGCCTTGCCTGGTCACTACCACGTCGTCCTCGATCCTTACACCAATGCCGCGCCATTTCTTCGCCACGGCCTGATTGTCGGCGCCTATGTAGATGCCCGGTTCGACGGTAAGCGCCATGCCGGGTTCAAGCACCCGCCACTCGCCACCCACCTTGTACTCGCCCACATCGTGTACATCCATGCCCAACCAGTGCCCGGCGCGGTGCATGTAGAAGGCACGATAGGCCTCGCTGTCGATCAGCGCCTGCACCTCGCCCTTCAGCAGGCCCAGTTCCACCAGGCCCTCGGTGATGACCCGCACGGTGGCCTCATGGGCATGGTTCCAGTGCTTGCCGGGGGCGATTTCGGCAAACGCTGCGGCCTGAGCCTTGAGCACCAGCTCGTAGATGGCCTTTTGCTCCGGCGAAAAGCGCCCGCTGACCGGGAAGGTACGGGTGATGTCGCTGGCGTAGCAGTCGATCTCGCAACCGGCATCGATCAGCACCAAGTCGCCATCCTTCAGCGGGGCGTCGTTCTGCTGATAGTGCAGGATGCAGCCATTGCGCCCGGCCGCGACGATAGAACCGTAGGCCGGCATCTTCGCCCCACCCTTGCGGAATTCGTAGTCCAGCTCGGCTTCCAGGCTGTATTCGTGCAGCCCGGCCCGGCAGGCCTGCATGGCCCGCACGTGGGCCCGCGCCGAGATATCTGCGGCAGCGCGCATTACCTTCACTTCCGCCGCCGATTTATACAGGCGCATGTCGTGCAGCAGATGATCCAGCGCAACGAACTCGTTCGGCGGCTGGGCGCCCAGGCGGGCCTTGGAGCGGATCACGTTGATCCAGTCCATCAGCCGGCGATCGAACTCGGGGTTGCTGCCCATGGCGCTGTACACCCGCTCACGGCCTTCGATCAGGCCCGGCAGGATCTCGTCGATGTCGGTGATGGGGAAGGCATCGTCTGCGCCGAAATCGCGCACCGCACCTTCCTGGCCGGCCCGCAGGCCATCCCACAGCTCGCGCTCGGGGTTGCGTTCACGGCAGAACAGCACGTATTCGCCATGCTCGCGCCCGGGGATCAGCGCAATCACCGCTTCCGGCTCGGGGAAACCACTGAGGTACTGGAAGTCGCTGTCCTGGCGGTAGACGTGCTCGACGTCGCGGTTGCGGATGGCAACCGCGGCAGCGGGCAGGATGGCGATGCTGTTGGGTACCATCTGCGCCATCAGCGCCTTGCGCCGACGGGCATACTCGGCCTTGGGAATGTGGCTCATGGGCAGACTACCCCCGGTTGATCAGTGCAGCGATGGCTTGGGTGCAGGGGCGGCCGGCTTGGCCAGCTCGGAGAACAGCAGCAATGGCGCCACGCGCAGGTATTCCATGACTTCCATGTAGTCGCTCTCGCCATCCTCGGACTCCTCGAGGGCTTCCTGAACCTGGGAAATGGCCACCAGGTCCTGCAGCACTTCCTTGGCCTCGTCGGACAGGTCCTTGCCACCGGCATTCAGGCCAAAACCGGTAATGAAGCCTTGGCACCACTGGCCCAGCGCGGTGGCGCGGTCGCTCAGGGCGGCGGCGTCGGAAGGCAGCAGCAGGACGATCGCCATGTCGTCGCTGGTGAGTTCGCCCTTGACCATTTCCTGCAGGCCGACCAGGGCGTTGCGAACGGAGTCACCGGGCTCGGTTTCCAGCAGCTGGGCCGCATCGGCCAGCCAGCCGTCGGCGTCGAAGCCGGCACCGGCGCAGCTGCGGCCGATCAGCAGGCCGTGCAGTTCGGCCGGGGTGACAGGATGGCCATTGCTGGACAGCAGCATGGCGAAGGCGATGTAGGGCGATTGGGTATTGGGCATGGGCAGCTAGGCGCCAGACGGCGCAATGACTAGAATGGAGACCTTGTATCCTAGCACCGGCAGGCGCGCCAAGACCATCGGCACTGGCCGTCGCCGCCCAGGGAGAGGCATCATCGCCAGGTGACTCAACGACGGAGCGAATCGAGTGCAACCCACGCAAGAGAACGACCTGCAGGCACTGATGAGCCGATTCGAGCTGCTGATCGAACGTGTCGAGCAACTAAAACGGCAAAATGCACTCCTAGTAGCTCAGGAAAAATCCTGGCGCGAAGAGCGCGCCCACCTCATCGAAAAGAACGAGATCGCCAAGCGCAAGGTCGAGTCGATGATTTTACGCCTCAAGGCTCTGGAGCAAGACTCATGAGTTCAAGCAATAGCGTCACCGTGCAGATCCTCGACAAGGAATATTCGATCATCTGCCCGCCGGAAGAGCGCAACAACCTGGTCAGCGCCGCGCGCTACCTGGACGGCAAGATGCGCGAGATCCGCAGCAGCGGCAAGGTGATCGGCGCCGACCGCATTGCGGTCATGGCAGCGTTGAACATCACCCACGAAATGCTGCACCGCCAGGAAGACCGCAACGATGCCCCGGCCGGCGGCACCACCCGCGAACAGGTGCGCGACCTGCTGGAACGGGTCGACCAGGCACTGTCCGACGACGCGGATACCAAAATCGGCTGAGATTGGTATACTGGCGCCACTCCCTGGGGGATGCGCCAGTCGGTTATGTCCCTGAGCCGATACGCACAACCACGGGGGTTGCACGCTGGGGCCGGTGTGCATGTCCGCCCGACGGAAAGCCTTAACGCCCCCTGCAATCTCCACCTTGAACTTTCGGGTTCAAGGGCTACACCGATAGCGGTCTTATCGGGGAGCCTGAATTCTCTTGCCCGCCCCCTCCGGCGGGCAATTCGTTTTGGCCGAGCGCTCGGCCAGCACACCTGGGATCGCCCGTGCCATGACCGACACCGCGCAGCTCACCCGCCCCCAGCTTCGTCGCCTGCTTCGCAATGCCCGCCGCGCCCTTACCCCTGCCCAGCAACGCCAGGCCGCCCTTGGGCTGTATCGCCAGCTGGCGCAGCACCCGCTGTTCCGCCGCGCCCGGCACATTGCCCTGTACCTGCCCAACGACGGTGAAATCGACCCATACCTGCTGCTGCGCGAAGCCCAGCGCCGCGGCAAGCGCACCTACCTGCCGGTGTTGCACGCCTGGCCGCGCACGCGCATGGTGTTCCAGCGCTTCGAGCACGGTGAAAAGCTCAAGCCCAACCGCTTTCGCATTCCGGAACCCGTTACCGACCGCAAGCGCCAGCGGCCGATCTGGGCATTGGACCTGATCCTGCTACCGCTGGTCGGCTTCGACGAAGTAGGAGGGCGGCTGGGAATGGGCGGTGGTTTCTATGATCGCAGCCTGGCCTACCAGGCGCGTCGCCAGACCTGGAAAAAGCCGTTGCTGTTGGGGCTGGCACATGAATGCCAGAAGGTCGAGCGGCTGGCTCAGGCCAGTTGGGATGTGCCGCTGCAGGGGACGGTCTCGGACCGTGGCTGGTACCTGGCGCCGCGTTGAGCGGCGCCGGCGTGGGCATCAACGTTGTGGCTGGCTGGCGTCGACCGGCATCTGATAGGCGTTGTCCAGCTTGCGCTCCCAGAACCCTTGCGCATAACCGGTAGTGACCACACCCAGGCCAAAAATGAACACCAGAATCCACAGCAGATCCGGCTTTTTACGTTGATTCATCGAAGATTGCCCCCCAAGCAAACTGTTCAGGCTCGGCGGTTTTCTGGGAACCACCGGAGCATCGCGCTTTAAACGGGGCGCATTTTCCGACAACCTGCGTCGGCACGCAAACCTTGACGCCAACCGGCTGTCGGTTTCGTGCAACAGGTTATTTCAAACCTTTTCAGGAGCAGCACCCATGGCCTACTGGCTGATGAAATCCGAGCCTGACGAGCTCTCCATCGAAGCCCTCGGCCGCCTCGGCGAAGCGCGCTGGGACGGCGTGCGCAACTACCAGGCGCGTAATTTCCTGCGGGCCATGTGCGTTGGCGACGAGTTCTTTTTCTACCACTCCAGCTGCCCGCAGCCGGGCATCGCCGGCATCGCCAGGATCACCCGCGCTGCCTACCCGGACCCGACCGCGCTGGACCCGCAAAGCCACTACTACGATGCCAAGGCCACGGTCGACAAGAACCCGTGGAGCGCGGTGGATGTGGCTCATGTGCAAACCCTGCCACGGGTGCTGGAGCTGGGCTGGCTGAAACAGCAGGCAGGCCTGGCCGAACTGCCGCTGGTGCAGAAGGGCAGCCGCCTGTCGGTGATGCCGGTGACGCCGGAGCAATGGGCGGTGATTGTCGCTTTGCGTTGAAACTGCAGCTAAGGTCAGATCTTGCTGACCGGCGCGGTCCGCTGTAGGAGCGGCCTTGTGTCGCGATGGGGCGCACAGCGGCCCCGGGATGTCAGCGTCACCCCATGAATTGCCGGGGCTGCTTTGCAGCCCTTTCGCGACACAAGGCCGCTCCTACAGGGACTGTGGGGGCCTTTGATTGATATCAACACATCGCCAATGGCCGCAGGCCATGATGCAGTGTGCATGACCGCAAGGATGCAGAACGATGAACCGATACGCCCCCAGGATCTTCGCCATCGCGCTGATCGCCCTACTCGCAGCAGCCGGCGGGCTGGGATACTGGAAATCGCTCCACGACCAGTTGCCCGAAGGCCTGAGCATGGGCAACGGCCGCCTCGAAGCCACCGAAGTGCAGATCGCCAGCAAAATCCCCGGCCGCCTGGCCGAGGTGCTGGTCGACGAAGGTGACAAGGTCACTCGCGGCCAGCTGCTGGCGCGTATCGACACCCGCACCATGGAAGCCCAACGCAGCCAGGCCGAAGCTGAAGTGCTGCGCGCCCGGGAAAACTACGCAGCCGCCCAGGCCAGTGTGCAGCTGCGCCAGAGCGAACTGCTGCTGGCCAGCCAGGAGCTCAAGCGCGTGCGCGAGATCTTCCAGCGCAAGTACGCCAGCCAGCAATTGCTCGACCAACAGCAGGCGCGCTTCGACACAGCCAACGCCGCCGTGGTCGCCGCCCGCGCCCAGCTGGCGGCGATCAAGGCCGCCATCGGCGCCGCCGAGGCCCAGGTGGCGCAACTCACCAGCGAAATCGACGACAGCAGCCTGCGCGCACCGATCGACGGCATCATCCAGCTGCGCCTGGCCGAGCCGGGTGAAGTGCTGGGTGCCGGTGGCCGTGTGCTGATGTTGATCGACCCCAGCGACCAGTACATGAACCTGTACCTGCCGGCCTCCACCAGCGGCCGGCTGACCGTCGGCGACCAGGCGCGGATCGTGCTCGACGCCCTGCCCGAGCGGGCGCTGCCGGCGAAGGTGGCCTTTGTCGCGGCCAAGGCCCAGTTCACCCCCAAGCAGGTGGAAACCCGCGACGAGCGGCAGAAGCTGGTGTTCCGGGTCAAGTTGCGCCTGACCGACCCGGGCGCCGTGCCGCAGGCCAAGCCGGGCATGCCAGGCGCCGGCTATGTACGCACGGCTGAAGTGGACTGGCCGGCCAACCTGCAATGAACGCCCCGGCACTGTTGGCCGAGGGCATCAGCCATCGATATGGCCACCTGGTGGCTCTGCACCCCCTTGGGTTCAGCCTGCCGGCGGGCACCCGCTGCGCGCTGATCGGCCCTGACGGGGCTGGCAAATCGACCCTGCTGGGGCTGATCGCCGGCGTCAAGCGCCTGCAACAGGGCGAGCTGCAGGTGCTGGGCGGCTCGATTCGCCAGCGCCGCCATCGCGCGGCGCTGTACCCGAAAGTGGCGTTCATGCCGCAGGGGCTTGGCAACAATCTGTACCCGGAACTGTCGATCAGCGAGAACATCCGCTTTTTCGCCACCCTGTTCGGCCTCGGCCGGCGCGAGTGCGAGCAACGCATGGCCAACCTGCTGCAGGCCACTGACCTGCAGCGCTTTGCCGAGCGCCCGGCCGGCAAGCTGTCGGGCGGCATGAAGCAGAAGCTGGGCCTGTGCTGCGCACTGATCCACGAGCCGGACCTGCTGATCCTCGACGAACCGACCACCGGTGTCGACCCGCTGTCGCGGCGGCGCTTCTGGGAGCTGGTCGAGCAGGTGCGCGCGCAACGCCCGCAGCTGACCCTGCTGGTGGCCACCGCCTACATGGAAGAAGCCGAGCAGTTCGAGCATTGCCTGATGCTCGACGGCGGCCGCCTGCTGGCGGCAGGCCCCAGCCATGAACTGGCCGCAGTCACCCGCAGCGGCAAGTTGGACGACGCCTTCACCCACTACCAGGGCGCGGGCAAGGCACACCATCAACCCCTGACCATCCCGCCGCGCCCTGCCATGGACGGCCCGGTCGCCATCGAGGCGCACGACCTGACCCTGCGCTTTGGTGACTTCACTGCGGTCAACAAGGTCAGTTTCGCCATTGGCCGCGGGGAGATCTTCGGCTTTCTCGGCTCCAACGGCTGTGGCAAGACCACCACCATGAAAGTGCTCACCGGCCTGATGCCGGCCAGCGAGGGCAGCGCCAGCCTGCTCGGCCGCCCGGTGGATGCCAGCGACCTGGCCACGCGCAAGCGGGTCGGTTTCATGTCGCAGAGTTTTTCGCTGTATGGCGAGCTCAGCACCCGGCAGAACCTGGCCCTGCATGCCCGCCTGTTCGACCTGCCCAAGGCCGAAACCGCCCAGCGCATCGATGAGCTGATCGAACGCTTCGACCTGAGCGCCATCGCCGACCAGCCGTCCGGCGCCCTGCCCCTCGGCCTACGCCAGCGCCTGTCACTGGCGGTGGCGGTGCTGCACCGCCCGGAGGTGCTGATCCTCGACGAACCCACCTCCGGCGTCGACCCGGCCGCCCGCGACGATTTCTGGCGCCTGCTGGTGGAGCTGTCACGCGAGCAGGGCGTGACCATTTTCCTCTCCACCCACTTCATGAACGAAGCCCAGCGCTGCGACCGCATCTCGCTGATGCATGCCGGCCGGGTGCTGGCCTGCGACACGCCCGACGCCTTGCAGCATCAGTACCAGGGCGACACCCTGGAAGACGCGTTCGTACGTTGCCTGGAACAGGCCCAGGAACTGGCCCCGCAGGCCACCGACAATACCGTACTGGAGCAGGCAGCCTCGCCGGCACCGACGCTGCGTCAAGGCTTCAGCCTGCGCCGCCTGCTGACCGTGGCCAGCCGTGAGGGCAAGGAGCTGCTGCGCGACAAGGTACGCCTGGCCTTCGCCCTGCTGGGGGCGATGTTCATGATGGTGATCTTCGGCTATGGCATTTCCCTGGATGTGGAAAACCTTGCCTTTGCCGTGCACGATCAGGACCAAAGCCCGCAAAGCCGGGCCTACCTCGAAGCCTTTCGTGGTTCACGCTATTTCGCCGAACAGGCGCCCATCCGTGATACCCGCGAAATGCACCAGCGCCTGCAGCGCTCGGAAATCAAACTGGCGCTGGAAATTCCGCCCGGCTTTGGCCGCGACCTGTACGCCGGTCGCCAACCGGTGGTGGCCGCCTGGCTAGACGGCGGCATGCCGTTCCGCGCGGAAACCAGCCGCAACTACGTGGAAGCCGTGCACCAGGCCAACCTCGAGCAACTGGCCAAGGCCAGCCCCCTGCCGCAGCCGCGCCAGGACCTGGTGCGTCTGGAAACCCGTTTTCGCTACAACCAGGATGTGGTCAGCGTGAACGCCATCGGCCCGGGAGTGATGGCGCTGATCCTGGCCTTCATCCCGGCCATGCTCACCGCGCTGGGCATCGTCCGCGAGAAAGAGCTCGGCTCCATCACCAACTTCTACGCCACGCCCCTCACCCGCCTGGAGTTCCTGCTCGGCAAGCAGATGCCCTATCTGGTCGTGAGCCTGGTCAACCTCGCTCTGCTGGTGGCAATGAACCGCTGGCTATTCGCCGTGCCGCTCAAGGGCAGCGTGCTGGCCCTGGCCTGCGGCGGCGTTGCCTACCTGCTGGCGACCACCAGCCTGGGCCTGCTGATTTCGGCGTTCACCCGCACCCAGATCGCCGCCATCCTCGGCACCATGATCATCACCAGCCTGCCGACCATCCAGTTTTCCGGGCTGATCGTGCCACGTTCGTCACTGGACGGCGCGGCGGCAGTGATGGGCCAACTGTTCCCGGCAGGCTACTTCCTCGACATTGCGGTCGGCACCTTCACCAAGGCGCTGGGCCTGCGCGAACTGTGGCCGCAGTGCCTGATCCTGCTCAGTTTCTTTGCCGTGTTCACCGGCCTGAGCCTGGGCATGCTGAAGAAGCAGGAGGCCTGAGATGTCGCGCCTGAATCACACCCTGCGCCTGGGCCTTAAAGAGCTGACCAGCCTGCGCCATGACAGCGTACTGCTGTTGTTCCTGCTGTATGCCTTCAGCGTGGCCATCTACATGCCGGCGGCGGGCTCGGTAATCGGCGTGCACAACGCCAGTGTCGCGATAGTGGACGAAGACCACAGCCTGCTCTCGCGCAAACTCGGCGAAGCCTTGCAA
Source organism: Pseudomonas sp. 32_A (assembly GCF_017490905.1). Taxonomy (NCBI): domain Bacteria; kingdom Pseudomonadati; phylum Pseudomonadota; class Gammaproteobacteria; order Pseudomonadales; family Pseudomonadaceae; genus Pseudomonas; species Pseudomonas sp. 32_A. Next base: position 223,913 of record NZ_JAFGYI010000002.1, on the reverse strand, counting down.
CCGCCCGAGTTCCAGCCCGCCGCTCCGCTGGCCGCAGAGCGCCTGGACCAGGCCATGGACAGCGGCCAGTACACCTTCGTGATCAACGTGCCGGTGAGTTTCCAGAGCGACCTGCTGGCCGGGCGCTCGCCGGAGCTGCAGATCAATGTCGACGCCACAGCCATGAGCCAGGCCTTCATGGGGGCTGGCTACATCGGCCGCATCTTCGAACGCGAGTTGCTCGACTACAGCCAGCGCAACAATACGCAGAGCCCGGTGGTAATTAACGCCAAGGCCCTGTTCAACCCCAACCTGGAGGGTGGCTGGTTCCTGGCGGTGATCCAGATCGTCAACAACATCACCATCCTGGCGATCATCCTCACCGGCACCGCGCTGCTGCGCGAACGCGAGCACGGCACCCTCGACCACCTGCTGGTGCTGCCGCTGACCGCGCTGGAAATCATGCTGGCGAAAATCGCCAGCAATGCGCTGGTGGTGGTGATCTGCACCTGGATTTCGCTGGTGGTTGTGGTCAAGGGTGCGCTTGGCGTGCCGTTGGTCGGCTCGATGGGGCTGTTCCTGGCAGTGACCGCGCTGTACCTGTTCGCCAGTACCGCACTAGGGATATTCCTCGCCACTCTGGCACGCTCGACGCCGCAGTTCGGCCTGCTGGCGATCCCGGTGATCATCCCGATGCTGTTGCTGTCAGGCGGCAGCACACCACTGGACAGCATGCCGCAGTGGTTGCAGTGGGTGATGCAAGGGTCGCCGTCGACTCACTTCGTCAGCCTTGGCGCCGCAATCCTGTTCCGTGATGCCGGGTGGACGGTGGTGTGGCCGGACATCCTGGCGCTGGCCGTGATCGGCCTGGTGTTCTTCGCCGTGGCGCTGGCGCGGTTTCGCCGTAGCCTGGCGTCCTGACCCGCGCATACCCGGCTCAAAATCTGAAGTTTGCGCGATTCCTGTGGGAGCGGGTTTACCCGCGAATACCGGCGCAGCCGGTGCCATGCACCGCGTTGGATTCTTCGCGGCTAAAGCCGCTCCCACGGGATCGCGCCACAGTGCGGATTGCGCTGCTCCTGAGAGAGCCGGCTTGCCGGTCACTGCACGATCAGGTTGTTGAACAGCAGGTCCTCAACAATCGGCTTGCCCTCTTCGGCTTCCATCACCTGCTGCACCTGCTTCAGCGCTTCCTGGCGAAGATGCTCCTTGGCTTCGACGTTGCTCATGCTGTCCACCGACTGCTGGGTGAACAGCGCCACCAGCTGGTTGCGGATCAGCGGCTCATGGTGCTTCACCGCCTTCGCGGCTTCGTCGCCGGTCACTCGCAGGGCCACATCGGCCTTGTACACGCGCAGCCGCGGGCTGCCGTCGAGCGCATAGTTGCCGACAAAGGGCGGGCTCAGGCTGATGTAGGCGACCTTGGGCGCCCCTTCCTTGGCTTCCTCGGCCATGGCCGCAGCCGGCAGCAGCAGCGCCAGCAACATCAAGATCCACGCTTTCACAAATTCGCTCCTCAATACAGTTGGCGCCAGCTTACCCAGCATGCCCTTCAAACCCAAGCCCGGGCTAGTGCCGCCACTTATGCCCGCACATCAGGGCGGGCCATGCTCGTTGACCCGGCAGGCGGCCTTCCTACACTTATCGGCCACGACCCGCAAAGGAATAGCCCCGATGAAAGCTGTGTTGTGCAAAACCCTGGGCCCGGCGCGCAACCTGGTGCTGGAAGAAGTACCCAGCCCGGTGCCGAAGAAAAACGAAATCCTGCTGGATGTGCATGCCGCCGGGGTCAATTTCCCCGATACCCTGATCATCGAAGGCAAGTACCAGTTCCAGCCACCGTTGCCGTTCTCCCCCGGCGGCGAGGCAGCGGGCGTGGTGGCCGCAGTCGGGGAAAAAGCCGGCGCGTTCAAGGTCGGCGAACGGGTCATGGCGCTGACCGGCTGGGGTGCGTTCGCCGAGCAGGTGGCGGTGCCGTTCTACAATGTGCTGCCGATCCCCCCGAGCATGGACTTCACCACTGCTGCAGCGTTCGGCATGACCTACGGCACCTCCATGCACGCCCTGCGCCAGCGCGGCCAGTTGCAGGCGGGCGAGACCCTGCTGGTGCTGGGCGCTTCCGGCGGGGTCGGGCTGGCGGCGGTGGAGATCGGCAAGGCGCTGGGCGCGCGGGTGATCGCGGCGGCCAGCAGTGCGGAGAAACTGGCTGTGGCCAAGGCAGCTGGGGCAGATGAACTGATCGACTACAGCCAGGCCAGCCTGCGTGAGGAGATCAAGCGCTTGACGGGTGGCCAGGGCGTCGACGTGATCTACGACCCGGTGGGTGGCGAGTTGTTCGAGCAGGCGGTGCGCGGGCTGGCCTGGAATGGCAGGTTGCTGGTGGTGGGCTTTGCCAGCGGGGCCATCCCGCAGCTGGCGGCCAACCTGGTGTTGCTCAAGGGCGCGGCGGTGCTCGGGGTGTTCTGGGGGGCGTTTGCCCAGCGTCAGCCGGAGGACAATGCGGCCAACTTCCGGCAGCTGTTTGCCTGGCATGCCGAAGGCAAGTTGAAGCCGCTGGTGTCGCAGACTTATCCACTGGCTGAGGCAGGGGCGGCCATTGAGAGGCTGGGGCAGCGGCAGGCTGTGGGTAAGTTGGTGGTGCTGGCCAGGTAAGACAGTTCCGGCCTTTTCGCGGGTGAACCCGCTCCCACAGGGACCGCACCGCCCTCAAGGAATGTGCAGTACCTGTGGGAGCGAGTTCACCCGCGAAGAGGCCGGCACAGGTAATCAAACTTCCCGCAGGTTATGGCAGCGCCTGAACCGCGCCTCCAGGTTGCGATCGGGCATCTGGTGGCTGCGCAGGGCATTCAAGGTCTGTTCGACGTAATCACGCGTGGTGCCATAGCGCCCCTTGGCACTGGCCAGGATCTGGCTGAGCAGTGTGTCCGGCAGGTTCCCGGCGTAGCACGGTAAATGCCGCTCCAGCACGAAGCCCAGAGCCTGCACCTTGCTGCCATCACCCAAACGGCAACTGAGCCAGTGCGGCCGGTACGCCGGGTATGGCATCTCGCGCTGCCACAGGGCCATCAGCGAATCGTCCAGGGTGCTTTCATCCAGCCGGTAGGCAAAACCACTGCAGGAGCCACCACGGTCCAGGCCGAACACCAGGCCGGGGGTTTCCGGCGTGCCGCGGTGTTCGTGCGACCACAGGTACAAGCCTCGGTGGTAACCATGCACTCGAGCGCGTTGGCGTTCCACCGAGTTGCACTCCGGCCGCCAGATCAACGAACCATAGGCGAACAGCCACACCGGCCCACCCTGATGGCGAGACATGGTTGTCTTCATGGAACTGAACAACTGTTCGCGAGTATGTTGCTGACCGAAGTCGAGTGTCGGTGGATATGGAACTTCCCAGGACATACTTTCAAGTGCCGACATAAGCTGCCGCCATTATCCCTGTGAACTACGGATGTAGCGAGATTCGATTACGATGCACCCCAAAGCCTCTGTACCAGGGGCGCTTGCAGTAACCATAGGACAGAAGTGCAGGAATACTCAAGCCCTCGCGCCAGAGTTTCATCCGCGCTCCCGACGACTGGAAAGTACTGTTTCGGCAACTGCGAAAGTTATTGGCCAAGGCGGTAACAATTACCGCCTTATACCCATACTTTCAAACTTCGGTTATTAGCCGCGTGGCGCGTAGGCAAAAACATCTGCGCGCATGCGATGCGCATCCATGCCGGCTTCGACCAAGGCGTCGAGAGTGGCATAGATCATGTTCGGCGAGCCGCTGGCATATACATGCACGCTGTTGAGGTCGGCGATGTCCTCGCAAACAGCCTCATGCAGCATGCCGCAACGGCCTTCCCAGCCGCACAGGTCGCTGACCACCTGGTGCAGGAACAGGTTGGGCAGGCGCTGCCATTCGTCCCAATGCTCGATCTGGTAGAAGTCCTCGGGCCGGCGCACGCCCCAGTACAGGTGCACCGGGTGCTTGAAACCCTGAGCCCGGCAATGCTCGACCAGGCTGTGCATCTGGCCCATGCCGGTGCCAGCAGCAATCAGCACCAGCGGCCCGTCGGGCAACTCGGCCAGGTGGGTGTCGCCGAACGGCATTTCGATGCGAGCCAGACCGTCGCGCTTGAGCTGCTCGATAAGTTGCAGCGCACTGGGCTCGCGCGCCAGCACATGCAGCTCCAGCTCGCGCCCGGCATGGGGTGCGGAAGCCAGCGAAAATGCCGCCTGCTTGCCGCCTTCGCGTTCGATCATCAGGTACTGCCCCGCGTGGTAGCGCGGCGGCCTGCCAGCCGGCGCGCGCAACCGCACGCGCCAGACGTCGCCACCGACCTCGACGCACTCACTGACACTGCACGCCAGTTTGCGCACCGGCAGCTCGCCCAGGGCGAGCACACCATCCCAGAGCAACACGCAATCCTCCAGCGGCTCGGCAATGCAGGTGAACAGCTCGCCATGGTCGCGGACTTCGCCGTCCTGGCGTACCCGGCCTTCGACCAACAACGCGGCGCAGACATGGCAATTGCCATTGCGGCAGCTGTTCGGGCAGTCATAGCCCAGCCGCCGCGCTCCATCCAGGATCCGTTCCCCGGGTTCGAGCGCCAGCACCGCCCCGGACGGCTGCAACGTTACCTGCATCAATCTATTCCCAACTGATCCCACAGCTCATCGATACGGCGGGTGACGGCCTCGTCCTTGACGATGACCCGTCCCCATTCGCGTGTAGTCTCGCCCGGCCACTTGTGCGTGGCGTCCAGGCCCATCTTCGACCCCAGCCCGGATACCGGCGACGCGAAGTCCAGGTAGTCGATCGGGGTGTTGTCGATCATCACCGTATCACGCTTGGGGTCCATGCGCGTGGTGATGGCCCAGATCACATCATTCCAGTCACGGGCATTGATATCGTCATCGGTGACAATAACGAACTTGGTGTACATGAACTGTCGCAGGAACGACCATACACCCAGCATCACGCGCTTGGCGTGGCCCGGGTACTGCTTTTTCATGGTCACCACCGCCATGCGGTACGAGCAGCCTTCCGGCGGCAGGTAGAAATCGACGATTTCCGGGAACTGCTTCTGCAGGATCGGCACGAACACTTCGTTCAGCGCCACGCCGAGGATCGCCGGTTCGTCTGGTGGGCGACCGGTGTAGGTGCTGTGGTAGATCGGTTTCTGCCGATGGGTGATGCGCTCGACGGTGAACACCGGGAAGCTGTCCACTTCGTTGTAGTAGCCGGTGTGGTCGCCGTATGGGCCTTCCGGGGCCATTTCGCCCGGGTGGATCACACCCTCCAGGATGATTTCGGCGGTGGCCGGCACCTGCAGATTGCTGCCCCGGCACTTGACCAGTTCGGTGCGGTTGCCGCGCAGCAGGCCGGCGAAGGCGTACTCGGAGAGGGTGTCCGGCACCGGGGTCACGGCGCCGAGGATAGTGGCCGGGTCAGCGCCCAGGGCCACGGCCACCGGGAACGGCTGGCCAGGGTTCTTCTCGCACCATTCGCGGTAGTCGAGGGCGCCGCCACGGTGGCTGAGCCAGCGCATGATGACTTTGTTGCGGCCGATCACCTGCTGGCGGTAGATGCCCAGGTTCTGGCGGTCCTTGTTCGGGCCGCGGGTGACTGTGAGCCCCCAGGTGATCAGCGGCGCCACATCGCCCGGCCAGCAGTGCTGGATCGGCAGAGCGCCGAGGTCGACATCGTCCCCCTCGACCAGCACTTCCTGACACACTGCATCCTTGACCACTTTCGGCGCCATCGACACGACTTTCTTGAAGATCGGCAGCTTGGACCAGGCATCCTTCAGGCCCTTCGGCGGCTCGGGCTCCTTGAGGAAGGCCAGCAGCTTGCCGATCTCGCGCAGTTCATCGACCGACTCGGCGCCCATGCCCATGGCCACGCGCTCCGGGGTTCCGAACAGGTTGCCCAGCACCGGAATGTCGAAGCCGGTGGGTTTTTCGAACAGCAATGCCGGGCCCTTGGCACGCAGGGTGCGGTCGCAGACCTCGGTCATTTCCAGGACGGGGGAGATCGGAACCTGGATGCGCTTGAGCTCGCCGCGCTGTTCCAGGCCACGGATGAAGTCGCGCAAGTCGCGATACTGCATGCAGGAGCCTCGTATTGGCCGTATCGGTCGGGGTGCAGAGTGTAGCGCCGTTCGGGCTCTGTTTGGGGGCAAAAATGCATTGGGGCCGCTTCGCGACCCATCGCGACACAAGGCCGCTCCTACAGGTTACGTATTCCCTGTAGGAGCGGCCTTGTGTCGCGATGGGCTGCAAAGCAGCCCCAATCAATCCCGAACTGAAACGCTTACTTGCGCTTCATCGACAGGAAGAACTCATCGTTGGTCTTGGTCTGCTTGAGCTTGTCGACCAGGAACTCGATGGCGGCGATTTCGTCCATCGGGTGCAGCAGCTTGCGCAGGATCCACATGCGCTGCAGTTCGTCGTCGGCGGTCAGCAGCTCTTCGCGGCGAGTGCCGGAACGGTTGATGTTGATGGCCGGGAACACGCGCTTTTCAGCGATGCGGCGATCCAGCGGCAGCTCCATGTTGCCGGTGCCCTTGAACTCTTCGTAGATCACCTCGTCCATCTTCGAGCCGGTTTCGACCAGCGCGGTGGCGATGATGGTCAGCGAACCGCCTTCCTCGATGTTACGCGCGGCACCGAAGAAACGCTTCGGCTTCTCCAGGGCGTGGGCATCGACACCACCGGTCAGTACCTTGCCGGAGCTCGGGATCACGGTGTTGTAGGCACGCGCCAGACGAGTAATGGAGTCCAGCAGGATGACCACGTCCTTCTTGTGCTCGACCAGGCGCTTGGCCTTCTCGATCACCATTTCGGCAACTTGCACGTGGCGGGTTGGCGGCTCATCGAAGGTAGAGGCAACCACTTCGCCGCGCACGGTGCGCTGCATTTCGGTCACTTCTTCCGGGCGCTCGTCGATCAGCAGGACGATCAGGTGGCACTCGGGGTTGTTACGGGTGATGTTGGCCGCGATGTTCTGCAGCATGATCGTCTTGCCCGCTTTCGGCGGGGCAACGATCAGGCCACGCTGGCCTTTGCCGATCGGGGCGCACAGGTCGATGACGCGGCCGGTCAGGTCTTCGGTGGAGCCGTTACCGGCTTCCATCTTCAGGCGCTTGTTCGGGAACAGCGGCGTCAGGTTTTCGAACAGGATCTTGTTCTTCGCGTTTTCCGGGCGGTCGAAGTTGATGGTGTCGACCTTCAGCAGGGCGAAGTAACGCTCTCCTTCCTTCGGCGGGCGGATCTTGCCGACGATGGTGTCGCCGGTACGCAGGTTGAAACGGCGGATCTGGCTGGGCGAGACGTAGATATCGTCAGGGCCGGCCAGGTAGGACGCATCAGCCGAACGCAGGAAACCGAAACCATCCTGGAGAATCTCCAGCACGCCGTCACCCGAGATCTCTTCGCCGCTTTTCGCGTGCTTCTTCAGCAGGGCGAAAATCACGTCCTGTTTGCGCGAACGGGCCATGTTTTCGATGCCCATCTGTTCGGCCATTTCCAAAAGATCGGTAATCGGCTTTTGCTTGAGTTCAGTCAGGTTCATAAGGGGAGTGACGTAATCATGTAAGAAGGGAGAATTAAGCTTCTGGCTTAATGAGGCCGCGCCGCTAGATGGCGACAGGATCGCGTACTGATTCGAATTAGGGATGCTTCGGCGACGGCATGTAGAGGGCACTGGAGAAGCAGTGCGAGGCCGAATGTAACACTTGCTTTTTTCTGCGTCTAGTGCTCTGAAAAAGAAAAGCCCCGCATCTGCGGGGCTTTTCCACATCACAGGTGGGCGTCGAGGAACGCGGCCAGCTGCGATTTGGACAGGGCGCCGACCTTGGTGGCTTCGACGTTGCCGTTCTTGAACAGCATCAGCGTCGGGATACCACGCACGCCGTGCTTGGCCGGGGTTTCCTGGTTCTCGTCGATGTTCAGCTTGGCGACGGTCAGTTTGCCCTCGTAGGTAGCAGCGATGTCGTCCAGTACCGGAGCGATCATCTTGCATGGACCGCACCATTCAGCCCAGTAGTCGACCAGTACGGCGCCTTCGGCCTTAAGGACATCGGCTTCGAAGGAGGCGTCGGTGACATGTTTGATCAGATCGCTGCTCATGGATATCTCCAGGGTCGTAAGCAAAAAAACGTGGCCCATGATAGCCGCACCCACGCCCGACAGGAAGCCGCGGACGATTGAGTGTAACTATAGTTGTGCAAGACGCCACGAATCGAAACTGTCACACAAACGTCATAGCATCGAATGGCACATTGCCTTGCATCAAGGCCAGCTCAACGGCTTTGTACCACGCGTTGGCGACAGCCTGCTATCGTGGCACGATTGCCAGGTTAACGACCGAGAACAACCAGATCATGCCGCATACCATCGCGAAGAACCTGTCCCTGATCGCCGCCATCGACCTTGGCTCCAACAGTTTCCACATGGTCGTGGCCAAGGCCCACCATACCGAAATCCGCATTCTCGAGCGGCTCGGCGAGAAGGTTCAGTTGGCCGCCGGCATCGACGAAGACCGCAAGCTCAGTGAAGAGGCAATGGAACGAGGCCTGGATTGCCTCAAGCGCTTTTCCCAACTGATCAACGGCATGCCGGCAGGCTCCGTGCGCATCGTCGGTACCAACGCCTTGCGCGAAGCGCGCAACCGCAACGAATTCATCCAGCGCGCCGAAGCCATCCTTGGCCACCCGGTCGAGGTGATTTCCGGCCGTGAAGAAGCGCGCCTGATCTACCTGGGCGTGTCGCACACCCTGGCCGATACCCCCGGCAAGCGCCTGGTGGCCGATATCGGCGGCGGCAGTACCGAGTTCATCATCGGCCAGCGCTTCGAGCCGCTGCTGCGCGAAAGCCTGCAGATGGGCTGCGTCAGCTTCACCCAGCGCTACTTCCGCGATGGCAAGATCACCCCGGCCCGCTACGCCCAGGCCTACACCGCCGCGCGCCTCGAGCTGATGAGCATCGAGAATGCCCTGCACCGCCTGACCTGGGACGAGGCCATCGGCTCGTCCGGTACCATTCGTGCCATCGGCGCTGCCATCAAGGCAGGTGGCCTGGGCAATGGCGAGGTCAACGCCGAGGGGCTGGCCTGGGTCAAGCGCAAGCTGTTCAAGCTGGGTGAGGTCGACAGGATCGACTTCGAAGGCGTCAAGCCGGACCGCCGCACCATCTTCCCCGCGGGCCTGGCAATTCTCGAAGCGATCTTCGATGCCCTGGAACTGCAGCGCATGGACCACTGCGACGGAGCCCTGCGCGAAGGCGTGCTGTTCGACCTGCTGGGCCGCCACCACCACGAAGATGTGCGCGAACGCACCCTGAACTCGCTGATGGAGCGCTACCACGTGGACCAGGGCCAGGCCGCGCGCGTCGAGCGCAAGGCGCTGCACGCTTTCGACCAGGTGGCCGCCGCGTGGGACCTGAAAGACGGGAACTGGCGCGATCTGCTGGGCTGGGCCGCGAAAGTGCACGAAATCGGCCTGGATATCGCCCACTACCATTACCACAAGCACGGCGCCTACCTGATCGAGCACTCCGACCTGTCAGGCTTCTCCCGCGAGGACCAACAGATGATGGCCTTGCTGGTGCGCGGCCACCGCCGCAACATTCCCAAGGACAAGATCGCCGAACTGGGCGAGGAAGGAGTCAAGCTGCTGCGCCTGTGCGTGCTGCTGCGCTTCGCCATCCTTTTCCATCACATCCGTGGCAACCAGCAGATGCCCAAGGTAGAGCTGAAGGCTGGCGATAACAGCCTGGATGTGGTGTTCCCCGCCGGCTGGCTGGAACAGAACCAGCTGACCCAGGCCGACTTCGCCAACGAGGCGGAGTGGCTGGCCCGGGTCGGCTTCGTCCTCAGCGTACGTTGAGGACCGGGTTGCTCAGGCGCTCCAGCAGGGTCGCCTGGGCACTGCGCGGGTTCTGGTTGCCGGTTGGCGTGCTGCGCACGTAGCGCCCGTCCGGCTGCAGGGTCCAGGCGTGGGTGTTGTCGGTCAGGTAGCCTTCCAGCTCCTTCTTCACCCGCAGCAACAGCTTCTTGCCTTCCACCGGGAAGCAAGTCTCGACGCGCTTGTCGAGGTTGCGCTCCATCCAGTCGGCACTGGACAGGTAGATCTGCTCTTCGCCGCCATTGAGGAAGTAGAACACCCGCGTGTGCTCGAGGAAGCGGCCGATGATGGAGCGCACCTGGATATTGTGCGAAACCCCCGGAATACCTGGGCGCAAGCAGCACATGCCACGCACCACCAGATCGATCTTCACGCCCGACTGGCTGGCCTTGTACAGCGCCTTGATGACCTTGGCGTCGGTCAGCGAGTTGAACTTGGCAATGATATGCGCCGGCTTGCCTTCGAGGGCGAACTGGGTTTCGCGCGCGATCATGTCGAGCATGCCCTTCTTCAGGGTGAACGGCGCGTGCAGCAGTTTCTTCATGCGCAGGGTCTTGCCCATGCCGATCAGCTGGCTGAACAACTTGCCGACGTCCTCGGTGAGGGCGTCGTCGGAGGTTAGCAGGCTGTAGTCGGTGTACAGACGGGCGTTGCCGGCGTGGTAGTTACCGGTGCCCAGGTGCGCATAACGCACGATCTCACCCTGCTCGCGGCGCAGGATCAGCATCATCTTGGCGTGGGTCTTGAAGCCGACCACGCCGTAGATCACCACCGCACCGGCCGCTTGCAGGCGGCTGGCCATCTGCAGGTTGGACTCTTCGTCGAAGCGTGCCCGCAACTCGATCACTGCGGTGACCTCCTTGCCGTTACGCGCCGCGTCCACCAGCGCATCGACGATTTCCGAGTTGGCCCCGGAACGGTACAGCGTCTGGCGCACGGCAAGCACATGTGGGTCCTTGGCGGCCTGGCGCAGCAGGTCGATCACCGGGGTGAAGGACTCGAACGGGTGCATCAGCAGGATGTCCTGCTTGCCGATCACGCTGAAGATGTTGTCGGCGTTGACCAGCAGCTTGGGGATCGCCGGGGTGAACGGCGTGTACTGCAGCTCGGGGTGGCTGTCCAGGCCGGTGATGCTGAACAGGCGGGTAAGGTTGACCGGGCCGTTGACCTGGTACAGCTCGCTTTCGCTGAGGCTGAACTGCTTGAGCAGGTAGTCCGACAGATGTTTCGGGCAGGTGTCGGCTACTTCCAGGCGCACGGCGTCACCGTAGCGGCGCGAGAACAGCTCGCCGCGCAGGGCGCGAGCCAGGTCGTCGACCTCTTCGGAGTCCAACGCCAGGTCGGCGTTACGGGTCAGGCGGAACTGGTAGCAGCCCTTCACCTTCATGCCCTGGAACAGGTCGTCGGCGTGCGCGTGGATCATCGAGGACAGGAACACGTAGTTGGCGCCGGGGCCACCCACATCTTCCGGCACCCGGATGACCCGCGGTAGCAGGCGCGGGGCCGGGATGATCGCCAGGCCCGAATCGCGGCCGAAGGCATCGACACCCTCGAGCTCGACGATGAAGTTGAGGCTCTTGTTCACCAGCAGCGGGAATGGGTGAGTCGGGTCGAGGCCGATCGGGGTGATGATCGGGGCGATTTCATCGCGGAAGTAGCGGCGCACCCAGGTCTTGAGCTTGGGTGTCCAGTAACGGCGGCGGATGAAGCGGATATGGTGCTTTTCCAGCTCCGGCAGCAGCACATCGTTGAGAATCGCGTACTGGCGCTCCACTTCGCTGTGCACCAGGTCGCTGATGCGCGCCAGCGCCTGGTGCGGCTGCAGGCCGTCGGCACCGGCCTGCTCACGGGCAAAGTTGATCTGCTTCTTCAGGCCGGCGACGCGGATCTCGAAGAACTCGTCGAGGTTGCTGGAGAAGATCAACAGGAACTTGAGGCGTTCGAGCAGCGGGTAACTCTCGTCCAGCGCCTGTTCCAGCACACGGATATTGAACTGCAGCTGCGAGAGTTCGCGATGAATGTACAGGCTGCTGTCGTCCAGGCCCGGGATGACGATCGCCGGGGCCGGCGCAGGGGCCGGAGCCGCAGCCTCTGCCACCGGTTCCGCGGCAGGCTGGGGGGCCGGCGGCAGGTCTGGCGGGGTCTGCACCATCTCTTCGGGGAGTTCCTGAGCATCCTTGATCGCGACAGGGGTTAGCACTTCATTATTCATCTGGCGTTCCTGAGGACGTTAACGCCCTATCATCTATTGAGCGGCAAGATAAGCGCCCATTATGACGCCTGTGTTACATGCCAGGGCAAGCCATGCCGCGTGGCTTCTGGCATTCTCCGAGCGGGAATTGTTCATGTCGAGACACATTTGGACACTTTCACGAACGCGCGCGAAGGGGTAGGCTTCGCGTTCATTTCGCCAGCACCTCAGAAAATGCTTCAACAATTCCTGCAGGATTTCGGCTACTTCGCCCTTTTTCTAGGCACCTTCTTCGAAGGCGAGACCATCCTGGTGCTTGCGGGATTCCTTGCGTTCCGCGGTTACATGGACATCAACCTGGTGTGCCTGGTGGCGTTTTTCGGCAGCTATGCCGGCGACCAGCTGTGGTACTTCATGGGCCGCCGCCACGGGCGCAGGATCCTGGCACGCAAACCGCGCTGGCAGGCGATGGGTGACCGGGCGCTGGACCACATCCGTCGCCACCCCGACATCTGGGTACTGAGTTTCCGCTTCGTCTATGGCTTGCGCACGGTCATGCCGGTGGCCATTGGCCTGTCCGGCTACCCACCACGCCGCTATCTGCTGCTGAACGGTATCGGCGCGGCCATCTGGGCAGTGGCCCTGGGCGCGGCCGCGTACCATTTCGGCGCCATCCTCGAAGGCCTGCTGGGCAACGTGAAGCGCTACGAGCTATGGGTGCTCGGTGGCCTGTTGGCGCTGGGCGGCCTGCTATGGCTGCGCCGGCGCTTCCGCACGTTGCGCGCGGAGCGCAAGGCGGCGGGCAAGGCCCAGGCCCCAGAGGCTGAGCAGGCTGTAAGCCACGAGCAGCAACCAGGCCAGCGGCACGACCACCGCTAGGCCCAGTGCGCCGGCCAGGTACAGCGCCGGCGCATTCGCCAGCAACCGTACCAGCTCCAGGCGCACGGCCCATGGCCGGTTCTCCAGCAGCGCGCCAAGCACGAACAAGCCAAACGCCATCAGCCCCCAGCCGAGCAACAGGGCGGCGGTTGGCACTCGCTCGGCTACCTCCATCAGATAGCTGCCCAGCGCCACGTAAACCACGAATTGCGCCGCCACATAGGCCTGCTGCGCGCGGCCCAGGGCAACCTCGAACTTGCGGAACAACGCCAGGTCCTGCTTGGCCTGTGGGTAGCGTGCGGCCACATCGGCCGGGCGCCAGCCGGTGGGCATGAACCAGATCCGCAGCTTGTCCCACAGGCTGTCAGCGCGCCGGGCATCGTGCCAGAGCTGGGCATAGAACTGCAGGTTGGCCCACAGCGGGTTCCAGCTGGCCAGCGGCGTGGTCACCCCGAACACCACCGGTTCGGCCGGGTCCTCCTCTTTGAAGGTGCCGAACAGACGATCCCAGAGAATGAACACGCCGCCGTAATTGCGATCCAAGTAAGCAGGATTTTGCGCATGGTGGACGCGATGGTTGGATGGCGTGATCAACACCCACTCGAGCCAGCCCAGCTTGGGAATGTGCCGGGTATGCACCCAGAACTGGTAAAGCAGGTTGAGCGACGCCACCGTGATGAACACCAGCGGCGGCACACCGAGCAACGCCAGCGGCAGGTAGAACAGCCACGAGAAGATGAACCCGCTGCTGGTCTGGCGCAGCGCCGTAGTGAGGTTGTACTCCTCGCTCTGGTGATGCACCGAGTGCGCAGCCCACAGCACGTTGCGCTCGTGGCCAAGACGGTGCAGCCAGTAATAGCAGAAGTCGTACAGGACAAAGGCCAGCAGCCACACCCACCAGGCCTGCGGCGGCAGCTGCAGCAACGCCATGTGCTCGAACGCCATGGCATAGGTCACCAGCCCCACCCCTTTGGTCAGCAACCCGGTACTGGTCGACAGCGCGCCGGTGCTGAGGCTGTTGATCGAGTCGGCCAGGGTGAAGTTGCGCTGGCCACGCACATGGTCGGCCAGCAGCTCGACGGCGATCAGCACGAAGAAGAACGGCACGGCCAGCAGAATCAGGTCCATGGGTACGACCTCAGACGTTATCCGCCAAGATTAGGCCGCGCTTGCGGGAATCCCTATGGCTACATCTGCCAAACTAGAGGACATTTAGCGCCTCGACACTGGAGTAAAAAGCATGACAAAAAAAGTAGCGGTGATTCTTTCCGGCTGTGGCGTTTATGACGGCGCCGAAATCCACGAAAGCGTGATCACCCTGCTGCGCCTCGACCAGCGTGGTGCGCAGGTGCAGTGCTTCGCGCCGAACATTGCGCAGATGCATGTGATCAACCACCTGACCGGCGAGGAAATGCCCGAGTCGCGCAATGTGCTGGTGGAATCGGCGCGCATTGCCCGCGGCGAGGTCAAGGACATCCGCGAAGCCAGGGCCGAAGACTTCGATGCGCTGATCGTGCCGGGCGGTTTCGGAGCGGCGAAAAACCTGTCCAACTTTGCCGTGGAAGGTGCCAACTGCAGCGTCCACCCGGATGTGCTGGCCCTGGCCGAAGCCTTTGCAGCGGCGTGCAAGCCGGTTGGCCTGATCTGCATCTCGCCGGCGCTGGCGGCGAAGATCTACGGGCCGGGTGTGGTCTGCACCATCGGTAGCGACGCGGGCACTGCGGAGACCATGACGAAGATGGGTGCTACCCATGAAGAATGCGATGTGCACGACATTGTCGAAGACACCCAGCGCAAGCTGGTCACCACCCCGGCGTACATGGAGGCCAAGTCGATCAGTGAAGCGGCTGGCGGCATCTACAAGCTGGTGGACCGGGTGCTGGAGCTGACGCACGAATAGGCTCTTGCTGGCACGCGCTGTGTAGGAGCGGCCTTGTGTCGCGATCGGGCCGCGAAGCGGCCCCGGCAATTTATGCGGCGAAGCTGAAAACCTGGGGCCGCGCTGCGGCCCGATCGCGACACAAGGCCGCTCCTACAGGGACCGCGCCTGCCCTCAGGTTCTGGACAACCGGGCGATGATCCGGTCCAGCGCATTGGCAAACGCCTGCTTCTCACGCTCGCCATAAGGCGCCTGCCCTCCCCCCACCTGACCCTGCTCGCGCAGGTCGGTAAACAGGTTGCGCGCCGCCAGCCGATCACCCATGTTGCGCTCGTCGAACTCGCGACCGCGCGGGTCCAGCGCCGCCACGCCCTTTTTCACCAGGCGGTCGGCCAACGGCACGTCACTGCAGATCACCAGCTCGCCGGGCACGGCGTGCTCCACCAGGTAATCGTCAGCTGCGTCCATGCCGCTGGGCACCACGATCAAACGCACGATCGCGAACGCCGGCTTGGCCACAGCCTGGCCCGCCACCATCACTACCTCGAACTTGCGCTTGAGGGCGAACTTTACGATCAGATCCTTGGCCGCCTTGGGGCAGGCGTCGGCATCGATCCACACACGCATCGGAAAACCTCGCAATCAGCTTGAGGCCTCCATCATGCCTCAAGCGCAACGAAAGCTGGAGCAGCTGCCACGCACGTTGGGAAAATGGCGCCAATATTTCAATTGCCGCTTATCCGACCCCGCCACTCAGGCTAAACTCGCCACAGCTCCGCTGGCCTGCCCCGAGTGCGCAATGAACCACCCCCACGAAATCCGCCCTGACCTGGACGAAGGCATCGACCGCAAGGTCCTGGCGACATTGCGTGCGCGCTTTCTGCGGCTCAACCAGGGCCGGCTGCAGCGGGCCCTGGAGGGCCTGTCGACGCGCCAGCAACAGGTGCTGACGCTGCTGCCACTGCTGTTTCATGTGAACCACCCGTTGCTGCCGGGCTATGTCTCCGGCAGCACTCCCGCCGGCGTATCGGGCTACGAGCCGAGCGCCGACCTGGTAGTCGAGGCCCAGCGCCTTGCCCGCTCGTTCACCTACAAAGCCCGCCATGGCAATCCGCCGCGGCCGATCCACGGCCTGTTCCTGATGGGCAGCCTGGGCTCGCTGGCCCAGGCCGAGCACAGCGACATGGACCTGTGGGTATGCCACGCGCCCGGCCTGGCCGACGAGCAGCTGGGCGAGTTGCGCCGCAAATGCCAGCTGCTGGAGGCATGGGCAGCAAGCCTGGGTGCCGAGGCGCACTTCTTCCTGATCGACACGCAAGGTTTCGCCCAGGGCCAGCGCGAGGGCCAACTCGGTTCCGACGATTGCGGCACCACCCAGCACTACCTGCTGCTGGACGAGTTCTACCGCACCACTATCTGGCTGGCCGGGCGCACGCCTCTGTGGTGGCTGGTGCCGGTCTACCAGGAACACGATTACCACGCTTATACCCAGACTCTGCTGTCCAAGCGCTTTATCCGCAGCCAGGACGCCCTCGACCTCGGCAACCTCGCGCACATTCCGCCCGGCGAATTCGTCGGCGCCGGCTTGTGGCAGCTGTTCAAAGGCATCGACTCGCCCTACAAGTCACTGCTCAAGCTGCTGCTGACCGAGGCCTATGCCAGCGAGCACCCCGCCGTCCGCTGCCTGAGCCTGGACTACAAGCAGGCAGTGTTCGCCAACCAGCTCGACCTCGACGAGCTGGACCCCTACGTGATGGTGTACCGGCGCATCGAGCGTTACCTGCTGCAGCGCGGCGAACACGCGCGCCTGGAGCTGGTGCGGCGCAGCCTGTACCTGAAGGTGAACAAGAAGCTCAGCGACCCGGCCCGGGCCAATGGCTGGCAGCGCCGGCTGTTGCAGCGCCTGGCCGACGAGTGGGGCTGGGACCAGCGCCAGTTGGCCCTGCTGGACAGTCGCAACCAATGGAAAGTGCAGCAGGTTGCCGTCGAGCGCCGTGAACTGGTGGCCGAACTGAACCACAGCTACCGCTTCCTCAGCCAGTTCGCCCGCACCCAGAACGCCAGCAGCCGCGCCGACCAGCGCGATCTCAACGTGCTGGGCCGGCGCCTTTACGCAGCCTTCGAGCGCCGCGCCGGCAAGGTCGAAGTGATCAACCCCGGTATCGCCCCGGACCTGGCCGAAGGCACCCTGACCCTGGTCCAGGCGCCTAACCGCAAGGAGCCTGGCAGCTACCACTGGGAGCTCTACACCGGCAACCTGAGCCCTCATGAAGTGGACCACTTCAGCCCGCTAAAGCGCTGCCGCGAGCTGCTCGAACTGCTGACCTGGGCCCATCGCAACGGGGTGATCGACAGCAGCACGCGCCTGGCGCTACACCCGGGTGTCAGCGACCTGAGCGAATTCGAACTCTTCAACCTGGTGGGCTGCCTGCAGCAGAGCATCCCCCTGCCCTTGCCGACCGTCAGCGAAGTTCGCTTGCTGCAACCCAGCGTTGCCGAGGAAGTGCTGCTGCTGGTCAACGTCGCCATCGACCCACTGCGCCACCACCGCGACCTGAACATCCTGATGACCACCGAGCGCACCGACTCGCTGAGCTATGCAGGCGTGCGCGAAAACCTGGTTCTGACCCTGGACCAGGTCACCCTCAACAGCTGGAACGAGGTATTGGTCCAGCGCTATGACGGCGAGCACGCGCTGGTGCGCTGCCTGCGCGACTTCCTCAACAGCCCCGTGCTGCGCGGCCACCGTCCGAGGGTGCGGGTGCGCTGCTTCTGCCAGAGCCGCGCCCAGGCCATCGGCCAGCGCGTGGAGGAAATCTTCGACACCGTGCAGCTGCTGCTGGACCAGGGCCTGAACCACCGCTACCTGCTGCAGGTGGCCCAGCACACCCATGTGCTGGAGCTGCTGGCCGGACATGTCGGCCTTACCACCCTGGCCGAACATGAGGCGCTGCTGGACCACCTGGGCCAAGAGCGTAGTGCCTACAGCCCGTTGTACCTGGACGCCAACGCCCTGCAGGACCACGACCTGCACCTGGTGCTGGAGCAAGGTCGGCCAGCCTGCATCCAGGTGTTCTACCGCCTGCAGGGTGGCTGGGCCGAGCTGTACGTGCTGGATGAATACAACGCCCTGTGGCAGCAACGCCTGCCGCTGCACGACGAAGCCCACCTGCTGTTGCCGCTGCAGCGCTTCCTGCGCTCTGTGGTGATGCGCCGGGATGCCCGTCTGCCGTTGGACACTCAGCGCGCGGCCTCACTGGACATCCACTACGCGCAACTGTTGCCTTCCGGGCCAGGCAAGGCACGCAGCATCGAGCCGCGCCAGGCCCCGTTCGAGGGTAGCGACCAGCCTTACTACGAGGTGCAGGCAATCATCCAGGGCGGGGTGGCGGGTGCGGCGCACGTGACGCTGTACTGCGACCAGCAGGAGTTTTCCGAACTGGAGCATGGTGAGCAGCTGTATGCGGTGGTGGCCAGGCAGATCATCGGCCAGCGACGGGGTGCAGAGCAGTACCGCTGCTACATCACCGACCTGGACTTGTCCGAGTTGCTGGATGACCAGCTGGGGTCGACGCAGCTGTACCTGCGCTACAAGCGGGAGCTGGAGCAGGCTTTGAACGAGGGGTTGGAGCAGGTCCTGGGCGAATGACCCAATGCAGTACCTGTGGGAGCGGGTTCACCCGCGAACACCGGCAAAGCCGGTGCCATACACCGCGTCGCCTGCTTCGCGGGTGAACCCGCTCCCACAGGGTCCGTCATGGACCTGTGAATGCCTTCGTGATTCTACAGGTCGAAATCGCCCGCCGCTTCCGGCTGGTATTCCACTTCCAGCAGCTTCAGCTTGAGGGTCTTGCCCCCCGGTGCCGGCCAGTCGATCTGCTCGCCCACCGACAACCCGAGCAAGGCACAACCGATCGGCGCCAGGATCGAGACCTTGCCTTCCGGCCCGGCATCCTTCGGGTAAACCAGGGTCAGGTGGTAGTCCTTGCCGCTGGCTTCCTCACGGCAGTGCACGCGCGAGTTCATGGTCACTACGCCTGCCGGAACTTCCTCGTGACCGACCACCTGCTCGGCGCGGTCCAGCTCGTCCTGCAGGGCGAGCACACCCGGCGTACTCTCGTCGAGGCTGTCGATCAGACGCTCCAGACGTTGTACGTCCAATCGGGTGAGGATGAGGGAAGGCTTGGTGCTCATGATCCAGTCAGACTCCTTTGAACAGGCGGTTTTCATCGTGCAGATAAAGCAAAACCCCGCCCAAGGGCGGGGTTTGTGAAGGCTTTGGCGTCACCGACGCAGAACTCGACGTTACCACAGCCGGGTAAATACTCAAGCCCCTGCGATCAGTGTGCCTTAGCCTGGTCGCGCAGGGCCTGGGCCTCGCGGCAGATCTGCCGGCGCCGTTCGTCATCGGCCGAACGCCATTCGCGGATGTGCTCGACATGCCGATGGCAACCCGTGCAGACCCGCTGTTCGTCCAGCCGGCAAACGCTGATGCAGGGCGACGGCACTGCGGGGCTGACGTTGCTGTAGAGCGGCTTGGGCGGCCGGGCCTGGGGGCTGCTCATGTTCAGATCTCGTCGAAGTCCAGCTTCTCGCCGGCCCGCTCCCAGACGATGCGCTCGAGCATTTCGCCCAGCAGCTCTTCGCTCTTCTCGCATACCCACTTGCCGCTGTCTTCGTCGTAGTCGAAGTGGAAACCGCCGGAACGGTCGGCCAGCCACAGCTGGCGCAGCGGCTCCTGGCGGCTGAAGATCAGCGTGCTGCCGTTGTCGAACTTGACGGTCAGGACGCCAGCGGAGTTCTCCATGTCCAGGTCCAGGCCGCTCTCGTCGAACAGGTCCTCCAGGGCCTGTTGGGTAGCGTCGACCAGATCATGGAAACGCGCTTCACTCAAACTCATTGCAGGAACCTCGAAATTGGCTGCGTTACAGGCAAGCCCGGCAAGATACGGGCGCTTGCCACCGAATGCAAAGGTTTAGCCGTTGCCTTCACTGGCATGAACTCAAAGCCTGTGGGAGCGGGCATGCCCGCGAAGCAGGCGCCGCGGTGTGTGGCACCGGCTTTGCCGGTGTTCGCGGGCAAGCCCGCTCCCACAGGGCCCCTTGCAGGCGGTAAGAATAGCCCGCCCGGCGGGCCGGCCCTTGCATAGGCAAGCCGCCGGTCGCTCGGTATACTCGGGCGCAATACTGCATTTTTCTAAGGATTTCACCCATGAAGCGCCTGATTTCCTCCTTCGCGGCGCTGGTCGCTGTTGCCTGCCTCGTTTCGGCCTGCGGCCAGAAAGGCCCGCTGTATCTGCCTGAAGACGGCGATAACGGCAAAGCGCACAAGTCGCACCAGCACCAGCCAAAAGCCAAGCCGGCCCCGGTAGAGGAGCAGCAGCCCGAACTGCAGTCCGAGCCCGAGCAGTCGCCAGCGCAGTAAGGAAACCAGATGAACGCTTTCAACTACCGCGACGGCGAGCTGTTCGCGGAAGGCGTGGGCCTGTCGGCCATCGCCGAACGCTACGGCACTCCGACCTACGTGTACTCGCGCGCCCACATCGAGGCCCAGTACCGCAGCTACGCCGACGCCCTGCAAGGCACCGAGCACCTGGTGTGCTTCGCGGTAAAGGCCAACTCCAACCTCGGCGTGCTGAACGTGCTGGCGCGCCTGGGCGCAGGCTTCGACATCGTTTCCGGCGGTGAGCTGGAGCGCGTGCTGGCCGCTGGCGGCCGTGCCGACCGCGTGGTGTTCTCCGGCGTCGGCAAGACCCGCGACGACATGCGCCGTGCCCTGGAGGTCGGCGTGCACTGCTTCAACGTCGAATCAACCGACGAACTGGAGCGCCTGCAAGTGGTGGCCGCCGAGATGGGCAAGGTTGCCCCGGTCTCGCTGCGGGTCAACCCGGATGTCGACGCCGGCACCCACCCGTACATCTCCACCGGCCTGAAAGAGAACAAGTTCGGCATCGCCATCGCCGATGCCGAGGCCATCTACGTGCGCGCCGCGCAGCTGCCGAACCTGGAAGTGGTCGGTGTCGACTGCCACATCGGTTCGCAACTGACCACCGTCGAGCCTTTCCTCGATGCCCTCGACCGCCTGCTGGTGCTGGTCGACCGCTTGGCCGAGTGCGGCATCCACCTGCGCCACCTGGACCTGGGTGGCGGTGTCGGCGTGCGTTACCGCGATGAGGAGCCGCCGCTGGTGGCCGACTACATCAAGGCCATCCGCGAGCGCGTCGGCGACCGCGACCTGGCCTTGGTGTTCGAGCCGGGCCGCTACATCGTGGCCAACGCCGGCGTCCTGCTGACCCGCGTGGAATACCTCAAGCACACCGAGCACAAGGATTTCGCCATCATCGATGCGGCGATGAACGACCTGATCCGCCCGGCCCTGTACCAGGCCTGGATGGGCGTCAGCGCAGTCAAGCCACGCACAGGGGAAGGCCGTGCCTATGACCTGGTCGGCCCGATCTGCGAGACTGGCGACTTCCTCGGCAAGGACCGCGTACTGAACCTGGCCGAAGGTGACCTGCTGGCCGTACAGTCCGCGGGCGCCTATGGTTTTGTCATGAGCTCCAACTACAACACCCGTGGCCGTTGCGCTGAAATCCTGGTCGACGGCGACCAGGCCTTCGAAGTACGCCGCCGCGAGACCATCGCCGAATTGTACGCTGGCGAAAGCCTGCTGCCGGAGTAAGCCCATGCTGCTGCGTTTTACCAAGATGCATGGGCTGGGCAACGACTTCATGGTCCTCGACCTGGTCAGCCAGCACGCGCACATCCAGCCCAAGCACGCCAAGCAATGGGGTGACCGCCACACCGGCATCGGCTTCGACCAGTTGCTGATCGTCGAGGCACCGAACAACCCGGAAGTGGACTTCCGTTACCGCATCTTCAATGCCGACGGCTCCGAGGTCGAGCAGTGCGGCAACGGTGCGCGCTGCTTCGCCCGCTTCGTGCTGGACAAGCGCCTGACCGCGAAAAAGCGCATCCGCGTGGAAACCAAGGGCGGCATCATCGAACTGGACGTGCAGAACGACGGCCAGATCAGTGTCGACATGGGCCCACCGCGCTTCAACCCTGCCGAAATCCCTTTCGTCGCCGACGAGCAGGCGCTGAACTACCCACTGGAAGTCGACGGCCAGGTGCATTCCATTGCCGCCCTGTCCATGGGTAACCCGCATGCCGTGCTGCGTGTCGATGACGTGCGCACCGCCCCTGTGCACCAGCTGGGCCCGAAGATCGAAAACCACCCACGCTTCCCGCAGCGGGTGAATGCCGGCTTCCTCCAGGTCATCGACCGCCACCGCGCCAACCTGCGCGTCTGGGAACGTGGAGCTGGCGAAACCCAGGCCTGCGGCACCGGCGCCTGCGCCGCCGCCGTAGCGGCGATCAGCCAGGGCTGGATGGACTCCCCGGTGTCCCTCGACCTGCCCGGTGGCCGCCTGCACATCGAATGGGCCGGCCCCGGCAAGCCCGTGCTGATGACCGGCCCAGCCGTACGCGTCTACGAAGGACAGGTTCGTCTCTAAGCGAGTAACCGCCATGACCGATCAGCCCCAGGTTGTACCCCAGCAGTCCGCCGAGCTCGATGCCGAAGCGGTGGTCGCCTATCTGCGCGCCCACCCCACCTTCTTCGCCGAGCACGACGAGTTGCTGATCGAACAGCGTATCCCTCACCAGCGTGGCGACAGCGTGTCGCTGGTCGAGCGCCAGCTCAAGCTGCTGCGCGACCGCAACATCGAAATGCGCCACCGACTGTCGCAACTGATGGATGTGGCCCGCGACAACGACCGGCTGTTCGACAAGACTCGCCGGCTGATCCTGGACCTGCTCGATGCCGGCAGCCTGGAAGAAGTGGTAATGGCGGTCGAAGACAGCCTGCGCCAGGAATTCCAGGTGCCCTTCGTCAGCCTGATCCTGTTCGGCGAAAATGTCGCGCCGGTCGGGCGCTGGGTGAGCAACGCCGAAGCGCAGCAGGCCATCGGTGCCCTGCTGGGCGGCGGCAAGACGGTCAGCGGCAACTTGCGCGAGCACGAGCTGGCATTCCTGTTCGGTGAAGAGCAGCGCCGGGAAGTGGGCTCCAGCGCCGTGGCAGCCTTGGAATACCAAGGCTTGCACGGGGTGCTGGCGATCGGCAGCCGCGACCCGCAACACTACAAGAGCAGCGTCGGCACGCTGTTCCTTGGCTACATTGCCGAGGTGCTTGGCCGCGTTGTGCCTCGCGTTACCCAGACCCTGCGCCCGGTACGCTGATGGAACGCCAGCTGGAGGCTTATTGCGCACACCTGCGCAACGAGCGCCAGGTGTCTGAGCACACCCTGCTGGGCTACCGCCGCGACCTGGACAAGGTGGTCGCCTACTGCAAGGAACATGGCATTGCCGGTTGGCAGGCGCTGCAGATCCAGCAGCTACGCCAGCTGATCGCCCGTCAGCACCACCACGGTCAGTCCTCGCGCAGCCTGGCCCGGCTGCTGTCGGCGGTACGTGGCCTGTACCGCTACCTGAACCGCGAAGGCCTGTGCCAGCACGACCCGGCCAGCGGCCTGAGCGCACCCAAGGGCGAACACCGGCTGCCCAAGGTGCTGGACACCGACCGCGCCCTGCAGTTGCTCGATGGCGGTGTCGACGATGACTTCATCGCCCGTCGCGACCAGGCCATCCTCGAACTGTTCTATTCGTCGGGCCTGCGCCTGTCCGAGCTGACCAACCTCGACCTCGATCACCTCGACCTTGCCGCCGGCCTGGTGCAGGTGCTGGGCAAGGGCGGCAAGGCCCGCGTGCTGCCGGTCGGGCGCAAGGCTCGCGAGGCATTGCAGGCCTGGTACCGCCTGCGCGGCATCGGCAACCCACGCGACCGCGCGGTGTTCATCACCCGCCAGGGCAACCGCATCAGCCCACGGGCCGTTCAGCAACGGGTGAAGGCGGCCGGTGAGCGCGAACTGGGCCAGCACCTGCACCCGCACATGCTTCGCCATTCCTTCGCCAGCCATGTGCTGGAATCGTCCCAGGACCTGCGCGCGGTGCAGGAGATGCTCGGCCACGCCGACATCGGCACCACGCAGATCTATACCCACCTGGACTTCCAGCACCTGGCTGCGGTGTACGACAGTGCCCACCCTCGGGCCAAACGCAGCAAAGGCACAGACTCATGAGCATCAAGCTGATCACCTTCGACCTCGACGACACCCTGTGGGATA
Source organism: Pseudomonas sp. 32_A (assembly GCF_017490905.1). NCBI lineage: Bacteria > Pseudomonadati > Pseudomonadota > Gammaproteobacteria > Pseudomonadales > Pseudomonadaceae > Pseudomonas > Pseudomonas sp. 32_A. Next base: position 199,908 of record NZ_JAFGYI010000002.1, on the reverse strand, counting down.
CCGCGCCGGTAATTGCCAGCGCGGAAGTCGTGCTGCGCGACTGGCTCGAAGCCAACGCCCCCATTCTCGGCGGCGTGCCGGTGGAGCACCTGTTCGCCATTCGCGAGCGCCTGGTGCAAGCCGAACCCGGCCTGAAGCACCGCATCAGCGCCCTGCGCCGACGAGTGCTGTTCCACGCCTTGGAAGAAGTCGGCTACAGCGAAAAACACGCGCAGGAACTGGCCAACGAAGGCTTCGAAGTATTCCTGCATGCCCGCCACCAGGTGGAGATTTTCCCGGAGGTGCAGCCGGTGCTGGAGATCCTGCGCCACCACTACACCTTGGGCGTGGTCACCAACGGCAACGCCGACGTGAGCCGCCTGGGGCTGGCGGACTATTTTCGCTTTGCCCTCTGTGCCGAGGACCTCGGCATCGGCAAGCCGGACCCGGCGCCGTTCCTCGAAGCCCTGCGTCGTGGTGACGTGGACGCCAGCGCAGCAGTGCACATCGGTGACCACCCGGGCGATGACATCGCCGGCGCCCAACGTGCCGGGCTGCGCGCGGTGTGGTTCAACCCTCAGGGCAAGGCGTGGGTAGGCGAACAGGCGCCGGACGCCGAGATCCAGCGCCTGTCGCAGTTACCCGACATCCTCGCGCGCTGGCGCTGACAGGGGCCGCCTCGCGGCCCATTCGCGGGTAAACCCGCTCCCACAGGGACCGTGCAGGCCCTAAGGCCTGTGGTGAACCTGTGGGAGCGGGTTCACCCGCGAAGAGGCCGGCAAGGGCAACACAAAACCAGCAGGCACAAAAAAGCCCGCAGCGACGGCGGGCTTTTTTTCGATCAGCCACTCAGATAGGGCGGCTGCCGTATTTGTTGTCCGGCTTCTTGGGTGGATCTGCGACCACGTTGGCCTCGACTTCCTGAACCTTGCCGCCGCGAGCGAGGAACTCTTCCATGGCCTTGGCCAGGGCATCACGCTCCTTCTGCTTGGCTTCCATGCTCGGCATCTCGTCTACCGCGACTGCGGCCTTGGATTTGCCCTTGGCAGCAGGTGCCGGGCTGCTGTCGTCATCGCCAGCGTCTTCGGCGCCGTCATCAGCTGCCGCTTCGAGGCCTTCATCACCCTCGTCTTCGTCGCCTACTTCGAGGTCATCATTTTCCAGATCGTCGTCGCTCATGTTCTACCTCATGACTTGCGAAAAGCAGGTTAGTTATAGACCAGTGCAGCCGTAGACCGGCAGCCACCAGTGAAAATTCAACTGGCCGTGGGTTAGGCCACTGCCCTAGGGTCGGCGCTCCTGATGGGAGGCGGCACCCAGCAGGCCCTGCTCCTGGCAGGACCTGACAAATCCTTTAGCCCCTGCTGGCCACACGCTACTGGCAAGCCTAGCAAAGGCTGGCGAAGCGTGTGGACTACTCGTCAAACACCCTTCGGCGCGCATTCTAGCGCGCCAGCAGAAAAAGCAAAGCACCATGAATGCTCTGCGTTTTGTAAGATTTCCGCCTACGTCGCGAACGTGTCGAATAAACCGTTTGCCGTGCGGGAAATGCTAAAAATCTGGCAAAAAAATGCCCGGCAAGCCGGGCAAGTTTTTACCGCGTCGCAGTTACAGGTTGTAGCCGCGCTCGTTGTGCTGAGCCAGGTCGAGGCCGACCGACTCTTCTTCTTCGCTGACCCGCAGGCCCATCACCACATCCAGCACCTTGAGGATCACGTAGGTGACGATGGCGGTGTAGACCACGGTGAATATCACGCCCTTGGCCTGGATCCAGACCTGCATGCCGATGTCGGTGACGGCACCGAAGCCGCCCAGCGCCGGGGCTGCGAACACGCCGGTGAGGATGGCGCCGACGATACCGCCGATGCCGTGTACGCCGAAGGCGTCCAGCGAGTCGTCATAGCCGAGCTTGCGCTTGAGGCTGGTGGCGCAGAAGTAGCAGACCACACCCGAGACCAGGCCGATCACCAGGGCACCCATCGGGCCTACGGTACCGGCAGCCGGGGTGATGGCGACCAGGCCGGCGACCACACCCGAAGCGATGCCCAGCGCGCTCGGTTTACCGTGGCCGATCCACTCGGCGAACATCCAGCCAAGGGCCGCAGCGGCGGTGGCGATCTGGGTCACCAGCATGGCCATGCCGGCGGTGCCGTTGGCGGCAGCGGCAGAGCCTGCGTTGAAGCCGAACCAGCCGACCCACAGCATGGCAGCGCCCATCAAGGTGTAGCCCAGGTTGTGCGGGGCCATAGGGGTGGTCGGGTAGCCCTTGCGCTTGCCCAGAACCAGGCAGCAGACCAGGCCCGCGATACCGGCGTTGATGTGCACCACGGTGCCGCCGGCGAAGTCCAGCACGCCCCAGTCCCACATCAGTGCGCCGTCACCGCTCCAGACCATGTGCGCGATCGGCGCGTAGACCAGGGTGAACCAGATGCCCATGAACACCAGCATCGCAGAGAACTTCATGCGCTCGGCGAAGGCACCGACGATCAGTGCCGGGGTGATGATGGCGAAGGTCATCTGGAAGGTGATGAATACCGCTTCAGGGAACAGCGCGGCAGCCGAGGTCAGGTTCGAGGGCGTGACGCCACTGAGGAACGCCTTGGAGAAGCCGCCGACGAAGGAATTGAAGTTGAGCACGCCCTTTTCCATACCGGTGGTATCGAAGGCCATGCTGTAGCCGTAGACGACCCAGAGAATGCTCATCAGGCCAGTGATTGCAAAGCACTGCATCATCACCGACAGCACGTTCTTGGAACGCACCATGCCGCCATAGAACAGGGCCAGGCCCGGAATGGTCATGAACAGCACCAGCGCCGTTGCGGTCAGCATCCAGGCGGTGTCGCCGGAGTTCAGCGCTGGGGCAGCTTCCTCTGCCAGGGCAAGCCCGGGCATTACGAGGGACAATAGGGCTCCTAGCCCTGCGATCTTACGCAGAGTCATGTTGTTTTCTCCTGGGGCGTTGGGTTTGGTGAGGCTTTGTTGCTGCTTAGATCGCGTCGGTATCGGTTTCGCCGGTACGGATACGGATCGCCTGCTCCAGATTCACCACGAAAATCTTGCCGTCACCGATCTTGCCGGTGTTGGCTGCCTTGGTGATGGCTTCGATTACCCGATCAAGGTCCTTGTCATCGATGGCGACATCGATCTTCACCTTGGGCAGGAAATCGACCACATATTCAGCACCGCGATACAGCTCGGTGTGGCCCTTCTGCCGACCGAAGCCTTTGACTTCAGTGACGGTGATGCCCTGCACGCCGATTTCCGACAGCGACTCGCGCACGTCGTCCAGCTTGAACGGCTTGATGATGGCTGTGACTAGCTTCATGAAACTCTCTCCCGATTTGGTGGACTTGCCCCAGGAAAACAAACCCGTCTCAAGTCTAAGCGCAGCGGTTGGCTTTGTAACGCGTCGTCGGCATCCGGCTCCGCGTGCGCACTGCCTGGTCACAAGGAACTGCATCAGTGCATGGCTCGCAGTGGTCTTTGCAGAAACCTTGCCAGTTCCGTCAAAGCGCGGGAAAACAGTGAGTTATGTGAATCAGTCGGGATTGGCCAGTCGCCAGCATAGGAAAGATGCACAATTTCGGTGCGTTCCGACCTGGCGAATTGCTCGAAAAATGTGCAGTTTCAGAGGAGCGCTGCTTCCTGTAGGAGCGGCCTTGTGTCGCGATAGGGGTGCGAAGCGCCCCCACGATTTGTGCCTGGATACTGATATCGCTGGGGCCGCTGTGCGGCCCTTTCGCGACACAAGGCCGCTCCTACACCAGCCAGCGACGAGGCCGGATGCTCATGCATGCGTGCTACACTGCCGGCCATTTCCCAGTATCAATGGACAGCCCCATGCTCGCGCCCAAAGCCCTTCTCGACGCCCTGAGCGACCAGGCCTCGCGCCTGTTCAGCAACGATACCGCCCAGCCCCGCGCCGAACTGGAAAGCCAGTTCAAGGTGCTGATGCAAGGTGCCTTCAGCAAGCTCGACCTGGTCAGCCGCGAGGAATTCGACAGCCAGATGGTCGTGCTGGCGCGCACCCGAGCACGCCTCGAAGCCCTGGAAAAACAGCTAGCCGAGCTGGAAGCACGGCTGAACCCAGCCCCACAGGATGAATGAGCGCGCAAGGGCATGAAAATACAGGGTAACGCCCTAGCCTGAAAAACCACGACGCACACTTGTTGTTCCGGCCCGGGCTGCGCTCGCTATGCTTGCCAAGCCGCAGGAAGCGGCCCTTTTCAGCGACAACGGAGCGTCCATGTCCCTAGCCCTCGTCCACAGCCGCGCCCAGGTGGGCGTGCAGGCACCGGCGGTCAGCGTCGAAACTCACCTGGCCAATGGTTTGCCCCATCTCACTCTGGTCGGCCTGCCGGAAACCACGGTCAAAGAGAGCAAGGACCGGGTACGCAGCGCCATCGTCAACTCCGGTTTGAACTACCCGCAGCGGCGCATCACCCAGAACCTCGCCCCCGCCGACCTGCCCAAGGATGGCGGGCGCTATGACCTGGCCATTGCTCTGGGCATCCTCGCCGCCGATGGCCAGGTGCCCGCGGCCACCCTTGCCGAGGTCGAATGCCTGGGAGAACTGGCGCTGTCTGGCAAATTGCGCCCGGTGCAGGGCGTTTTGCCCGCAGCACTGGCGGCACGCGAAGCAGGCCGGGCGCTGGTGGTGCCACGGGAGAATGCCGAGGAGGCCAGCCTGGCAGGCGGGCTGGTGGTGTATGCGGTGGGGCACCTGCTGGAGCTGGTCGCCCACCTTAACGGCCAGGTGCCGTTGCCGCCGTATGCCGCCAACGGCCTGATCCTGCAGCAACGCCCGTACCCGGACCTGAGCGAGGTGCAGGGGCAACTGGCGGCCAAGCGTGCACTGCTGCTAGCGGCGGCCGGGGCGCACAACCTGTTGTTCACCGGGCCTCCCGGTACCGGCAAGACCTTGCTCGCCAGCCGCCTGCCGGGGCTGCTGCCACCGCTGGACGAGCACGAGGCGCTGGAAGTGGCAGCGATCCAGTCGGTCAGCGGCCATACGCCTCTGAACAGTTGGCCGCAGCGGCCTTTTCGCCATCCACACCACTCCGCCTCCGGCCCGGCGCTGGTCGGCGGCAGCAGCCGTCCACAACCGGGCGAAATCACCCTGGCCCACCATGGCGTGCTGTTTCTGGATGAATTGCCGGAATTCGAACGGCGTGTGCTTGAAGTGTTGCGCGAGCCGCTGGAATCGGGCGAGATCGTGATTGCCCGGGCCCGCGACAAGGTGCGTTTCCCCGCACGCTTCCAGCTGGTGGCGGCAATGAACCCCTGCCCTTGCGGCTACCTGGGCGACCCCACAGGCCGCTGCCGCTGCAGCACCGAGCAGATCGCGCGGTATCGCAACAAGCTGTCCGGGCCATTGCTGGACCGTATCGACCTGCACCTGACCGTGGCCCGGGAGAGCACCACGCTGAACAACCAGCCCTGCGGCGAGACCAGTGCAGATGTGGCGGCCAAGGTAGCCGAGGCACGTGAACTGCAACAACGGAGGCAAGGGTGTGCGAATGCGTTTCTCGACCTTCAGGGGTTGCGCCGCCATTGTGGGTTGGCGGTGGCGGACCAGGCTTGGCTGGAGGGGGCCTGTGAACGGCTGACCCTGTCGTTGCGCGCGGCACACCGGTTGCTGAAGGTGGCGCGAACGCTGGCAGATCTGGAAGGTAGCCAGGCAATTGGCCGGGCGCATCTGGCCGAGGCCCTGCAGTACCGGCCGGGGAGCAGTTAGATTGCCGGGGCTGCCTTGCAGCCCATCGCGACACAAGGCCGCTCCCACAAGAGACACCACAGTTTCCAGGGTTGTGGAGATCCCTGTGGGAGCGGGCAAGCCCGCGAAGGGCCGACACAGGCATCACTGGCTGCCCAGCAAAGCCTCTTCAACAACCTTCAGCAGCACCTCTTCGGAAAATGGCTTGCCCAGGCAGGCCAGCGCCCCAAGCGCCATCGCAGCCCGCACAGCCCCTTCATCCCAATGCGCCGACATGCAGATCACCGGCAAATGCCACTCCAGCCGGGCCAGTTCGCGCTGCACCACCAGCCCGCCCATCCCCGGCATCCTCAGGTCGAGCAGCACACACCCAGCCTGCCGCGCCAGTGCCGAGGCCAGGAACAGGTCCCCTGCAGCAAACGACAAGGTCTCGAAACCTGCCGAACGCAGCAGGTTTGCCAGGCTTTTGCGCACCGACGCATCGTCGTCGACGATGCACACCGCTCTGCTCATGCGCCGCCCAGGCCCTCAGGCTGCGCCCCGATGACGTTGTGCATGGCCACCAGTTCCAGCAGCGAGCGGGACTGCATCTTGTTCATGATGTTCTTCTTGTGCACCTTGGTCGTCACCTCGCTGGTGCCGATCTGCCTGGCGATCTGCTTGTGCGACAGGCCGCCGACCACCAGCGAGAACACCTGGCGCTCGCGCTGGGTCAGGCGCCGGTACTTTTCCTCGACCTGCCGCGCATGGTGCCACCTGCGCCCTTCGGCCACGGCACGCCTGCGCACCGCCTGCAGCAGTGTCAGCAGCTGGTCTTCGTCGAACGGTTTGGTCAGGAATTCCACGGCCCCGGCACGCATGGCCTGGACGGTCATCGGGATGGTGCCGAAGCCGGTCATGAACACGACCGGCCAGGGCAGCGCCAGCCGGCGCAGCGCGTCTTGCACCTCCAGGCCGCTGGTATCGGGCAGGTGCATGTCCAGCAACAGGCAGGCATAGGGTGTTTCCAGGCGGGCATCGAACAACGCCTCGGCACTGGCGAACAAATGATGCGGAATGTCATGCGAGCGCAGCAGGCGGCCCAACGCCGCACGCACCGACGGGTCGTCATCCACCACCAGCACCGGCACGTTCAAGCGTTCATCGAACAGCTCGACAGCGTCGGCCACGTCGCATAGCGGCGATTTGCCCAACGCCTCGCCAGGCACCTCGAGGCAGATCTCGGCGGCCAGGCGGTAGCCCCGGCGCGGCACGGTCTGGATCAGGCCACGGTCGCCAAAGGCCTTGCGCAGCAAGGACACCTGCACCTGCAGGTTGTTGTCCTCGACCACCGTGCCGGCCCACACCTGGCTGAACAGCTCGTCCTTGCCGACCACCCGACCCTTGGCCTTGATCAGCATCGCCAGCACCTCGAAGGCACGCCCGCCCAACAGGATCGGCTTGCCATCAACAAAGGCTTCGCGCCGCTCCAGCGACACATGGGCATTACCTATTCGGATCATGGCTTCCTCGCGCGGGCACGGGCGTTTCCCAGCCCCGGGCAGCCTAGGCCAGCGTACGCCGTCAGACAATTATCCCGAGGGATAGGTTGGCCTGAGGACTATACAAAAGCCCGTCAGCCCCCAGGGGACGATAACGGACAACAGCGTGCCCGTTCCTGCCAAGCAGGCTGCAGCCCGCATCCGTGCTGGGTCCGCTGCGTATACTCGCGCGTCAGGATGTCGCTAGCAGGGGTACCTTATGCTCGATGAACGCCTTGCCCACAGGCCCATCGATTACGACCAGTCCATCGACGAGGGCTGGCTGAACCGGTGCGACATCCGCGCGCTGGGCCAGGAAGGTGAGCTCAGCTACTTCCGCCTGCGCGACCCTGCCACCCATCAGGCCTGGATCGCCGTGCGCGCCCCGCGCGAGGCCCCCGCCGCCTGCCAGCGCCTGGAACGTGACTACCGCCTGCAACTCGACCCGCAGTGGGCGGTGATCCCCTCTGCGTTCGTGCGTTCGGCCGAAGGCCCGCTCCTGGTGTATCCGGCCGGCCGCTCCATCGCCGACCTTATCGCAGAAGGCCCTGCGGCCCTGGTGCCGTTTCTCGATATTGCGGTGAATGCGGCCACTGCCTTGGCCCAGGCCCACGAACGCAATGTGCTGCACGGCGCGCTGCGGCCCGAGCATGTGTGCCTGCACGCCAACCAGCGTGTGCGGCTGGGCTGCTTTCGCGCCGACCCGGCGCAGCTGATCAGCGAACAAGGCACCCCGCTCGGCAACTGGGCGTACCTGGCGCCGGAACAGGTCTGCCCGCACGGCAGCAGTAGCGACCGACGCACCGACATCTATGCCCTGGGCGCTATCCTCTACCAGCTACTGGTGGGCGAATTACCGCTTGCCGGGCGCGATACCCAGCACTGGCGCCAGCTGCATGCCGGCGTGCAGCCACGAGCGGCCTGCGAAGCGGACCGCAATGTGCCGCAACCTCTCAGCCGGATCCTGGCCAAGGCCTTGGCCAAAGAACCGGACGCCCGCTACCAGACTGCCCGCGCCCTGGCGGTGGACCTGGCCCATTGCCAGCGGCAGTGGGCCGCCAGCAAGTCCATCGAGGCCTTCGAACCCGGCTGTGCCGACCCGGTCACGCCCGACCGCGCACGCCTGTATGGCCGCAGCTCCGAGCAGAAGGCCATCGCCCTGCTGCTCAAGCCCCTGAGCCGTGACAGCAAACCACAAGCCCTGTTCATCAATGGGGCTACCGGCATGGGCAAATCGAGCCTGGTCGAGGCAGCACTCAAGGCCAACGCCCAGGGTTACTGGGCCACCGGCAAGTGCAATGGCGTTGCCCAGGCCACGCCCTACGCACCCTGGGTCGAAATTCTCGGCGCGCTGACCACCCAGTTGCTGGCCAAGAACAGCCAGGACCTCGACACCCTGCGCCGCGAGATCCTGCGCCGCATCAAAGGCCACGGCCGGCTGCTCGGCAAGCTGGCGCCAGACCTGCAGCTGGTCCTCGGCCCCTTGCCCGAATTGCCGGCCAAGCCCACGCGCCTGGCGCTGCAGAAGGAGCTGCGGGCGATCGTCGAATTCCTGCAGGTGTTCAGCCGCCCCGGCCAGCCGCTGGTGCTGTTCTTCGATGACCTGCAGTGGGTCGACGACGCCAGCCAGCAACTGCTGACGCAACTGCTGGCTCACGCGCCCGGCCACCTGTTGCTGATCTTCGCCCGGCGCAATGATGCGCCAGCCAGCAGTACTCCCCTTGCCCTGCCCACAGCGGTGCGCAGCACCACGCTGAACCTGCGGCCCCTGGCGGTGGGCGCGGTGGCTGAGCTGATCGGCGAGCGCTACCACGTCGGCCCCGAGGACGCATTGCAGGTGGCCGAGCTGGTGCACGAAAAGACGGCGGGCAACCCGTTCTTCATCAATCAGATTCTCCGGGCCCTGGTCGAGGACCAGCTGTTCACCTTCGACACCCAGGCCATGCGCTGGTCATGGTGCCTGAAGGCCGTGGCCCGCCACCGCTATTCCGACAATGTCGCCGACCTGATGATCCACCGCCTGGCGCGCCTGCCAGAGCCGCAGCGTGACCTGCTGCGGGTGGCCAGCGCGGCGGGCAGCCGCTGCGATGAACGCCTGCTTCAGCAGGTGCTCTTTCAAGTGCCCGGCGAACCGTTGAAAGCCTTGATTGGCGCGGGTTTCCTGCAATCGGGCCAGAACGGCCTGGGCTTCGCCCACGAGCGGGTAATGGAAGCCGCCTATGCCCTCACGCCCGCGCCCGAGCGCGCCCAGCTGCATGCACGAATTGCCCTGGCCATGCGCCAGGCCGGGCCGGGCCGCCTGCAAGAGGCGCTGTTCGAGCTCGCCAACCAGCTGCAACGCGCCAGCCCATGCGGCTTTTCAGCAGATGACTGCGAAGCGTTCCTGCAACTTTTACGCGAGGCAGCGGCACGTGCACGCGACGGTGGCGCTTTCGAACAGGCAGCTGGCTACCTGCACACGGCCGAGCAGTTGCTGCACCGCGGCACAACGCTGGAAAGCCGCGCCACGCATGGCTTTGCCATAGCCTGCATGGCCACCGAGTGCGACATGCAACTGTCGCGAATGACCGCGGCCGAGGCCCGCATCAGCGAGTGCCGCCAGCGCGCACGGTCGGCGTTGGACCAGGCGCGGGTATGCCGCCTGCAGGCACTGCTGAACACCTTGCGCGGCGACTATCAAGCGGCCATCGACAGCGCCATATCCGGCCTGGACTTGCTGGGTATAAGCCCGGTGCGGGGTATCGACTGGCAACAGGTCGAAGCCAGTCATGCCAATGTACAGGCCTTGGTGGAACAGAAAGGCCGGCACTGCCTGGAGTCGCTGCAGCGCACCGATTCGGAGGAAGTGACAGTTGCCATCAGCCTGCTGGCCACCCTGTCGTCATCGTTTTTCGTAAAGGACGACATCTGCTTCCTGCACCTGGCCAAGCTCATGGAGCTGTCGCTGTTGCACGGCGTCGCCCCGGGCAGCACCTACGGCATGGCCTGGTACGGGGTGATGATTGCCGAGCGCTTCGGCGCCTACCATGATGGCCATGCTTGCTGCCTGGCTGCGCTCAAGCTGATAGAGCGGCACGGTTTCGACGCTGACCTGACCAGCGCGTTGCTGGCCCTGGACCAGGTCAGCGCCTGGACTTCGCCCATGGAGTTCGCCCGCCGTACCGCAATGGATGCGGTCGACTCCGGGCGCCTGAGCGGCGACCTGGCGATGAGCTGCTATGCCTGCAACCACCTGGTTTCCGATTCGCTGTTCATGGGCCGCTACCTGCCGGACGTTATAGAGGAGCTGGCGCAAGGCCTGGCCACCGTGCGCCGCTACGGTTATGGCGACGTCGAGCAGATCCTGCAGGCCCAGCAAGCGTTCGTCGCCAAATTGAGCGGCACGCCCTGCCCGGCCGTGGCCGCAGCCTCAAAATCGCCTACCACACGGTTCTTTCAGTACCTGCTGGCCGGCATGTGCGACTTCTACCTGGGCAACATCCCGCAGGCCATGCGCAATCTGGCACTGGCCGGCGACAACGCCTGGGCGGCACCGGCGCACATCAACCTGGCCGACTATCACCTGTTCCGCGGCCTGGCCCTGGGCAGCCCCGAAGCCGTTGGCAACCTTGCCGACAAGCTGCGCGAGCTTCAAGCCCTGCGCGAACGCTTCGGCCGCTGGGCCGGCTTCAACCCGGCCACCTTCCGCAACAAGCTGTTGCTGATCGAAGGCGTGATCGCCAAGCTCGAAGGCGACGGCCTGGCCGCCATCCGCTGCTTCGACCAGGCACAGATCGCCGCCACCGCCGCCGGGTTCATCCATGAACAAGCGCTGGCCCACGAACAGCTGGCCGAGGTCTGTATCCCCAGCGGCCTGATATCCGGCGCCAACCTGCACCTGCGCATCGCCCGCGACTGTTTCCACATCTGGGGCGCGACCGGCAAGGTGCACCAGCTGGAGGCTTTGCACCCGTTCCTGCGCACCCAGCCGATCCAGGAAACCCACCGCGCCACTCACCAGGCCAAGCTCGACCTGGAAGCCGGCATCGAGGCAGCACGGGCGCTGTCCGAGGAAGTGCTGCTCGAGGGCCTGATCGAAACCCTGATGGGCCAGCTGACCCAGCATTCCGGCGCCGACCACGGTGCTCTGCTGATCGTCAGCGGTGCCGAATTCCAGATGGCAGCCCTCGCCTACATCGACGACGCCGGGTTGCACGTGAGCATGGACGACTGCCAGAAGTTCATGACCCAGGCGCCGCTGTCGATCATCAACGCCACCATGCGTACCAAGAAGCCGCTGGTGCTCAACGACGCCCTCAGCGATTGCCCGGAGGCTTTCCGCCAGGAGCTGCAAGCACGCAACGCCCGTTCGGTGCTTTGCCTGCCGCTGGTGATCCAGGGCGTGCTGATCGGCCTGGTGTACCTGGAAAACCGCCTGGTGCCGAACCTGTTCGGCAGCCAGCGCCTGGCCATGCTGGAAATCCTCGCCTCGCAGGCCGCGGTGTCGCTGCAGACCGCCAAGTTCTATACACGCCTGGCCGAAGACAACCAGACCCGTGCGCAGATGGAAGCCGAGTTGCGCCGCTCACGCGCGGAGCTGGCGCGCACGGCGCACCTGCAAGTGATGAACGAGCTGTCGGCGTCCATCGCCCACGAAATCAGCCAGCCGCTGCTGGGCATCGCTTCCAACGCCGCTGCCAGCCTGCGCTGGCTGAAACGCGCCAAACCCGATCTGGAAGAGGCGATTGCCGGGCTGGAAGACATCCGCAACGACAGCGAACGGGCCGCCAACATCGTGCGCGCGCTGCGCTCGCTGGCCAAACAATCGCCGATGCAACTCAAGGTGGTGAAGCTGGACGAGCTGATCCGCGAAGTGGTGCGCCTGACCTCGGCCGATGCCGCCAAGGGCAAGGTGGATGTGCAGATGCGCTTGCAGGCGCGGGTGGGCGTGATGGCCGACCCGGTGCAATTGCAGCAGTTGGTGTTCAACCTGATTACCAATGGCCTGGAGGCGCTGACGGGGTATCGCAGTGATGGGGTGCTGCGGATTGCGTCGGCGGTGGTCGGGGATGGGGTGGAAATCTGCGTTGACGACAACGGGCCGGGGATTGCAGCGGATGAAAGAGAGCGGGTGTTCGAGGCGTTTCATACCACCAAGGTCGGCGGCATGGGGATGGGCCTGGCGATCTGCAACTCGGTGGTGCAGACCCATGGCGGGCAGTTGCAGGCGCTGGTGTCGGAGCTGGGGGGGTGTCGGATTCGCTTCACTTTGCCTGTGAATCATTCTTGAGCCTGTACCGGCCCTTTCGCGGGTGAACCCGCTCCCACAGGGGAAGTGCATAGCCTGAGGACTGCACGGTTCCTGTGGGAGCGGGTTTACCCGCGAAGGGGCCGGTACAGGTTTACATCAACGGCCGCTCAAGGCCGCATAGCTGTTCATCAGGTTGCGGTAGTTGGGGATGCGCTGCGACAGCAGGTTGCCCAGCCCTTCGATGTCGTTGCGCCAGTCGCGGTGCAGCTCACAGGCCACCGAGAACCAGTTCATCATCTGCGCGCCCGCCTGGGTCATGCGCACCCAGGCCGCCTGCTGCACGGTTTCGTTGAAGGTGCCCGAAGCATCGGTCACCACGAACACTTCAAAACCTTCCGCCAGCGCCGACAAGGTCGGGAACGCCACGCACACATCGGTCACCACGCCAGCGATGATCAACTGCTTGCGGCCAGTAGCCTTGATCGCCTTGACGAAGTCTTCGTTGTCCCAGGCGTTGATCTGGCCTGGGCGGGCAATGTACGGCGCATCCGGGAACATCTCTTTCAGTTCGGGCACCAGCGGGCCGTTAGGGCCTTGCTCGAAGCTGGTGGTGAGGATGGTCGGCAGGCCGAAGAACCTGGCCAGGTCGCCCAGGGCCAGCACGTTGTTCTTGAACTCGTTGGGCGAGAAGTCCTGCACCAGCGAAATCAGGCCGGTCTGGTGATCCACCAGCAGCACCACGGCGTCGTCTTTGTTCAGGCGCTTGTAATCGGGTTGGCTCATCGGGGTGACTCCTTGGGTTGGGAAACGGGCCGGCACTGTCTACAAGGGGCTATACCGGCGGATAGGTTCGGCTTAAGGATGGGCCTGCGCCTGGCGCCAGGCATTGGGCGGCTGGCCGACCAGGCGGCTGAAGGCACGGGTGAAATGGGCCTGGTCGCAAAAGCCGCATTCCAGGCTCACGTGGGTAATCGGCGCCTCGGTGGCGAGCAGCCGCTTGGCCTTTTCCATGCGTGCGAGCAGGCGCCAGGCCTGAGGAGAGAGGCCGGTGTTGACCTTGAATGCGCGGGAGAAGTGGCTGCGTGTGAGGTTGCACACGCCGGCGATCTCGATGATCGACAACGGGCTGTGCAACATCAGTTCCTTGGCCCTGCGCAACCGCGCAGGTGTCAGCGCGCCGGGGGTTTGCAGCGGCGCTTGGGGCGTCCCGAGGTGCATGGCGACTCTCCTGTTCAATGCAGGAAGTCTCGCCCTCGGCACATGACAAAGTCCTGAGGCAAACCTGAATTGTTATTAATTGTGTGCGGCTGGATACCTTAAGATGCATGACGTATTCAGCTATAGAGCCAAGAGGTATGCAGCAAAACGCCCACCGCACCGTGGCCATGGTGCTGTTCAACGATGTGTTGTTGCTGGATGTCACGGGGCCCATGGATGCGTTCGCCATCGCCAACCGGTTCTTGCCTGCCGAGCGGCAGTACCGATTGCTGACGCTGGCCGAGGGGCAAACGGCGGTGCGCGGCTCATGCGGGCTGAAAGTGATAGCCGACCTGCGTCTGGAGGATTTGCCGGACGCCGTCGACCTATTGCTGGTACCAGGCGGCCCAGGGGCCTATGACATCGCCCTGCCAGGCATCGAACGCTGGCTGCCCCAAGCCGTGCGCCGGGCCAAACGCTTCGGCGCCATCTGCACCGGGGTATTCCTGCTGGGCCGTGCCGGGCTGCTGAATGGCTATCGCTGCACCACTCACTGGAACTACGTGGAGCGCCTGGCACAGGCGTTTCCCGAGGCCAAGGTCGAGACCGAGCAGATCTATGTGATCGACCGTTGCCTGATTACCTCGGGCGGCATCACCGCTGGCATCGACCTGGCACTGGCGGTAGTGGCCGAGGACCATGGCAAGGCACTGGCCCTGGAAGTGGCCAAGGTGCTGCTGGTCGCCCGCCATCGCCAGGGCGGGCAGACACCCTATGGGCCACTGCTGGCGGCTGTACCACGGGACGATTCGCCGATTGCCCGGGTGCAGGCGTACATCGTCGACCATATCGAGCAAGCCTTCACCGTGCAGAAAATGGCCGACCTGGTGGCCATGAGCGGGCGCAACTTTGCCCGGACGTTTCTGCGCGAGGTCGGGATCACGCCGCTGCAGTACCTGCAGAATGCGCGCATCGACCGGGCGCGCAAGCTGCTGGAAGGCACCGACCTGCCCTTGAAGGTAGTGGCTGCGCAGTGCGGGTTTGGCAGTGACCGGCATTTGCGCAAGGTGTTCTGCGAGCGGATTGGCATGACGCCGGCGCAGTATCGGGCGCAGTTTGGTGGCAGCTGAGTATGTAGATTTCCTGTGCCGGCCTCTTCGCGGGTGAACCCGCTCCCACAGGGGATGCGCAGGCTTGAAGGCACCGCTGTTCCTGTGGGAGCGGGTTCACCCGCGAAGAAGCCAGCACGACTGTCACCTTGTTCAGGACAATGTGTCTTCCCCACAGCAGATTGTCTGGCACCCCCCAATTCCCCAGAATTGTCCGTCAAACTGATCTAACGCTGCCCCGGCAGCTCATGGAGTACGAGCCAATGCCACACGAAGGCAGCCTTCTGCAAACTGCGGTGATCTTCCTGCTTGCCGCTGTCCTCGCCGTCCCGCTGGCCAAGCGCCTGCAACTGGGGGCCGTGCTCGGCTACCTGCTCGCCGGCGTGATCATCGGCCCGCAGGCGCTGGGCCTGATCCGCGACACCGAAAGCGTGGCGCACATTTCCGAGCTGGGCGTGGTCCTGCTGCTGTTCATCATTGGCCTGGAACTGTCGCCCAAGCGCCTGTGGCTGATGCGCAAGGCCGTGTTCGGCGTCGGCACCGCCCAGGTGCTGCTGACCGGTGCGCTGATCGGCGCCATCGCCCTGTTCGGCTTCAGCCAGACGCTACCGGCGGCCATCGTGCTCGGCCTGGGCCTGGCGCTGTCGTCCACCGCCCTTGGCCTGCAGAGCCTGGCCGAGAGCAAGCAGCTCAACGCCCCGCACGGCCGTTTGGCGTTCGCCATTCTGCTGTTCCAGGACATCGCCGCCATTCCGCTGATTGCCTTGGTGCCGCTGCTGGCCGCCAGCGGCCCGGACACCAGCCACGGCGACAGCCTGGAGCACGGCCTGAAGGTGTTCGCCAGCATCGCCGTGGTCATCGTCGGTGGCCGCTACCTGCTGCGCCCGGTGTTCCGCACCGTGGCCCGCACCGGCCTGCCGGAAGTGTCCACCGCCACCGCGCTGCTGGTGGTGATCGGCACTGCCTGGCTGATGGAAGAAGCCGGCATTTCCATGGCCCTGGGTGCCTTCCTCGCCGGCTTGCTGCTGGCCGATTCGGAATACCGCCACGAGCTGGAATCGCAGATCGAACCGTTCAAGGGCCTGCTGCTGGGGCTGTTCTTCATCAGTGTCGGCATGGGTGCCAACCTGCACCTGCTGCTGGAAATGCCGTTGGTGGTGCTGGGCCTGACCCTGCTGCTGGTGGCCGTGAAGCTGGTACTGCTGGTCGGCGTCGGGCGCCTGGCCGGTGGCCTGAACAGCGCCAGCGCCCTGCGCCTGGGCATGGTGCTGGCTGCCGGTGGCGAATTTGCCTTCGTGGTGTTCAAGCTGGGCAAGGACCAGGGCCTGTTCGATACCCAGACCTACGACCTGCTGCTGATGACCATCACCCTGTCGATGGCAATTACCCCGCTGCTGATGATTGGCTGTGCCCGCGCCCTCAAGCGCCCGCAACCGGCGCGTGAGGTGCCGGAGCATTACAAGCAGATCCAGACTGACACGCCACGGGTGGTGATTGTCGGCATGGGCCGCATGGGCCAAATCGTCGCGCGCATCCTGCGGGCACAGAAGATTCCGTTCATTGCCTTGGAAACCTCGGTGGACACCATCGAAATGACCCGCATGTTCGAACAGGTACCAGTGTTCTACGGCGACCCGCTGCGCCCCGAGGTGCTGCATGCTGCCAAGGTGGGCGAGGCGGAGTATTTCATCATCACTATCGATGACCCGGAAGCTGCCATTCACACGGCGGAACGGGTGAAACGCCTGTACCCGCACCTGAAGGTGCTGGCCCGCGCGCGTAACCGCCAGCATGTGCATAAGTTGGCGGATGTCGGCGCCGAGCCGATTCGCGAGACGTTCTACTCCAGCCTGGAGATGACCCGCCGGGCATTGGTGGGGTTGGGGTTGAGCGACGCGCAGGCGGCGGACCGGATTGCGCGGTTTACCCAGCATGACGAAGAGGTGCTGGTGGCCCAGGGGCAGGTGCGTGATGACCGGGCCAAGGTGATGCAGACGGCCAAGGAGGCCCGGGCTGAGTTGGAGCGGTTGTTTGATTCGGATGCGGATTGAGGATTTCGAGCGCATGACTGTAGAGATGCAGCGCCCTTGAGATCGAGCGCCGCCATTACGCGAACACAAAAAAACCATCACAAAATCGTCCGATTCTCAGCTAGGTCCTACTTCCCCGCGAACCATTTCCTACGGTCACACCAATCCCGAGGATTTATCCTACGCACCGTGTCGACGCCCGTCTGATTGTCCGGGGAAAGCCTGCTCTCTAGGCTTGCCGGGTCGCTGTCGGTTCAGCGATCGGGTGTGGAAACCCGTCTCGGTTTGAGGTTCTGTCGTCAATGGCAGTTGTGCGCGGGAGGCCGTATGGCCTACCGGGTTGCCTCTCACCGGTTTTCCACCCCGCGTACAACTGCCACCCTTCGCGTGGAAACGGATGGTTGCAGTACAACTTAGAGAGCTTACTGCAATGAAAAAGATTGTCCCCAATCCACCTCTCCCCGACACTAAAGAGCGCGCCTTCAGCCGCTGCGATGCCGGCCATCCACCTTTGTTCACAGTAAACCCAGGCGTCTCCGCCCACGACGCCCTGGTGCATGTCGCCCAGTACCTGCGCGGCGCCTACGACTGTGGCTACAAAGCTCTGGAACACCTGGATGAAACCGGCAAGAGCTCCCTAGGCTCACTTGGCCGCACTGATCGCAGCCAGGTATCGCATTGAGCCCCAACAACCCCACCGCGAAAGTCGAAAGCATCGCCACGGAAAACTGCTTTACAAGCGGTACGCTTATCTGCCGAGCAAAGAAAAGGGCCACTGTCACCAGTGGCCCTGTGCTCGTGCTTGATATTCATATACACACCCTCAAGCCGGGGTGTGGAGGTCTCACCCGACGCTGATGATTCAGCCATCGACGGGGTTCCTACGCCAGCTATTGCCGCTGAATGGCAGCTGGTTTCGCGCTCAGGTGAAACGCTAACAACACTCCTGGACCAAGTCAACGATGGCCCCCTTGCAGAAGCCATCCATCAGATTACTTGGTGTTACTTACCCGCAGTCAGCGCGTTGTAGCTGGTAATCAGGTTGCGATAATCCGGAATGTGGTTGGAGCAGAGCGCCGCCAGCCCTTCGATGTCGTTGCGCCAGTCGCGGTGCAGCTCACAGGCCACGCCGAACCAGGTCATCATTTGCGCGCCGGCGCGGCTCATGCGGTCATGGGCAGCATCGCGGGTCATTTCGTTGAAGGTGCCGGAAGCATCGGTCACCACGAACACTTCGAACTCTTCTTCCAGGGCCGACAGCGCCGGGAACGCTACACAGACCTCGGTCACCACGCCGGCAATGATCAGCTGCTTCTTGCCAGTCGCCTTCACTGCCTTGACGAAGTCTTCGTTGTCCCAAGCGTTGATCTGGCCAGGGCGGGCGATGTACGGGGCGTCCGGGAACAGGGCTTTCAGCTCTGGTACCAGCGGGCCGTTGGGGCCTTGTTCGAAGCTGGTGGTGAGGATGGTCGGCAGGTTGAAGAACTTGGCCAGGTCGGCCAGGGCCAGCACGTTGTTCTTGAACTTGTCCGGCTCGATGTCACGGACCAGGGACAGCAGGCCAGCCTGGTGGTCGACCAGCAGGACAGCGGCATCGTCTTTGTTCAGGCGGTTGTAGGTGAATTTGCTCATGGTCTGTGCTCCTGAGGGTTATGAATTTTTCAGCATTCGGGGGTGTTTCGCGTTGATGGGCACAGATTAAAATCATCACCTTTGTGGCGGTAGATAGCAGAATTTGGCTTTAGCGTTCTGTTTTATGAACGATAGATTTGCAGGGGCTGTGCCGGCCTCTTCGCGGGTAAACCCGCTCCCACAGTGATGGCGCAGTACCTGTGGGAGCGGGTTTACCCGCGAAAGGGCCGGCACAGGCAATCAAGTACCTGGAGACCGATCATTGGAAGACCTCAACTCCCTCTACTACTTCACCCAGGTAGTCGAGCACGGCGGCTTCGCCCCGGCTGGCCGGGCGCTGAACATGCCCAAGTCGAAGCTCAGCCGGCGCATTGCCGATCTCGAAGACCGACTGGGCGTGCGCCTGCTGCACCGCACAAGCCGCCACTGCTCGCTCACCGAGATCGGCCAGGCCTACTACAATCGCTGCCTGGCCATGCGCGTGGAGGCCGAGGGCGCGGCGGAGATCATCGAGCGCAACCGCAGCGAACCGCGCGGTCTGGTGCGTATCAGTTGCCCGACCACCCTGCTCAATTCCTGGGTCGGGCCGATGCTGACCCGCTACATGCTCAAGTACCCGCAAGTGGAACTGTTCATAGAGAGCACCAACCGCCGCGTCGACCTGCTGCACGAGGGCTTCGACGTCGCTCTGCGGGTGCGCTTTCCACCGCTGGAGAACACCGACATGGTGATGAAGGTACTGAGCAACAGTACCCAGTGCCTGGTCGGTCAGCCGCAGTACCTGGAGCAACTGCCCAAGGGGTTTGACCCACAGTTGCTGGGCACGCTGCCCAGTGTGCATTGGGGCAGCGCGCAGCGGGAGTATCAGTGGGAGCTGTTCCAGGGCGAGGACAGCAGCCGCAGCATCGTCATCCCGCACACGCCACGCATGGTGACTGACGACCTGTTCGCCTTGCGCCATTTCGTGGTGGCCGGAGTGGGCATTGCGCACCTGCCGCGGGTGGCGGTGCGCGAGGACCTGGCGGCGGGGCGGCTGGTGGAGTTGCTGCCGGACTGGCACCCGCGCTGCGGCATCGTGCATGCAATCTTCCCGTCGCGGCGGGGGTTGCTGCCATCGGTGCGGGCGCTGATCGATCATCTGGCCGAGGAGTTTGCGATCAGCGACATGGCTTGAGCCGGTTGCCGCCTGTGCCGGCCTCTTCGCGGGTAAACCCGCTCCCACAGGGTCATCACTAGCTCCAAGGTTTGTGCAGTACCTGTGGGAGCGGGTTTACCCGCGAAGAGGCCGGCACAGGCAAAACCAGCCAGAGCACACACATACAAGACCCCTGGCCTATCCTTCATCCACATTCCCGGATCATCCTTCCCGGAGCTCCCATGATCCGCGCCACTCACGGACCAGGCCGCGCCCTGCTCGCCACCCTCGCCCTGTGCCCGGCGCTCAGCCAGGCCGAAGAGCCCGGCTGGTCGCTGCTCAGCCGCAACTACTTCCTGCACAGCGACTTCCGCTCGCCCTCCGGCAGCGGCCAGAACTACCGCCAGGAATGGGCCCAGGGCTTCATTGGCGAAATCCGCTCCGGCTTCACCGAGGGCACGCTCGGCGTCGGCATCGATGCCCATGGTTTTCTCGGCCTCAAGCTCGACGGCGGCCGCGGCCATGCCGGCACCGGCCTGCTGCCGCGCGACAGCGATGGCCGTGCCGAGTCCGACTACTCCAGCGCCGGCGCCGCACTCAAGCTGCGCCTGGGCAACACCCAGCTGCGCTATGGCGAAATGACCGTGGAAACCCCGGTGTTCGACACCAGCGACAAACGCCTGCATCCGGAATACGCCACCGGCTGGTTCCTGGACAACACCGACCTGCCAGACTGGCGCCTGCAGGCCGGGCGCTTCACCGCCTTCAACAACCAGGACAACAGCTCCAGCCATGATGACTTCAGCGGCTACGGCGCTACCACCGACAACCGCGCCATCAGCCTGGCCGGTGCCACGTTTGCTCCCGACGGCCCATTCGGCGGCGCGCTGTACGCTGGCCAGTTGGAAGATACCTGGCGCCAGGCCTACCTCAACCTGAACCTGGCCGAAGGCAACTGGCGCCTGGACGGCAACCTGTACAAGACCCGCGACACCGGCAATGCCAGTGCCGGGGCAATCGACACCCTCGCCTACAGCCTGCTGGCCAGGTACAGCTTCGGCGCCCAGGCGCTGAGCCTGGCCTATCAAAAGGTCGAGGGCGACACCCCGTTCGACTTCGTCGGCGGCGACTCCATCTACCTGGCCAACTCAATCAAGTACGCCGACTTCAACGGCCCCGGCGAGCGCTCGTGGCAACTGCGCTACGACCTCGACTTCGCCACCCTCGGCGCACCCGGCCTGAGCCTGATGGGCCGCTACGTCAGCGGCCGTGGCATCGACGGCAGTCATGCCCCGGCAGGCGGCGCCTATGTGGACCAGTACGGCGACGGCGGCAAGCACTGGGAGCGCGACATCGACCTGAAATACGTGGTGCAGGCCGGCGCCGCCAAGGACCTGAGCCTGTCGTTTTCCCACGTCAGCCACCGCGCCAACCAGGCCCAGGCCGGCGATGACATCGACCGGATCTACCTGATCATCGAATACCCACTCAAAGGCAGCTTCTGACATGAGCACGTCCCCTTCAGGCGCCTGGAGCCCATTGCGCAACGCCACCTTCCGCATGCTGTGGATCGCCACCATCGCTTCCAACATCGGCACCTGGATGCACGAAGTGGGCGCCGGCTGGCTGATGACCACGCTGTCGGCCAGCCCGTTGCATGTGGCTCTGATCCAGGTAGCCGGCTCGCTACCGATGTTCTTCCTCGCCCTGCCGGCCGGCGCGGCGGCGGATATCGTCGACAAGCGCCGATATCTGTTGCTGGTGCAGTTGTGGATGTCGTCGGTGGCCGTGGTGCTGGCGGCCCTGACCCTGCTCGGGCTGATGAATGTCACCCTGCTGCTGGTGCTGACCCTGGCGCTGGGCATCGGCACGGCACTGATGATGCCGGCCTGGAGTGCGCTGACACCGGAGCTGGTGGGCAAGGACGACCTGGCCAACGCGGTGGCGCTATCCAGTGTTGGTATCAACGTGTCACGCGCCATCGGCCCGGCTTTGGCGGGCGTGGTGGTGAGCATGGTCGGCCCGTGGCTGACCTTCGCCCTGAATGCCATCTCGTTCGCCGGGGTGATCCTGGTGCTGTTCCTGTGGAAGCGCGAGGTGAAGGAGCCGCTGCTGCCGGCCGAGCGCTTCGTCGGCGCCATGCGCACCGGGCTGCGTTTCGCACGCAGCGCCAAGCCCTTGCAAGCCGTGATATTGCGCGCCTTGGCGTTCTTTTTCTGCGCCAGCGCCGGCACCTCGCTGCTGCCATTGATCGTGCGTGGCGAGATGCATGGCACCGCCGCCGATTTCGGCCTGCTGCTGGCGGCCATCGGCATCGGCGCGGTGGCCGGCGCCACCTTGTTGCCACGCCTGCGCGAACGCATCAGCCGCGACCGCCTGGTGCTGCTCGCCAGCCTGCTGTATGCCCTGTTCCTGCTGGCCCTGGCGCTGGTGCGCAACTTCTATGTGCTGCTGCCGGCGATGCTGCTCAGCGGCGCGGCGTGGATAGCTGTGTTGTCCAACCTGCAGGTGGCGGCGCAGACCTCGGTGCCGGCCTGGGTACGGGCGCGGGCGTTGTCGGTGTACATCCTGATCTTCTTTGGTGCCATGGCCAGTGGCGGGTTGCTGTGGGGCACGCTGGCCAGCCATGCGACGATCACCTTGAGCCTGCTGCTGGCCGCAGGTGGCCTGGCGCTGGGCACGCTGCTGACCTGCAAGGTGACGCTGCCGGAAACCGCAGCCGAGGAGCTGACGCCGTCACTGCATTGGCCAGTGCCGCTGCTGAGCGACGACATGGACAAGGAAAGCGGGCCGGTGATGGTCACCGTGGAATACCACATCGAGCCGGCCAAGGCGGAGGCGTTCCAGCAGGCCGCGCGGGAGCTGGAGGCAATGCGCAAGCGCAATGGCGCGTTGTCGTGGGGGTTGATGCGCGACAGTGCGGACCCGGCGTTGTGGCTGGAATTCTTCTTCGAGGAATCGTGGCTGGAGCATTTGAGGCATCACCACCGGGTAACCCGGGGTGAGCTGAAGATCGAGGCCCGGGTGCGCATGTTGCAGACCGAGGGGGTGGAAGTGAAGATTCGGCATCTGTTGGCGGGTGGGGAGCACAAGGCTCACCATTGATGCTGGCTTTCCCGGCCCTTTCGCGGGTGAACCCGCTCCCACAGGTACAACGACAACCTTGAGGTTTGTGTTATCTCTGTGGGAGCGGGTTTACCCGCGAAGGGGCCGGCACTGAAGGAACAAAAAAAGGGGCCAGATACTGACCCCTCCTTCACATCAGCTCAGCTTAGAAAGCAAAGCACGAACAACCCAACGCCCCCCAGAAGCCCTGGAAGTCATTCACCGGCACATTCGAATGCCGTGCCTTCTCATGGCTGTGCGCATGCACCCCGCAAGGCCCCACACACTGGTGCGCCACCGCTGCCAGCGACGGCGTGCCCACGCGCCAGTGGCCCGGCACCTTGGTCACCGGCGACCATTCCGGCAGCACTGGCACCTGGGGCGGGCCGAGCTTGTCGAATTCCGCCGCACCATACACCACCTTGCCATCGACCACGGTCAGCACCGACTCGATGCCCTTGATCGCCTCTTCATCGACACTGAAGAAGTCCAGCGACAGTGCCGCCAGGTCGGCCAGTTGGCCCACCTTGATCTGGCCTTTCTTGCCCTGTTCGCTGGAGAACCAGGCGCTGCCCTGAGTGAACAGCTGCAGCGCAGTGTCTCGACTGAGGCCTTCCGGATACAGCTCCATGCCACCGACGGTCTTGCCGCTGACCAGCCAGTACAGCGAGGTCCACGGGTTGTAGCTGGACACGCGGGTAGCGTCGGTACCGGCGCCCACCGGCACGCCCATGTCGAGCATGCGCTTGATCGGCGGGGTCTGCTCGGCGGCCTTGGCACCATAGCGGTCGACAAAATACTCACCCTGGAAGGCCATGCGGTCCTGGATGGCGATACCGCCGCCCAGCGCACGCACTCGCTCGATGTTCTGCGGGGTGATGGTTTCGGCGTGGTCGAAGAACCACGGCAGGCCATTGAACGGGATGTCCCGGTTGACCTTCTCGAACACGTCGAGCATGCGCGTGATCGATTCGTTGTAGGTGGCATGCAGGCGGAACGGCCAGCGCTGCTCGACCAGGTGGCGCACCACCGGTTCCAGCTCTTGTTCCATGGTTTGCGGCAGGTCCGGGCGCGGCTCGAGGAAGTCCTCGAAGTCGGCGGCGGAGAACACCAGCATTTCGCCGGCGCCATTGTGGCGCAGGAAGTCGGTGCCACTGTGCAGCTTCACGCTGGAGGTCCACTTGCGGAAGTCGTCCAGCTCTTCCTTGGGTTTCTGGGTGAACAGGTTGTAGGCAATGCGCACGGTCAGCTGGTTGTTGTCGGCCAGCTCCTGGATCACCTGATAGTCGTCCGGGAAGTTCTGGTAGCCGCCGCCGGCATCGATCGCGCTGGTCAGGCCCAGGCGGTTGAGCTCGCGCATGAACTGGCGGGTGGAGTTGACCTGGTATTCCAGCGGCAGCTTCGGCCCCTTGGCCAAGGTGGCGTAGAGGATCATCGCGTTGGGGCGGGCGATGAGCATGCCGGTCGGGTTGCCGAACTTGTCGCGCTGGATCTCGCCACCCGGCGGGTTGGGGGTGTCCTTGGTGTAACCGACGGCCTTGAGCGCGGCGCGGTTGAGCAGCGCCCGGTCATACAGGTGCAGCAGAAATACCGGGGTGTCCGGTGCGGCCTGGTTGATTTCTTCCAGGGTGGGCATGCGTTTTTCGGCGAACTGGAATTCGTTCCAGCCGCCGACCACGCGCACCCACTGCGGGGTGGGCGTACGCGCAGCCTGGTCCTTGAGCATACGCAGGGCATCGGCCACCGACGGCACGCCTTCCCAGCGCAATTCCAGGTTGTAGTTCAGGCCACCACGGATCAGGTGCAGGTGCGAGTCGTTCAGGCCGGGGATTACCGTGCGCTGCTTGAGGTCGATGATCTGCGTGGTGGCGCCCTTGTGGGCCATGGCTTCGGCGTCATTGCCTACCGCGATGAAACGGCCGTCCTTGATGGCGACGGCGGTCGCGGTGGGCTTTTCACGATCAACGGTGTGCAATTTGCCGTTGAACAGAATGAGATCGGCGGTCATGGAACCTCCTTGGGTGGATGCGTGAGCGGAACCGGCGGAACCGGTAAAGGGCAATGCGGACCAGAGCGCGCCGGCGGCACCGAGCACGGTACTGGTGGCGAGGAACTGGCGACGGGTCTTGTCGTTGCGGTCCTGGGACATGGTCTTCTCCGTCTGGGTGCGGTAGCGGCAGGCGCAACTGCGGAGCATGCCGTTTGCTGTAGGGGCAAGGCTTGGATGGATGTGCGGTGGGTTGTTGAAGGTTAGCCCGGTTCAGTATTTGTGCTGCCTGGGCTGGCCTCTTCGCGGGCACGCCCGCTCCCACAGGGACACCACCGGCCTTGAAAACTGTGGTATCCCCTGTGGGAGCGGGTTTACCCGCGAATGCCCCAGCACAGTTACTTCTGAAGGAACGCCAGCAAGTCTTCGTTCAGCTGCTGTGCATGAGTCACCGCAAACCCGTGCGGCGCCCCTGCATACACCTTCAGCTCAGCCCCGCGAATCAGTTCCGCCGCCTGCTTGCCGGTGGTCTCGAACGGCACGATCTGGTCATCGTCGCCGTGGATCACCAGGGTCGGCACATCGACCTTGGCCATATCCGGACGGAAGTCGGTTTCGGAGAATGCGGTCACGCAATCCAGGGTGCCCTTGATCGATGCCATCAGCGCAATGTTCAAGGTCTGGGTCTGCACGCCCTGGGACACCTGCTGCCCATGGTTGATGCCATAGAACGGCGTGGCGAAATCGGCGATGAATTGCGCCCGGTCGGCACGCAAGCCAGCGCGGATACCCTCGAATACCGACAGGTCGACCCCTTCAGGGTTGTCGTCACGCTTGCCGAACACTGGCGTCACCGCGCCCAGCAGCACCAGCCCGGCCACCCGCTCGCTGCCATGGCGGGCGATGTAGCGGCTGACGTCACCGCCACCCATCGAGAAGCCCACCAAGGTCACATCGCGCAGGTCGAGGTGCTCGATCAGCTGGGCGATGTCATCGGCGAAGGTATCGTAGTCGTAACCGCTCCACGGCTGGCTCGAACGGCCGAAACCACGGCGGTCGAAGGCGATGGCGCGGTAGCCGCGGCTGGCCAGGAATTCCATCTGCGAATCCCACATGTCGGCATCCAGTGGCCAGCCGTGGCTGAACAGCACCGGCTTGCCGCTGCCCCAGTCCTTGAAGTAGATCGAAGTGCCATCGCGGGTAACGAAGGTGCTCATGTCGGTATCTCCTTGAAAATGTCGAGGTAAAGGCCTGGCTCAGCCACGCAGCCAGTTGGCGCAGCGGCGGGTTACCCAAGGCATGATGTAGAACACCACGGGCAGGATGACGAACACATTGACGATCAGGTTGCCGGCAATCACACCGCCCAGCTGCGGGAAGCGTGCGAACAGCGGCGCCAGCAGTTGCGGAATGACCATGGTCATCGGGCAGATCACCAGGTAGGTCAGCAGCGCCTGCTTCCAGCGCGGCGGTTGCGCTGCCGTGGTGCCCGGGGTGCTATCAAGAACCTGGTGTTGCAGGCATACGGTTACCACTTCGCGGTTGTCTTGGAGTGCGGTGTTCATCAGCGTTCCTTGGGATGAGCTTGCCCGCATCCACTGTGCAACGGCGGACGGGCGCTGGATTGGACAGGTGTGCTGCCTTGCCGGGCACCGACTGGCGGTGCCCGGGGCGATCGGTTTACTTGCTGGCGTTGAAGGCGTTGTAGCTGGTGATCAGGTTGCGGTAATCCGGGATGTGGTTGGAGCACAGCGCAGCCAGGCCTTCGATGTCGTTGCGCCAGTCGCGGTGCAGCTCACAGGCCACGCCGAACCAGGTCATCAGTTGTGCGCCGGCCTGGCTCATGCGGTCGTGGGCGGCGTCGCGGGTCATGGCGTTGAAGGTGCCGGAGGCATCGGTCACCACGAACACTTCGAACTCTTCTTCCAGGGCCGACAGTGCCGGGAAGGCTACGCACACTTCGGTCACCACGCCGGCGATGATCAGCTGTTTCTTGCCGGTGGCCTTCACTGCCTTGACGAAATCTTCGTTGTCCCAGGCGTTGATCTGGCCTGGGCGGGCGATGTACGGGGCGTCCGGGAACAAGGCTTTCAGTTCCGGTACCAGCGGGCCGTTCGGGCCTTGTTCGAAGCTGGTGGTGAGAATGGTCGGCAGGTTGAAGAACTTGGCCAGGTCGGCCAGGGCCAATACGTTGTTCTTGAACGCGTCCGGCTCGATATCGCGGACCAGGGACAGCAGGCCAGCCTGGTGGTCGACCAGCAGGACAGCGGCGTCGTCTTTGTTCAGGCGGTTGTATTTGAAGTTGGTCATGGTCGTTGCTCCTAAGGGTTTTGATCTTTTCAGTAAGTTGGGTGTTTCGCGTTGATGGGAGAAGATTAAAACCATGACCTTTCAGGCGGTAGATAGCAGTTTTTGGCTCTAGCGTTCTGTTTTGTGAACGATGGTTTTGTGTGGGCCGTACCGGCCCTTTCGCGGCTAAAGCCGCTCCCACAGGGATTGCGCTGGATTTGAATCGTGCGCAGTACCTGTGGGAGCGGCTTTAGCCGCGAAGAGGCCGGCACAGGCCCCATTGCCTGCCCGGCCAACCTGCTCTATTACTACCCACAGCCCTCCCCTCACCCGAGACCACCATGCTGGCGTTCATCCAGTCATACCCGCTGTTGCTCGGCACCGCCCTGATCCTGCTCGACCTCGTGCTCTGGCAACTGATTCCTCTCCAGCAAAGGGCCTGGCGCATCGGCGCGCGGCTGGTGCTGTTCCTGCTGTTCAGCTCGGTGCTGGTAGCTGCCGGCATGAGCCCGCTGCAACCGCCACCCTGGCCCGATGATGTCTCGCGCAACCTGATCGCCACGGTACTGGCGATCGGCTGGTGGCTGTTTGGCGCACGTACGGTGACGGTGGTGTTCGGTCTGTTGCTGGTTGCCCGCGGCAGCCATGGCGGGCGTTTGCTGCAGGATGTGCTGGGAGCGCTTATCTTCCTGGCGGCCGTGGTCGCTGCCGCGGGCTATGTGTTGCAGTTGCCGGTAAAAGGCCTGCTGGCCACATCGGGGGTCATGGCCATCGTTATCGGCCTGGCGCTGCAGAGCACACTGGCCGACGTGTTCAGTGGCATCATCCTGAACACCACGCGGCCGTATCAGATTGGCGACTCGATCTCCATCGACAACACCGAAGGCAAGGTATTGGAAATCGACTGGCGTGCCACCCGCCTGCTCACCAGCACCGGCAGCCTGGCGGTAATCCCCAACTCGGTGGCGGCCAAGGCCCGGCTGCTCAACCACAGCCGCCCGGCCGATGTGCACGGGGTGTCGATCAGCGTGGTGGTGCCGGCCAAGGTGCGGCCCAAGCGGGTGTTCGATGCGCTGGAAAAGGCCTTGCAAGGGGTCAGTGCCATTCTTGCGACCCCAAAACCAAAGGTGACGGTGAAAGCCTCGACGCTGGAATCAGTGGAGTACGAAGCCAGTGGCTTCGTGGCCGACGCGGGCGCGAAGGGCGACGCGCGCAACCAGCTGTTCGACCTGGCCCACCGGCACCTGGAGGCCAGCGGGGTAATGTGGAACGCCGACCTGGCCATGCCGCCACGCAGCCGCCAGCGCGAGGTGCTGGACGAGGTGCGGGTGTTCCGCTCGCTGAGCGCTGAAGAGCGCGATGCGCTGAGCCAGCGCATGACAGCGGTGGAATACCTGGCGGATCAGGTAATCCTGGGCGTGGGCGAGCATTCCGATCATTTGCTGGTGATTGGCAGCGGGGTGGTTTCGGCGTCGATTCGCGATGGCGACAGACTGGTCGAGGCCGGGCGCATGGGGCCGGGAGAGGTGCTGGGTATCGAGGGGATCATCGACGAAGAGGAATCGCTGGCCGAGTTCCGCACGTTGACCGGTTGCGTGCTGTATCGGATCGACAAGGAACAGGTGAAGAGCTGCCTGGTGCAACGCGGTGATGTGCAGACGGCGTTGAGCAAGTTGCAGCGGTTTCGGCGGCAGAGCCGCGAGTCGTTGTTGATGCAGAAGCCGGTTTCGATCAAGAAGGGCGGCTTTCTCAGCTGGCTGCACAAGTAAGCCTGGCCCGGCCCCTTCGCGGGTAAACCCGCTCCCACAGGGACCACACAGGTCTCAAGGACTGTGGAGATCCTGTGGGAGCGGGTTTACCCGCGAAGGGGCCAGTGCTTACAACACAACTCTCAGGCATTGCCCCGCGTGGTACAGCGAGAACCCGGACTCGTAGAACGCAGTCCGCAGCGAGGGTGCACTCACCCCCTTCATCGGCGAGAACGGAATCGGCAGGCTGCCCTCCTCCCCCTTCAGCAAGAACTCGGCGAACGCCCGGCCAATCACGGTGCCGGTGGTATTGCCCCGCCCGTTGTACCCGGTCACCGCCACCAGCCCTGGCGCCGGTTCGAACAGGCGCATCAGGTGATCGGGGGTGAAATCGATGCAGCCGGTCCAGTGCATTTCCCACTCGACCTTGCCCAGCTCCGGGTAATAGTGGCTCTGGATGCGGTCGGCCCAGCTGCGCACGAACCACGCCGGCTTGTTGTCGACCCGGCCCAGGCTGCCTAGCAGCAGGCGGCCCTGGTCGTCGCGACGGATGCTGCTGAGCACGGTGCGGGTGTCCCAGGAGCCTTGGCCATGTGGCAGCACCTTGTCGGCTGCAGCCCCCTGCAACGGCTTGGACGCCACCTGGTAGTAATAGCCACGGAAGAACTGCTTCTGCAGGTTGCTCCAGTCGCCTTCGGTGTAGGCGCCGGTGGAAATCACCACCTTGTCGGCACGCACCGAACCACGCGCAGTCTTCACTCGCCAGGCATCGCCGTCACGCTCCAGGCCTTCGACCGAAGACTGCTGGAACAGCTTGCCACCCAGGCGTGCCACCGCTGCGGCCAGGCCCTGGGTGTAGCCCATGGGGTTGATGGTGCCGGCGCGGCGGTCGAGCAGCGCGGCGGAAATCTTGTCGGTGCCGCAGTATTCCTGGCACTGGGCGCCGGTCAGCAGCTCCACATCGGCACCACGGCGGCGCCATTGTTCGTGGCGGGCCTCGAGGTCGGCGATACCGGTGGCGTTGTGCGCCATGTGCAGCGTGCCTTTGTGCTGGGCCTGGCAGTCGATGCCAAGGCGTTCGATCATGGCGAACACTTCGGCCGGGGCTTCGCCGAGCACCTTGTTCAGGCGGCTGCCCTGCTGCAGGCCGAGGGTGGCCTCGACATCGTCGGGGCGGATCCAGGTGCCGGCGTTGACCAGGCCGACGTTGCGCCCGGAGCCACCGTGACCGATCTTCCAGGCCTCCAGCAGGATCACCGACTTGCCCTGTTCGAGCAGGTGGATGGCCGCCGACAGGCCGGTAATGCCGCCACCGATCACGCAGACATCGGCCTTGTGCTCACCGGCCAGGGCCTGGGCGGCGACGGTCGGTTTGCTGACGAATTCCCACAAGCATTCTTGACGCAGTTCGGACATGGCCCGGCTCCAGCAATTTTGTTCTTGTTGGGGCTGCTTTGCAGCCCATCGCCGGCAAGCCAGCTCCCACGGGGATCGCACAGACTCCAAGCTTGTGCGATCCCTGTGGGAGCTGGCTTGCCGGCGAAACGGGGGCGAAGCCCCCGCCTGCGGCTATCAGTCGAACACGATACCCTGCGCCAGCGGCAGCTCGCGCGAGTAGTTCACGGTATTGGTCTGGCGACGCATGTAACCTTTCCAGGCATCCGAACCGGACTCACGGCCACCGCCAGTCTCCTTCTCGCCACCGAACGCACCGCCGATCTCGGCGCCGCTGGTGCCGATGTTGACGTTGGCGATGCCGCAGTCGCTGCCCGAGGCGCTCTGGAAGCGTTCGGCTTCACGGATGTCGGTGGTGAAGATGCAAGACGACAGGCCTTGTGGCACTTCGTTGTTCAGGCGCAGGGCCTCTTCGAAGTCGTCGTAGGCCAGCACGTACAGGATCGGGGCGAAGGTTTCGTGGCGTACCACGTCGCTTTGCGCCGGCATTTCAGCGATTGCAGGCGATACGTAGTAGGCGTTGGGGTACTGGTCGGCCAGCTGACGCTCGCCACCAAATACCTGGCCACCTTCGTCACGGGCCTTGGCCAGCGCGCCCTGCATGGCGTCGAACGACTGCTTGTCGATCAGCGGGCCCACCAGGTTGTCCTTGCGTGGGTCACCGATACGCACCTTGCCGTAGGCGGCTTTGACGCGGGCCACCACTTCGTCCTTGATCGAACGGTGCACGATCAGGCGGCGCAGGGTGGTGCAACGCTGGCCGGCGGTGCCGACTGCGGAGAACAGGATGCCACGCACGGCCAGGTCGAGGTCGGCGCTGGGGGCCAGGATCATGGCGTTGTTGCCACCCAGTTCGAGGATGCTGCGGCCGAAGCGGGCAGCCACACGTGGGCCCACTTCGCGCCCCATGCGGGTGCTGCCGGTGGCGCTGACCAGCGGTACGCGCGGGTCGTCGACCATGGCTTCGCCGGCTTCACGGCCGCCGATCACCAGTTGTGCCAAGCCAGCCGGGGCATCACCGAAGGCTTTCAGGGCTTTGTCGAACAGCGCCTGGCAGGCCAGCGCGGTCAACGGGGTCTTCTCGGACGGTTTCCATACCACCGAGTTACCGGCGACCAGGGCCAGGGCGGTGTTCCAGGCCCAGACTGCGACCGGGAAGTTGAAGGCGCTGATCACGCCGACCACGCCCAGCGGGTGCCAGGTTTCACGCATGTGGTGGCCAGGGCGCTCGGAAGCGATGGTCAGGCCGTACAGCTGGCGCGACAGGCCAACGGCGAAGTCGCAGATGTCGATCATTTCCTGCACTTCGCCCAGGCCTTCCTGGGTGATCTTGCCGGCTTCGATCGAAACCAGTTCGCCAAGGTCGCCCTTGTGCTCACGCAGCACTTCGCCGAACAGGCGCACCAGCTCGCCACGGCGCGGGGCCGGTACGCTGCGCCAGGCTTCGAAGGCGCTCTGGGCCTGATCGATGCGGGCGATGGTCTCGGCCTTGCCGAGCAGTTTCACCGAGGCGATCTGGCTGCCGTCGATCGGCGTGTGAACAGGGTAGTCGCCCTGGGTGTAAGCCTCGGCAGCAACGCCAAGGCGCTCGAGCAGTCCAGCAACCATTTGTGCATCTCCTACATCGGGTGATGGGGTGGAAAAATGATGTGGATCAGTATTAATCCGATCACACCAGTGCAACAAACGACCTTTATTCCGCATATCATTCCGTCAGGTAATGATTTGAGCCGCAGAGACCGCTATGTCCAAACGCCTGGTGCCCTCCATGACCGCCCTGCAGTGCTTCGAAGCTGCAGCCCGCCATTTGAGCTTTACCCGTGCCGCCGAAGAGCTGCACCTGACCCAGAGCGCGGTCAGCAAGCAGGTGGCGCAGCTTGAAGACATGCTGCGCCATCACCTGTTCCTGCGTATCCGCCGCCGCCTGCAGCTGACACCGGCGGGCAGCCTGTACCTGGCCGAGGTCAACAAGATCCTCACCCAGGTGGATATGTCCAGCCGCTACGTGCTCACCTACGGCGAGCAGACCGAGATATTGAAGGTAGCCACTCAACCGAGTTTTGGCGTGCGCTGGTTGATCCCGCACCTGAAGGGCTTTGGCAAGCGCCACAACAACATCCACCTGGATATCCGCAACGAGATGGAGCCGTTCGCCCTGCTGCAGGGCTCGGCGGACGTGGTGTTCTTCTATGGCCAGGGCACTTGGCCGGGGGCCACCTGCGTGGAGCTGTTCGGTGAGGAGGTGGTGCCGGTTTGCGCGCCGGAGCTGCTGGCTGGCCGTGAGCTGAGCAATGCCGCAGAGCTGGCCGATCTGGTGCTATTGCAGAGCACCTCGCGGCCAGAGGCCTGGCACGAGTGGTTCCTGGAGTTGGGCTTGCAGAGCGTCAGTGCCTACCATGGGCCGCGCTTCGATACCTTCTACATGGCCCTAAGTGCGGCGCAGGCCGGGTGCGGGGTGGCGTTGGTGCCGCGCTACCTGGCGGCGAAGGAGTTGGCCGAGGGGAGTTTGGTGGTGCCGTGGAACCATGCGATGCGCAGCGCCGGGGCGCATTACCTGGCGTATGCCGAGCATGCAGCGGAGGTGCCCAAGGTAAGGGCATTGGTGGAATGGATTCGCGAGCAGCTATCGACCTGAGGGCCTCTTCGCGGGTAAACCCGCTCCCACAGGTATCACACAAGGCCTGAACCCTGTGAGGTACCCGCGAAAGGGCCCTGAAGGTCGATCAAAAAAGGAATGACACTCTCACTTTTTTTCGCTTGTGAGCCAAGTGCATTCCCAGCTTTCATGTAAGCGTCCGAACCCAACCAGGAAGCTAGCGATGCCCGCCCACGATTTCGTCAGCCCCGACAGCATCCGCGCGCAGTTCTCTGCCGCCATGTCGCTCATGTACAAACAGGAAGTGCCCCTGTACGGCACGCTGCTGGAGCTGGTGAGCGAAATCAACCAGCAGGTCATGGCCCAGCAACCC
This sequence comes from Pseudomonas sp. 32_A, assembly GCF_017490905.1. NCBI lineage: Bacteria > Pseudomonadati > Pseudomonadota > Gammaproteobacteria > Pseudomonadales > Pseudomonadaceae > Pseudomonas > Pseudomonas sp. 32_A. The sequence goes on along the minus strand of NZ_JAFGYI010000002.1, from coordinate 166,807 downwards.
GAGGTTGCCGAGGCCCTGCGCTGGACCGGCGAAATCGAGCGCCTGGACCAGGAGCGCCATGGTGCCATCCGTGTCGGCACCGCCGCAGAGCTGGCTACCATCGCCCGGCTGTTCGCGGTCATGGGCATGCAGCCAGTCGGCTACTACGACCTCAGTTCCGCCGGCGTGCCGGTGCATTCCACCGCCTTCCGCGCGGTGCACGAGCAGTCGCTGCACGTCAGCCCGTTCCGCGTGTTCACCTCGCTGCTGCGCCTGGAACTGATCGACAACCCGAAGCTGCGCGAGCTGGCAGATAGCATCCTGGCCAAGCGCCAGATCTTTACCGCCCGCGCCCTTGAACTGATCGACCAATGCGAGCGCGATGGTGGCCTGAACGCCGCCGATGCCGAGGCGTTCGTGCAGGAAGCGCTGCACACCTTCCGCTGGCACCATGACGCCACCGTCACTGCCGAGCAGTACCAGCAGTTGCACGACCAGCACCGCCTGATCGCCGATGTGGTGGCCTTCAAGGGCCCGCACATCAACCACCTGACCCCGCGCACCCTGGACATCGATGCGATCCAGCTCGGCATGCCGGCCAAGGGCATCCCGCCGAAGGCCGTGGTCGAAGGCCCGCCCACCCGCCGCCACCCGATCCTGCTGCGCCAGACCAGCTTCAAGGCCCTGCAGGAAAAGGTCGCCTTCAGCGACCAGCAGGGCAGCGAAGGCAGCCATACCGCGCGGTTTGGTGAAATCGAGCAACGCGGCGCGGCGCTGACGCCGAAAGGCCGCCAGCTGTACGACAAGCTGCTCGACGCCACCCGCGCCGCCCTGGGTGGCGCCCCGGCCGAGGCCAATGCCGAACGCTACATGGCGTTGCTGAAGGACACCTTTGCCGAATTCCCGGATGACCTGGCGCAGATGCGTGAACAGGGGCTGGCCTACTTCCGCTACTTCGCCACCGAAAAAGGCCTGGCCGCGCGCGACCAGGACGACCGCCCGACCACACTGGAAGGGTTGATCGAGGCTGGTCATGTGCACTTCGAGGCGTTGGTGTACGAGGACTTCCTGCCGGTCAGTGCGGCGGGGATCTTCCAGTCCAACCTGGGTGACGATGCGCAGGCCGAGTATGGCAGCAACGCCAACCGCGACGCGTTCGAAGCGGCGCTGGGGCTCAAGGTGCAAGACGAACTGGCGCTGTATGCGCAGAGCGAACAGCGCTCGCTGCAAGCGTGTGCGCAGGCGTTGAACCTGGGCTCGCTGTAAGGCTCGGACGGTACTTGGTCTTTCGTGGTCTGTTCGCGGGCTCGCCCGCTCCCACAGGTCTACCGCTGCCTTCCGGCTGGGTGTAATCCTGTGGGAGCGGGCAAGCCCGCGAAAAGGCCCTGACCGGCACGACAATGTCAGCGCTTAGCGGCCACCCCGAAAACGGTCCACTTCCTGGCGCAACTGCGCCGCCAACCCTTCCAGCTCCCGCGCGGTAAACGCCAGTTCGTTGGCCACCTCGCGTTGTTCGCCGTTGGCCTGGGCGATGCTCTGCAGATTGCGGCTGAGTACCGTCGCGGTGCTACTCTGCTCCTGGGTCGCGGTACTGATCACGGCAAACTGTTCGCCGGCGGCGCGGCTCTGCTCGTCGATACGCGCCAGCGCCTGCGCCACCTTGTCGTTGCGCTCCAGGCCTTCCTGCATCAGTTGGTTGCCCTGCTCAAGGGTCGAGATGGCATGCCCGGTCTGCTGCTGGATGCTGGTGATCATGCCGGAGATTTCATCCGTGGCCTGGCGCGTCCGCGCTGCCAGGCCACGCACTTCATCCGCCACCACGGCAAAGCCACGGCCCTGCTCACCGGCACGGGCCGCTTCGATGGCGGCGTTCAATGCCAGCAGGTTGGTCTGTTCGGCAATCGCGGTAATCACGCTGATGATGCCGCCGATTTCCTGCGAACGTGCGCCCAGGCTATCCATCACCGTGGCCGTGCCGCCGAGGGCCTCGGCAATTTGTTTCAGCGAGCGCGAAGCCTCGTCCATGGCGCTGCGGCCGATGCGCGTCTGCTGGGCGTTGTCGCGGGCCATGCGTTCGGTACCGGACATGTTGTCGGCGATGTTCATCGAGGTGGCGCTGAATTCCTCGACTGCGCCGGCCATGCTGGTGATTTCGCCGGATTGCTGGTCCATGCCTTCGCAGGCGCCGGCCGATAGCCCGGACAGCGAGCGGGCACGGTTACTGACCTGCTCGGAGGCGCTGCGGATGTGTTCGACCATGGTCGACAGCGCCTCGCCCATCTTGTTGAAGCTGCGCGCCAGCTGCCCGATTTCATCATGGCTGGTCACCGCCAGCCGGGCGCTCAAGTCGCCCGCCCCCAGCGCTTCGGCCTGGCGCACCAGGTCATCCAGCGGGCGCAGCTTGCGGCGCAGCAGCCACAACGTGGCGGCCACCGCCAGCAGCATCGCCAGCAGGCTGCCGATCGCCAGGCGCAGGCCGACGCTCCAGGTCACCTCGCGGATTTCTGCCATCGGCATGCTCGCGACCACTGTCCACGGGCCCTCGGCAAACGGCGCGGTGGCACTGTACAGCTGCTGCTCGGCATTGGCCGGCGGCACCAGCCACTGACCCTTCTCGTCCTGCAGCGCCAGCGAACCGGTCTGGCCGATGCGAAAGCGCTTGAGGTTGGCGAACTGGGCGTTCTGCGCCTCGGTGTAGTCAAAGCCGACGAACAACACGGCGATCACCCGCCCTGCGCTGTCGCTCACCGGCACATAACGGGTCATGTAGTTGCGCTCGAACAGCACGGCACGGCCGATGTACATCTGCCCGGCCAGCAGTTTCAGGTAGGCCGGATGCTGGCGATCGAGCTGGGTACCGATGGCGCGGCTGCCGTCCTGCTTCTTCAGGTTGGTGCTGATGCGCACGAAGTCGTCGCCGCTGCGCACGAACAGCGTGGCGATGCCGGCCGTCATCTGCTGGAATTCGTCCACTTGCTGGAAATCGTTGTTCAGCAGGTGGTCGCCCTGGTACAGGGCAGGCGTTGTCTGGCCGGCGACCTGCACGGTCTCGCCCGCATGCAGCGCCAGGCCCGAGGCGAAGCGCCGCTCGAACAGGCCGCTCAAGCGCTGGGTGTTGTCCTTGAGCGAACCGTGGAAGCTGTCGAGCTGGTCGGCCAGCAGGCGCGCTTCGCTGGCCAGGTGGGCCTGGCGTGTGGCGAGGTTGGCGTCGTCCAGCGAACGCAGGGCAAACAGGGTACTGCCGGAAATCACCAGCGCCAGCACGATGGCAAGGGCGACACCGAGCTGTGAGGCAATACGGGCACGCGGTTGAGACATGGGGCAAGCTCCTGGCAAGAGGCCGGGATCATCCTGATCACGCTGACCACCCGCTTGTTATCGACGGGAAGCGCGCCCTCTTCCGGGACGCTGGTGCCAGTGAATCGGCGTCGCCGGCGAATACTTGAGTGTCGGGCAAGGATATTCGCAAACCTTTGCGCTTTCCTGTGATGCCCTTTTCGCGGGCTTGCCCGCTCCCACAGGGGCCGCGTCGCAGAAGTCAGAGACGTGGCAGGACTTCTACAGCGGGTAAATCCATAGCCGCCACCTCTTGCTCGAGAAATGCGCTCAGCCGCCGCAGGCGCTCGCCGCCGCGCCGGGTGCGTGGCCACACCAGGTAGTAATCCATGCCGCTGGGCACGGCCGTCGGCCAAGGCAGGCTCAACCGCCCCTGCGCCACATCCTCGGCCACCATCAGCAAATCGCCCATGGAAATGCCGTAGCCACGCGCCGCAGCAATCATGCCCAGCTCCAGCGTGTCGAAGACCTGCCCGCCCCTGAGCGAAACCTTGTCACTCAACCCCATACGCTCCAACCATTCCCGCCAGTCGCGCTTGTCCACCGTGGGGTGCAGCAGCTCGATGCAGGCCAGCCGACGCTCGTCCCAGGGTTCCTCGTCGAGCAAGTCTGGCGCACCCACGGGGATCAACAACTCCGGGAACAACTTGCGCACTTCCCATTCTGGCGGGAACACCCCGTCGCTGAGCAACACTGCGCAATCGAAAGGTTCCTGGTTGAAGTCCACGTGGTCGACATCCATCCAGGCGCTGGTCAGCTGCACTTCGTTGCCAGGCTGCAAGTGGCGAAAGCGGCTAAGGCGCGCCAGCAACCAGCGCATGGTCAGGGTCGAGGGGGCCTTCATGCGCAAGATGTCATCCTCACCGCGCAAGGTATCGCAAGCCCGTTCCAGCGCGGCAAAGCCTTCGCGCACGCCGGGCAGCAGCACCCGCGCCGCTTCGGTCAGTTGCAGGCTGCGGCCGCTGCGCACGAACAGGCGGCAGGCAAAGTGCTCCTCCAGTGTGCGGATATGCCGGCTGACCGCGCTCTGGGTAATCGACAGCTCTTCGCCGGCGCGGGTGAAGGAGCTTAGCCGCGCAGCGGCTTCGAATGCGCGCAGGGCATACAGCGGGGGGAGCTGACGGGACATGAGGCACCTGCCATATGGGGTTGTGGGGTGAATCACCGGGGAGCATATATGCATGAGTCATACTCATGCCAATGATCGCTTTTATCCTTTTGTGCAAAGTTGACCAAAGCCTCAGAATCGCCCTTCGTTGATCACCCCAGGAAAAGGACTGCCCCATGCATGTCGCGCCCACCACTGAACTCAAGGCTTTGCTGCGCCTGGCCGGGCCGCTGATCGCCTCGCAGTTGGCGCACATGCTGATGGTGCTGACCGATACCCTGATGATGGCCCGCATCAGCCCGCAAGCCTTGGCTGGCGGCGGTCTGGGCGCGGCAAGCTACTCGTTCGTGTCGATCTTCTGCCTGGGCGTGATCGCTGCGGTCGGTACCCTGGTGGCGATTCGCAAGGGCGCCAACGACATCGAGGGCGTCACCCGCCTGGCGCAGGGTGGCCTGTGGCTGGCCTGGGGCCTGGCGCTGTTCGCTGCGCTGGTGCTGTGGAACCTTGAGCCGGTACTGCTGCTGTTCGGGCAAAAGCCCGAGAACGTTGCCTCGGCCGCCGAATTCCTCACCCTGCTGCCACTGGCCCTGCCCGGCTACCTGACCTTCATGGCCTTGCGCGGCTTCACCAGCGCGCTGGGCCGGTCTACCCCGGTGATGGTCATCAGCCTGGTAGGCACGGTGCTCAACTACCTGTTCAACGTGGCGCTGATCGAAGGCATGTTCGGCCTGCCCAAGCTGGGCCTGATGGGCATCGGCCTGGTCACTGCGGTGGTGTCGATGGGCATGGCCATTGCCTTGGCGCTGTATATCCGCTGGCACACGGCGTATGCCGCCTACCCGCTGCGCAAGGGCCTGTCACGCCCGTCGCTGCCGGCCCTGCGCGAGCTGTGGCGGCTGGGCCTGCCGATTGGCGGCACCTACATGGTGGAAGTCGGCCTGTTCGCCTTCGCCGCGCTGTGCATGGGCGTACTGGGCAGCACCGAGCTGGCGGCGCACCAGATCGCCCTGCAGATCGTCTCCACGGCATTCATGGTGCCTACCGGGTTGTCGTATGCGGTGACCATGCGCGTGGGGCTGTACTACGGCGCCGGCAACCTGCTGGCGGCGCGCAGCGCCGGGCGAGTGGGCATCGGCTTCGGGGCAATGATCATGTTTGCCTTCGCCGCGCTGTTCTGGCTGCTGCCCGATGCACTGGTGGGGTTGTTCATCGACCGTGACGACCCGGCATTTGCGGCGATCTTCCAGCTGGCGGTGCAGTTGCTGATGGTGGCGGCGTGGTTCGAGCTGTTCGATGGCATGCAGACGATCGCGATGGGCTCGATCCGTGGGCTGAAAGATGCCAAGACCACCTTCCTGATCGGCCTGGTGTGTTACTGGCTGGTGGGGGCACCGAGCGCCTGGCTGTTCACCTTTACCCTGGGCGGTGGCGCGGTTGGCGTGTGGTGGGGGCTGGCGTTGGGGCTGGCTTGTGCGGCGGTGGCACTTACCTTTGGCTTTGAGTGGCGGATGAAGCGGCTTTTGGGCAAAGCCGGGTTTGGTGGCGCGGCGACGACTTCGGCCTGACTTGCGGGCCTCTTCGCGGGTAAACCCGCTCCCACAGGGAATGCGCAAAGTCAGAATCCTGTGCAAAAGCCTGTGGGAGCGGGTTCACCCGCGAAAGGGCCCTAAAGGACTGCGCCCAACTGGCAGCCGGTCGCCTGCAGCAAAAACTCCATCAGCTCCCCCACCGGCAGCGGCTTGCTGACCAGGAACCCCTGCACCTGGTCACAACCAAACCCGCGCAACAACGCCATCTGCTCCTCACTCTCCACCCCCTCGGCCACCACTTCGAGGTTGAGGTTGTGCGCCAGGTTGATCATGGCGTGCACGAGCTTGCGGTTCTCCTCGCGCATTTCCATTTCCGCGACAAAGCTGCGGTCCACCTTCAGCAAGGTGATCGGCAAGCTGTTGAGGTGCACGAACGAAGAGAACCCGGTACCGAAATCATCGAGCGAAAAGCGCACGCCCAGACGCCCCAGGGCGTCCATGGTCTGGCGCACCAGCTCGTTACGGCGCATGACCGCCGTTTCGGTCAGCTCGAATTCCAGCCAGCGGGCATCCACGCCATGCTCGAGGATCAGGCGGCTCAAGGTCGCCAGCAGCTGGCTGTCCTGGAACTGGCGGAAGCTCAGGTTGACCGCCATGTGCAGCGGTTCCAGGCCGCGCTCGCACAGCGCCTGCATGTCGCGAAGGGCACGGGATATCACCCAGTACCCCAGCGGCACGATCAGGCCACTCTGCTCGGCCAGCGGCACGAACTCGCTGGGCGGCAACAGGCCGCGCTCGGCATGCCGCCAGCGCACCAGCGCCTCGAGGCCGACGATGCGCCCGTCGGCCAGGTTCAGCCGCGGCTGGTAATGCAGCTCCAGCTCGTCCCGGCGCAAGGCGCGGCGCAGTTCGCTTTCCAGGTCGGCAAGGCTGCGGGCATTGCGGTTGATGCGCTCGTTGAACACATGGAAAGTGCAACCCTGGCTGCCCTTGGCCTGGCGCATGGCGATGTGCGCGTGCCACATCAACGGGTCGGCACCACCTTGGGCACGGGCATGGGCCAGGCCCAGGCTGCAGCCCAGCAACAGGCTTTCGCCGTCGACCCAGTAGGGTTCGGCCAACGCCTCGACAATCCGCTCGGCAATCCATTCGGCACGGTTGGGATCGCGTCGGGTATCGATCAGCAGGGCGAACTCGTCGCTGCCCAGGCGCGCCAGCTGGTCGCCCGCCTCCAGTTGCTGTTTGAGGCGCGCCACCACCAGCAGGATCAGGCGGTCGCCACTCTGGTGGCCGAGGGCGTCGTTGACGTGGCGGAAGTTGTCCAGGTCCAGGTGGCCAAGGGCAAGGCCACCGCCGTCGTTCTCGGCCAGGCGCGCGGTCAGCAAGGCCTGGAAGCCCTGGCGGTTGGCGATGCCGGTCAACGGGTCCTGCTCGGCCAGGCGCTGCAAGGTGGCCACCAGCACACCGCGCTCGCGCACATGGCGCAGCGAGCGGCGCAAGGTGTCGGCATTGAGCTGGTCACGCACCAGCCAGTCGCTGACAGCACTGGGCGCTATCTGGGGCTCGTGGTCGAGCAGCAGGATGCTCGGCAGCTCGCAGCGCCCGGGCGCGGGCTGCAGGGCCGGGGTTGCCAGCACAACGGCCTGGCGGTCCTGGTTGAACAGGCTGTCGACCGACTCCCAGTTCGGCGCTGTCAGCAGCACAGCGCTGCCACCCAGGGCAGGCATGCACGCGCGTAGCAGCGCGCCCCATTCCGGCTCATCGGCCAACAGCAGCAAACGCAATGGTTCGACAGGCGTGGACAAGCGGGCTCCTTAGGGTTTCACGGTGCAACGGAAACTGCCAGGTATGCTACTGCATTAATGAAAATGATTTTCACTTTAATGCATGTTTTTACCGCTGTAGCATCCCGACGTATTTTGTCGTGCATCCTGCGCGAAACTGCGCCAGCCGGCAAATCCCGTTTACATATTTGACTCAGACGTCAGACGGTCGCGCCACAAACGCCCCATGCCTGTTAGAATGCGCGGCTATTTTCTGGCGACCCCCGGTTTCTAGCATGTCCCGACTCAATCCCCGGCAGCAGGAAGCCCGTGACTATGTCGGCGGCCCTCTTTTGGTGCTCGCCGGTGCAGGCTCGGGCAAGACCAGCGTGATCACGCGCAAGATTGCCCACCTCATCCAGAACTGCGGCATTCGTGCCCAGTACATCGTGGCGATGACCTTCACCAACAAGGCAGCGCGCGAGATGAAGGAGCGGGTCGCCACCCTGCTGCGTCCGGGGGAAGGCCGTGGCCTGACAGTGTGCACCTTCCACAACCTGGGCCTGAACATCATCCGCAAGGAGCACGAGCGCCTGGGCTACAAGCCGGGGTTCTCGATCTTCGACGAGTCCGACATCAAGGCATTGCTGTCGGACATCATGCAGAAGGAATACTCTGGCGACGACGGCATCGACGAGATCAAGAACATGATCGGTGCCTGGAAGAACGACCTGATCCTGCCCGCCGAGGCCCTGGAGAAAGCGCGCAACCCGCGCGAGCAGACCGCCGCCATCGTCTACACCCACTACCAGCGCACGCTCAAGGCGTTCAACGCGGTAGATTTCGACGACCTGATCCTGCTGCCGGTCAAGCTGTTCCAGGAGCACCCCGATGTGCTGGAGCGCTGGCAGAACCGCGTGCGCTACCTGCTGGTGGACGAATACCAGGACACCAACGCCAGCCAGTACCTGCTGGTGAAGATGCTGATCGGCATGCGCAACCAGTTCACCGTGGTAGGCGACGACGACCAGTCGATCTATGCCTGGCGTGGCGCCCGGCCAGAAAACCTCATGCTGCTCAAGGAGGACTACCCCTCCCTGAAAGTGGTGATGCTGGAACAGAACTACCGCTCAACCAGCCGCATCCTGCGCTGCGCCAACGTGCTGATCGCCAACAACCCGCACGCGTTCGAGAAGCAACTGTGGAGCGAGATGGGCGTGGGCGACGAGATTCGCGTCATCCGCTGCAAGAACGAGGAAGCCGAGGCCGAACGCGTGGCCATGGAAATCCTCACCCTGCACCTGCGTACCAACCGCCCGTACAGCGACTTCGCCATCCTCTACCGCGGCAACTACCAGGCCAAGCTGATCGAACTGAAGCTGCAGCACCACCAGGTGCCGTATCGCCTGTCGGGCGGCAACAGCTTCTTCGGCCGCCAGGAGGTCAAGGACCTGATGGCCTACCTGCGCCTGCTGGTGAACCCGGACGATGACAACGCCTACCTGCGGGTGATCAACGTACCGCGCCGCGAAATCGGCTCCACCACGCTGGAAAAACTCGGCAACTACGCCACCGAGCGCGGTATTTCGATGTACGCCGCCAGCGAGGAGCTGGGCCTGGGCGAGCATCTGGACGCCCGCTACACCGAGCGTTTGCAGCGCTTCAAGCATTGGCTGGACGGGGTGCGCCACAAGGTCGCCCTGGAAGACCCGATTGCCGCGCTGCACGAGATGATCCGCGATATCGACTACGAGAACTGGATCCGCCAGCAGACCGCCAGCGACAAGGCGGCCGAGTTCCGCATCAGCAACGTCTGGTTCCTGGTCGAAGCGCTGAAGAACACCCTCGAGAAGGACGAAGAGGGTGACATGACCATCGAGGATGCCATCGGCAAGCTGGTGCTGCGCGACATGCTCGAGCGCCAGCAGGAAGAGGAAGAGAACGCCGAAGGTGTGCAGATGATGACCCTGCATGCCTCCAAGGGCCTGGAGTTCCCCTACGTGTTCATCATGGGCATGGAAGAGGAAATCCTCCCGCACCGCTCCAGCATCGAGGCCGACACCATCGAAGAAGAACGCCGCCTGGCCTACGTGGGCATCACCCGCGCGCGCCAGACCCTGGCCTTCACCTTCGCCGCCAAGCGCAAGCAGTACGGTGAAATCATCGACTGCACGCCCAGCCGGTTCCTCGACGAACTGCCACCGGACGACCTGGCCTGGGAAGGCCTGGACGATGCGCCGGTCGAGGTGAAGGCCGCACGGGGCAACAACGCCCTGGCCGATATCCGGGCAATGCTCAAACGCTGATCAACCATTACTCTTTAACTTTGCCGCTATTTGCGGCCACCTTTGTTACATCGAGGAATACCACAGTGGAAGCACTGCATCAGAAGATTCGCGAAGAAGGCATCGTGCTTTCCGATCAGGTTCTCAAAGTCGATGCGTTTCTCAACCACCAGATCGACCCTGCACTGATGCAGCTGATCGGTGACGAGTTCGCCCGCCTGTTCGCCGACGCGGGCGTGACCAAGATCGTCACCATCGAAGCCTCGGGCATTGCCCCGGCGGTGATGACCGGCTTGAAGCTGGGTGTGCCGGTGATCTTCGCGCGCAAGCACCAGTCGCTGACCCTGACCGAGAACCTGCTGACCGCCTCGGTGTACTCCTTCACCAAGCAGACCGAGAACACCGTTGCCATCTCGCCGCGCCACCTCAACAGCAGCGACCGCGTGCTGGTGATCGATGACTTCCTGGCCAACGGCAAGGCGTCGCAGGCACTGATCTCGATCATCAAGCAGGCCGGCGCCACCGTCGCCGGCCTGGGTATCGTGATCGAAAAGTCGTTCCAGGGCGGCCGTGCCGAGCTGGACAGCCAGGGCTACCGCGTTGAATCGCTGGCCCGGGTGAAGTCGCTGGAAGGTGGTGTGGTGACCTTCATCGAGTAAGGCCGCTACGCGATCTCTGTGGGAGCGGGTTTACCCGCGAATGCGATGGCACATTCCCTACCGCATTCGCGGGTAAACCCGCTCCCACAGGGGACCGATGCACCCAGGGATCTATTAGGTTGCCGCCAACCCCGCCAGCAACAAACGCTGGTACAGCTCTTCCTTCAGCCCCTGCGGCTGATCCAGCCCCATCCGCGCCAGATGCCGCTCATACCCCTCCGGCCCCGGCGCATCCAGCGCTGCCTTGCCCAGCGCCAGCACCTCGCTCAGCTTGAACTTGCCCTTCAACCAGTTCAGCGCCCGCAGCAAATCCCGCTCTTCGGCCGTAAAGTCCGTGCCCAGCGGATACTCCGGGAACAACTGCGAGTGACGCGCCCTGATCGCTTCCAGGCGCTGCGGTGTGTTGTCGGTAAAGCGCGCCTCCAGTTGAAAATCCCTGGCCAGTTTGCCGGCATCTTTCGCCTGCTCGATCAGCCCCTGCTGGAACCGCGAATCGCACACCGCCAGCAACCGCGCAATCACCTCGCTGTCGGTCTGCCCACGCAAATCAGCAATGCCGTACTCGGTCACCACGATATCGCGCAGGTGCCGGGGGATGGTGCAATGGCCATAGTTCCAGAACAGGTTCGAGGTCACCTCCCCGCCCGCCTCACGCCAGCTGCGCAGCAGCAGGATCGAGCGTCCGCCCTCCAGCGCATGGCCCTGTGCGACGAAGTTGTACTGCCCGCCCACGCCACTGAGTACCCGGCCATCCTCCAGCTGGTCGGCCACCCCGGCGCCGAGCAGGGTCATGCCGAACACGGTGTTGATGAAGCGCGCATCGCGGCGCTGGCGGCGTTTGAGTTCTTCCTGCCCATATAGCTCGTTGATGAAGCTGATACGCGTCATGGCAAACCTTGCGCGCTGTTCCAGCGGCATGTCGCGCAGGCGCTGGTAGAACGCCTGCGGGCCGAGGAAGAAGCCGCCATGCAACAACGCGCCCTCCTTATCCGCCGTGCGTCGCAACAGGCCTGCCTCGGCCAGCACCAGCAGGCCGTTGACGAACATCTCGCTGCAGCCATACAGGCCTTGAGCGAAGGTATCCAGGCCCCCTTCCCGCTCGATCAGCGCCCGCCAGGAGCCGACATCCAGCGCATTGAGCACCGCACGGTAGCCCGCGTTGTCGCCCTGGCGCGCCAGCAATGCCGCGGCGACCGCATCGCCCATGGCACCAATACCGATCTGCAGCGTACCGCCGTCACGCACCAGGCTGCTGGCGTGCAGGCCGATACAGTGGTCCTGGGTGTTGACCGGCATGTTTGGCGTGGAGAACAGGCGGCGCTGCTCAGCTTCGTCGAGCAGCAGGTCGAAGGAATCGATGGGCAGCTCGGCGTCGCCCGGCATGTAAGGCAGCTCGGCATGCACCTGGCCGAGCATGAGGATCGTTTCGCCAGCGGCGCGGCGCTTGGCGATCATCGGCAGCAGGTCGAGGGTGATATCCGGGTTGCAGGCGAGGCTCAGATGGACAGGCCGTTCTGGGGTAGCAGCCACCAGCTGGGCGATCAGGTTCAGGCCCTTGGCGTTGATGTCGCGCGCGGCATGGCTGTAGTTGCTGCTGATGTAGTCCTGCTGCGCCGGCGCGCTGTGCAGCAAGCTGCCTGGCTGCATGAAGAACTGCTCGACGCGGATGTTGCGAGGCAACGTGTCGTTGCGCAGATCAGCAAGGTAGGCGAGTTCTTCGTAGTCGGCGAAGACGCGCTCGACGAAGGGTTCGAGAAAGCGCCGTTGCAGGCCATCGCCCAGTGGCGGGCGGCCAAGGGACAAGGCCGTGTAGATGGTCAGCTGCCGCTCCGGTAGCTCGCGGACGCGGGCATAGAGCGCGTTGACGAAGGCGTTGGGCTTGCCCAGGCCCAGCGGCAGGCCCATGTGGATATGGGCTGGCAGGCGCGACAGGACTTGCTCGACAGCCTGGTCGATGGAGCAGAGGTGCATCGGGGCCTCCTGAGACATCCATGGGTTCAGGGGTTGGACATGGGCTTTGGTGGGTTGGTTGCCTGTACCGGCCCTTTCAGTTACAGCACAAGATTCAAGAACTGCGAGATTCCTGTGGGAGCGGCTTCAGCCGCGAAAGGGCCGGTACAGGCACCACAAAAACAAAGCCCGCCATCAATGGCGGGCCTCATGCAATTCAGCTGTTTCTCACAGCCCGGACATCTTCTTGATTGCCCCTTTCAGGTCGTCATCCGAGCAGTCCGCGCAGGTGCCTTTGGGTGGCATGGCGTTGATGCCGGTAATGGCCTTGGCCAGGATGCCATCCAGGCCGCCCTGGTGGTCGGCGCGTTCCTTCCACGCCGCAGTATCGCCAATCTTCGGCGCGCCGAGCAGGCCGGAGCCATGGCAGGCATTGCAGTGCTTGGCGATGATCTCGTCCGGCGTCTTGGCACCACCGCCACCTGCGGCGGCGGCCACTTCCATGCCCTTGCACTCCTGGCCCTGGACACACACCTGGCCAACCGGCTCCAGGCGCTTGGCGATGTCATCATTGGTCGCAGCGGTTGCGCTCATTGCCCAGAGGGCGAATACGGCTGCTGGTACGGCCAGCATCTTCTTGATTTGGTTCACGCGAACACCCTCATGGTGGCTAATCACGCTCGCGGCCACGGATCGGCGAGCGTTGAAAAGTATAGCGGGAACCCAGAGGCCGTGAAACGACCCCACACAGGAAAGGGGTATTGCCGAATCAATGCACTGCGCTGGATCAAAAGTTTGAAGGTGTCGCCGCACTGATCAAGCGCGCCGGCCGGTCGAACGGGTTACGAAAACGGTGCGGGCGGGTGCTTTCGAAGTAGTAACTGTCACCCTCTTCAAGGATGAATATCTCGTTGCCGACCACCAGCTCCAGGCGGCCTTCGAGCAGGATGCCGGTTTCTTCGCCGTCATGGGTAAGCATTTCGGCCCCCGTGTCGGCACCCGGTGGATATACCTCGGTGAGGAAGGCGATAGCACGGTTGGGGTGCGACTTGCCGACCAGCTTCATGGTCACGGCACCGTCGGAGATATCGATCAGCTCATGGGCCTTGTAGACGATCTGCGTGGGGCTTTCAGGTTCCAGTTCGACCGAGAAGAACTCGACCATGGACATGGGAATGCCGCTCAGTACCTTGCGCAGCGAGCTGATCGACGGGCTCACGCTGTTCTTCTCGATCATCGAGATGGTGCTGTTGGTCACGCCGGCACGCTTGGCGAGTTCGCGCTGGGACAGGCCCTTGAGCTTGCGGATGGCTTGCAGTCGTTCGCCGACGTCCAAAGCTGGAGCCTCCTGAAACGGTGGAAAGGGGGGTGGATGTGAACGATATCATGGCAATGCCGTTCAGTATTTACAACACACCGCCCCTCAACCTGTCCGCTTCAGCGTGTCATTCGCCGATGTAGTCCCGCGGTACCCGCTTCAGGTTGCAGAAAATCTGGTACGGAATGGTACCCGCGTGTGCGGCCACTTCACTGGCAAGAACATGCTTGCCCCACAATTCGACCGGGCTGCCGACGGTGGCTTCCGGCACATCGGTCAGGTCGATGCTGAGCATGTCCATCGATACCCGGCCAATCAGTTGGGTGCGCTTGCCAGCGACCAGCACCGGGGTACCGTTGGGCGCCTGGCGCGGGTAGCCATCGGCGTAGCCCATGGCAACGATGCCTACACGGGTTGGCCGTGGGCTGACGAACTTGGCGCCATAGCCCACCGGCTCGCCGGCAGGCAGCTCGCGCACGCTGATCACCCGCGATTGCAGGGTCATCACCGGCTGCAGGCGCCCGGCCTCGGCCTGGGCCACCTCGAACGGCGTGGCACCGTACAGCATCAGGCCCGGGCGCACCCAGTCGCTGGGGGCCTGCGGCCAGCCCAGCACACCGGGGGAGTTGCGCAGGCTGCATTCGGCGGCCAGGCCCTGGCGGGCAGCCTCGAACACGGCGATCTGCTGGGCGGTGGCGTCGGCATCCAGTTCGTCGGCGCGAGCGAAGTGGCTCATCAGCACGATGCGCGCAACCCTGCCGCTGGCCAGCAGGCGCTGGTAGGCCTCGTGGTAGTCCTTGGGGTGCAGGCCGACGCGGTGCATGCCGCTGTCGAGCTTGAGCCAGACGGTGAGCGGCTTGTGCAGCTGGGTCTTTTCGATCGCTTCCAACTGCCACAGCGAGTGAACCACGCACCACAGGCCGTGCTCGGCGATCAGGGCCAGTTCGCTGGCTTCGAAGAAGCCCTCCAGCAGCAGCACCGGGGCCTTGATACCGGCAGCGCGCAGCTCCAGCGCTTCTTCGATGCAGGCCACGGCAAAGCCGTCGGCTTCGGCTTCCAGGGCCAGGGCACAGCGCACGGCGCCGTGGCCGTAGGCGTCGGCCTTGATCACGGCCAGGGCTTTGGCACCGGTCAGTTCACGGGCCAGACGGTAGTTGTGGCGCAGGGCCTGGAGGTCGATCAGGGCGCGGGCGGGACGCATGGCGGCTGCCTTATGGTGGTTCGGGTTGAAATCGGTGTTGGGTTCTTCGCGGCTGAAGCCGCTCCCACAGGGGACCACAAAATGTCCGGGAACATACGATCCCTGTGGGAGCGGCTTTAGCCGCGAATAGGCCGGTACAGGCTATTACTGCTGGTGAGCCGGCGCAGTCTGCCCGTGCTTGGCCACTTCCGGGCTATTGCCATAACGGGAAATGTCCAGGCCTTCGGCACTGATCTGCGGTTTCTTGCGCGCAATCAGGTCGGCCAGCAGGCGCCCGGAGCCGCACGCCATGGTCCAGCCCAAGGTACCGTGGCCGGTGTTCAGGAACAGGTTGCGGAACGCCGTGGCACCGACGATCGGCGTGCCATCCGGGGTCGCCGGGCGCAAGCCGGTCCAGAAGCTGGCCTGGCTCAGATCACCGCCGCGAGGATAAAGGTCGTTGACGATCATCTCCAGCGTTTCGCGCCGACGCGGGTTCAGCGACAAGTCAAAACCGGCGATTTCAGCCATGCCGCCGACACGGATACGGTTGTCGAAACGGGTGATGGCAACCTTGTAGGTCTCGTCGAGAATGGTCGAGGTCGGGGCCATGTCGGCGTTGGTGATCGGCACGGTCAGCGAGTAGCCCTTCAGCGGGTACACCGGGGCCTTGATGCCCAGCGGCTTGAGCATCTGCGGCGAATAGCTGCCCAGCGCCAGCACGTAACGGTCGGCGGTTTCCAGCTTGCCGTCGATCCATACGCCATTGATGCGGTCACCCGCGAAGTCCAGGCGCTGGATGTCCTGGCCGAAGCGGAACTCCACGCCCAGCTTCACGGCCATTTCGGCAAGCTTGGTAGTGAACAGCTGGCAATCGCCGGTCTGGTCGTTGGGCAGGCGCAGGGCGCCGGCCAGGATGTCCTTCACGCCAGCCAGGGCCGGTTCGACGCGGGCAATGCCATCGCGGTCGAGCAGCTCGTAAGGCACGCCGGACTGTTCCAGCACGGCAATGTCCTTCGCCGCGGCATCCACCTGGGCCTGGGTACGGAACAGCTGGGTGGTGCCCAGGCTGCGGTTTTCGTAGGCGAGACCGGTTTCGGCGCGCAATTCGTCGAGGCAGTCACGGCTGTACTCGGACAGGCGCACCATGCGTTCCTTGTTCACCGCGTAACGGCTGGCGGTGCAGTTGCGCAGCATCTGTGCCATCCACAGGTACTGGTCGACGTCGCCGGTGAGCTTGATGGCCAGGGGCGCGTGACGCTCCAGCAGCCATTTGATGGCCTTCAGTGGCACGCCTGGGGCGGCCCAGGGCGAGGCATAGCCGGGCGAGATCTGGCCGGCGTTGGCAAAGCTGGTTTCCATGGCCACCGCCGGCTGGCGATCGACCACCGTTACTTCGAAACCTTGCCGGGCCAGATAGTAGGCACTGGCGGTTCCGATCACACCGCTACCAAGTACCAGAACTCGCATCGTTTTATCCCTCGCACGCGGCGCGCCGCAGACTTTTATTGAAATGGCATGAATGCGCGCAGTATAGGAATTTGAAGGCAGTGCAATTCACTATATAAAAGCCTATTATTGGCGAGAATTCTCGGCAAAATCGCCTTTCACGGAGGGGCATCCCCTATGAGAACCCAGCACCAGAGCAAGCGTGAACTGGACAAGATCGACCGTAACATCCTGCGTATCCTGCAGAACGACGGGCGTATTTCCTTCACCGAACTGGGCGAGAAAGTCGGGCTTTCCACCACCCCTTGCACCGAGCGGGTCCGCCGCCTGGAGCGCGAGGGCATCATCATGGGCTACAACGCCCGCCTGAACCCGCAGCACCTCAAGGGCAGCCTGCTGGTGTTCGTGGAAATCAGCCTGGACTACAAATCGGGCGACACCTTCGAGGAGTTCCGCCGCGCGGTGCTGAAACTGCCTCACGTGCTGGAATGCCACCTGGTTTCAGGCGACTTCGACTACCTGGTGAAGGCGCGCATTTCCGAGATGGCCTCGTACCGCAAGCTGCTCGGCGACATCCTGCTGAAGCTGCCGCACGTGCGCGAATCGAAGAGCTACATCGTGATGGAAGAGGTGAAGGAAAGCCTTTGCCTGCCGATCCCGGACTGAAGTCAGACCAGCACCTGGCGGGTGGTGGCAATGAACTGGTGGACCAGCTGCTCGGCAGCAGGCTCGATCATCTGTTGAGGGCCACGATCACGCGGGCAGGCCAGGCGCGGCGTGGTGCCGAACAGGCGGCAGATCATCGGGCGCTCCTCATACACCGTGCAGCCGTTGGGGCCCAGGTGCACGCAGTCCAGGCGCTCCAGCGCGGCATCCTGCTCGGCCTGGGACTTGCGCGGCAGGCGGGCCATTTCTTCCGCCGAAGTGGTGACCGGGCCGCAGCAGTCGTGGCAGCCGGGTTCGCACTCGAAGGAAGGGATGAGTTCGCGCAGGAAGTGGATCTTGTGGCGGTTGCAGGACATGGCTGGGTACAAAGCTAAATAGATAAGTTCGATTATAGGCCCATTCGCGGGTAAACCCGCTCCCACAGGATTGTGGATGCATCAGGCATTGCGCTGTCCCTGTGGGAGCGGGTTTACCCGCGAACGAGGGCGCAGCCCTCGCCTTGTTGCCCACCACCCTACCCCGGCTTATCCTCCTCCCTCTCAGCCCACCAGCCTCAGGACCTGCCCAATGATCCACAGCGCGCAGCACGCCGCCTCCTATTACGCCGCCAGCAGCGCGCCACACCCCGACCACTCCTTCCTGCAAGGCGAGCACAGCGCCGACGTGTGTATCGTCGGCGGCGGCTACTCGGGCCTGAACACCGCCATCGAACTGGCCGAACGCGGCTTCTCGGTCATCCTGCTGGAAGCGCGCAAGCTCGGTTGGGGCGCCAGCGGGCGCAATGGCGGCCAGCTGATCCGCGGCGTTGGCCATGGCCTGGAGCAGTTCCTGCCGGTCATCGGTGAGGACGGCGTGCGCAGCATGAAGCTGATGGGCCTGGAAGCCGTGCAGATTGTCCGCGAGCGGGTCGAAAGGCATGCCATCGCCTGCGACCTGACCTGGGGTTACTGCGACCTGGCCAACAAACCCGCCGAACTGCTGGGCTTTGCGGAGGATGCCGAAGAACTGCGCGGCCTCGGCTACGCACATGAACTGCACCTGGTCGGCAAGGACGATATCCACAGCGTGGTCGGTGCCGACTGCTATGTCGGCGGGCTGGTCGACATGGGCTCCGGGCACCTGCACCCGCTCAACCTGGCCCTGGGCGAGGCTGCCGTGGCCAGCCGCCTGGGCGTGAAGCTGTTCGAGCAGTCCGAGGTCACACGCATCGACTACGGCCCGGAAGTACAGGTACACACCGCCCAGGGCCGGGTACGCGCCAAGACTCTGGTGCTGTGCTGCAACGCCTACCACAACGACCTCAACCGCGAGCTGGGCGGCAAGGTGCTGCCAGCCGGCAGCTACATCATCGCCACCGAGCCGCTGGGCGAGGAACGCGCCCGCGCGCTGCTACCGCAGAACATGGCAGTGTGTGACCAGCGTGTCGCGCTGGATTACTACCGCCTCTCTGCCGACAACCGCCTGCTGTTCGGCGGTGCCTGCCATTACTCGGGCCGCGATCCGAAGGACATTGCCGCCTACATGCGGCCGAAGATGCTCAAGGTGTTCCCGCAGCTGGCCGACGTACGCATCGACTACCAGTGGGGCGGCATGATCGGCATCGGCGCCAACCGCCTGCCGCAGGTCGGCCGCCTGGCCAGCCAGCCGAACGTGTATTACGCCCAGGCCTACTCTGGCCATGGGCTCAACGCCACCCACCTGGCCGCACGCTTGCTGGGCGAGGCTATCAGCGGCCAGGAAAGCGGGCGGTTCGACCTGTTTGCCAAAGTGCCGCACATCACTTTCCCCGGGGGCAAGCACCTGCGCTCACCGCTGCTGGCGTTGGGGATGCTGTGGCATCGCCTGAAAGAGCTGATCTGAAAGCTGCGCGGTCCCTGTAGGAGCGGCCTTGTGTCGCGAAAGGGGTGCGTAGCGCCCCCAGGTTTCAGCTTTGCCGCAAATATCGCTGGGGCCGCTCTGCGGCCCTATCGCGACACAAGGCCGCTCCTACATCGACCGCGCAACATTTGTATGGTCAGTCCTTCCAGAAGGGCTTACGCCCCTCGGTCCGGGCCTGCTCCCAGCTCAGCCCGACATCGCGCAACTCATCATCAGTCAGCTGCAACAGCGCCCTGCGGGTGTACCAGCGATGCAGCATCAGCCCCCAACGCCCCAACCCTTCCGGCGCGTTGAACACCTTGGCCTGCTGCCCGGCTTCCAGTTCCCTGGCCAACAGTTGCAAGCGCACATCGCTCATGCCACCCATCGCTGCGTTCTCCATTCGATTGATACCGTGGAGAAAGCATGCGCGTCGACAGCACCGACAATACAGATCCAATACAGCCTTATTATTCCCATACAGAATTGGCCGCAGACAGACTGAATGCTGTATTTTCATAGCAACTGTACCGGTCGCTACCCTATTGCAGGGCAGGAGTATGCCGTGACCCTTTACCTGAACCTCGCCGAGTTGCTCGGTGCCCGCATCGAGCAGGGGCTCTACCGCCCCGGCCAGCGCCTGCCGTCAGTGCGCGCGCTGAGTGTGGAGCACGGGGTCAGTCTGAGCACCGTGCAACAGGCCTACCGCATGCTGGAAGACAGCGGCATGGTCTCGCCCCGACCCAAGTCCGGTTACTTCGTCAGCGACCACCGCCAGCTGCCGGCACTGCCCGCTGTCAGCCGCCCGGCCCAACGCCCGGTGGACATCTCGCAGTGGGAACAGGTGCTGGAACTGATACGCAGCACCCCGCGCCAGAATGTGGTGCAGCTCGGCCGTGGCATGCCCGACATTGACAGCCCCACCCTCAAGCCACTGCTGCGCAGCCTCGCCCAGCTGAGCCGGCGGCAAGACATGCCTGGCCTGTACTACGACAACATCCACGGCAACCTGGCCCTGCGCGAACAGGTGGCCCGGCTGATGCTTGACTCCGGCTGCCGCCTGAGCCCGGCCGACCTGGTAATTACCACCGGCTGCCATGAGGCACTGTCATGCAGCATCCGCGCCGTGTGCGAGCCGGGCGATATCGTCGCGGTCGATTCCCCAAGCTTCCACGGCGCCATGCAGACCCTGAAGGGCCTGGGCATGAAAGCCTTGGAAATCCCCACCGACCCGGTCACCGGCATCAGCCTGGAAGCGCTTGAGCTGGCCCTGGAACAGTGGCCGATCAAGCTCATCCAGATCACCCCCAGCTGCAACAACCCGCTCGGCTACATCATGCCCGAGGCCCGCAAGAAGGCGCTGCTGGGCCTGGCTCAACGCTACGACGTGGCCATCCTGGAAGACGATGTTTATGGCGACCTTGCCTATACCTACCCGCGCCCGCGCACACTCAAGTCGTTCGACGACGATGGTCGTGTGCTGCTTTGCAGCTCGTTCTCCAAGACCCTCGCCCCCGGCCTGCGGATAGGCTGGGTAGCGCCCGGGCGCTACCTGGAGCGGGTGCTGCACATGAAATACATCAGTACCGGCAGCACGGCCAGCCAGCCCCAGCTGGCCATCGCCGACTTCATCGCTGGCGGGCACTACCAGCCCCACGTACGGCGCATGCGCAGCCAGTACCAGCGTGGTCGCGACCTGATGAGCGCCTGGGTGACCCGCTACTTCCCGGCGGGCACCCGGGTCAGCCGGCCCCAGGGCGGCTTCATGCTGTGGGTGGAGTTGCCTGAACATTTCGATACGCTGCGGCTGAACCGCGCTTTACTGGAAGAGGGCGTGCAGGTTGCCGTGGGCAGCATCTTTTCGGCCTCGGGCAAATTCCGCCACTGCCTGCGCATGAACTTCGCCGCGCGGCCAACGCCGCAGATCGAAGCTGCCGTGCGCAAGGTGGGTGAAACCGCCCTTCGTCTACTGGATGAAGAAAACGCCGGCGCGTAACTTTGCGCCGCCCATCACGGTCCAATCCTTCAAGCCTTCGTTGCACAGGACGATCTACCCTTGAGACTCCAGCGAGCCCTGCCTCTGCTGCTGGTGCTGCTGCTTGGCCTTGCCGGCTGTGCCAGCGTCGGCACGCCCCGCGAGACCAGCCAGGCGCTACCCGCCAACGACTCGGCCTTCGGCCGCTCGGTGCTGCGCCAGGCCGCGCCCTACGACGGCCGCTCGGGCTTTCGCCTGTTGCCCAACAGCAACGAGGCGTTCCGCGCCCGCGCCGAACTGATCCGCAACGCCCAGGCGAGCATCGACCTGCAGTACTACATCGTCCACGATGGCCTCAGCACCCGTGCCCTGGTGCATGAGCTGCTGCGCGCCGCCGACCGCGGCGTGCGCGTGCGCATCCTGCTCGACGACACTACCAGCGACGGCCTGGACGTCATCATGGGCACCCTCGATGCCCACCCGAACATCCACATCCGCGTGTTCAACCCGCTGCACCTGGGCCGCAGCACCGGCGTGACACGCGCCGTGGGCCGCCTGTTCAACCTGTCGCGCCAGCATCGGCGCATGCACAACAAGCTGTTCCTGGTGGACAACAGCATGGCCATCGTCGGCGGGCGCAACCTGGGCGACGAGTATTTCGATGCCGAACCCAACCTGAACTTCACCGACATCGACCTGCTAGGAGTAGGCCCGATAGCCGAACAGTTGGGGCACAGCTTCGACCAGTACTGGAATAGCGCCCTCAGCCGACCGATCACCGACTTCCTCTGGCACGACCCGGATGCCAGCGACCTGCGCGCCAGCCGCCACCGCCTGGAAGTGTCGCTGGCCGAAGCCAGGACCCAGCGCAAAGCCCTGTATGATCGCCTGATGGCCTACCAGTCGCAGCCGCGCCTGGATGTGTGGCGCAACGAGCTGATCTGGGCCCATGCCCAGGCGCTGTGGGATGCGCCGAGCAAAGTACTGGCCAATGACGAACCGGACCCGCAATTGCTGCTGAGCCAGCAACTGGCGCCGGACCTGGCCAGCGTGCAGCGCGAGCTGATCCTGATGTCGGCCTACTTCGTGCCGCGCGAGCCGGGCTTGCTGTACCTGACCGGCCGCGCCGATGCCGGCACTTCGGTGAAGCTGCTGACCAACTCGCTCGAGGCCACCGACGTGCCGGCCGTGCATGGCGGCTATGCGCCATATCGCCGGGCCTTGCTCGAGCACGGCGTGCAGCTGTACGAGCTTCGCCGCCAGCCAGGCGACCCCAGCGCCGGGCGCTTGAGTTATCACGGCAGCTCGGATTCGAGCCTGCATACCAAGGCGATCGTGTTCGACCGGCGCAAGACATTCATCGGCTCATTCAACTTCGATCCGCGTTCGGTGCTGTGGAATACCGAGGTAGGCGTACTGGTGGATAGCCCGGAGCTGGCTGAATACACCCGCGAGCTGGCCCAGCAGGGTATGGCGCCTGCATTGAGCTATCAGGTGAAGCTGGTGGGTGACCAGATGGTGTGGGCGACCGAGGACAATGGCCACCAGCACATGCTGACCGCCGAGCCTGGTGGGATATGGCGACGGTTCAATGCCTGGATCAGCAAGGCGGTCGGCTTGGAAAAGATGTTGTAGCTACAGGCCTCACAATCCATCAGGCAGACACCGGCTCGAAGGCCCCACGCCGACGGGTCAACACCACCAACCCCGCCGCGCCCACCGCCATCAGCAACGGCAACGCATGCCCGCTGATCCATTGGCTGCCTGCCCCCGCCAGCAATGGCCCGAGCAAGCAGCCAATACCCCACAGCTGCGCCACATGAGCGTTGGCCCGCACCAGCGCATCATCCCGGTAGCGTTCGCCAATCAGCACCAGCGACAAGGTGAACAAGCCCCCCGCACTGGCCCCGAACAGCACCCATAGCGGCCAGATCGCTGGTGTATGCAGCAGCAGTGGAATCGCCAGGCTGGACACCAGCAGCGTTACCGCGCAGCCGGTGAACAGAGAACGTCGCGACATGTGGTCGGCCAGCGCCCCGATGGGCAGCTGCAGCACCGCATCGCCTACCACCACGGTACTGACCATGAACAGGGCGACTTCGGTGCTGAAGCCCTGCTGCAGGCAATACACCGGCAACAAGGTCAGGATCATCGCCTCGAACGAGGCGAACAGGGCAATGGCCCAGGCGATTACGGGCAAGCGCCGGCAGAAGGAGAACAGGTCGCCGAAGGTGACGCTGCAGGCCTCCGTGCTGGGTGCCCCGCCACGGCCGAGGAGAATCAGCGGTGCCACCAGCAACAAGCCGGTAGCGGCCCAGAAGCCGAAGTCATCATCCGAACCGAGAAAGCCCAGCACCAGCGGCCCGGCCAGCTGGCTGAGGGCATAGCTGCTGCCGTACAGCGCCACCAGGCGACCACGCCATTGCTCGACCACCAGCTGGTTGATCCAGCTTTCGCCGAGTATGAAAACCACGGTCAGCGACATGCCGATCAGCAACCGTAGCAGCAACCACAATGGGTAGCTGGGCAGCAGTGCGACCAGGCCGATCGACAGCGCCCCGCCCCACAGGCACAGGCGCATGGCTGAGGGCACGCCAACCCAGCCGGCCAGGCGGCTGGCCAGGCTGGCACCTACCAGCACGCCCAGCGCCGGCATCGCGGCCATCACGCCGATGGCGAAGCTGCCGTAGCCCCAGGCCTCCAGGCGCAGGGATACCAGCGGCATGCTCACGCCGAGTGCCAGCCCGACGCTTAGCACCGATGCCAGTACGGCGAAGTAGGTACCCCAACGCATTGCAGCCTCCCAGGCCAAGAATTTTCCATGGCCATTCGCGGGTAAACCCGCTCCCACAGGTACACCACCGCCCTTGAGAGCGGTGCAGTACCTGTGGGAGCGGGTTCACCCGCGAATTGGCCGCAAAGCGGCCCCCCGGGATTACAACTTGATCCAGGTCGCCTTCAGCTCGGTGTACTTCTCCAGCGCATGCAGCGACTTGTCACGGCCGTTGCCCGACTGTTTGAAACCACCGAACGGCGCGGTCATGTCGCCGCCGTCGTACTGGTTGACCCAGACGCTGCCAGCGCGCACGGCACGGGCGGTCTTGTGGGCCTTGGAGATGTCCGAGGTCCAGATGCCAGCGGCCAGGCCATACGGCGTGTCGTTGGCAATGGCGATGGCTTCTTCGGCGGTATCGAAGGCGATCACCGACAACACCGGGCCAAAGATTTCTTCCTGGGCAATGCGCATGGCGTTGGTCACGCCGTCGAAGATGGTCGGCTCGACATAGGTGCCACCGGTTTCTTCCAGGGTGCGCTTGCCGCCGGCCAGCAGCTTGGCGCCGTCCTTGTGGCCAGCCTCGATGTACGACAACACGGTGTTCATCTGCTGAGTGTCCACCAGCGCACCGACAGTGGTCTGTGGGTCCAGCGGGTTGCCTGGCTTCCAACCTTTCAGGGCCTCGACCACCATCGGCAGGAACTTGTCCTTGATCGAACGCTCCACCAGCAGGCGCGATCCGGCAGTGCACACTTCACCCTGGTTGAAGGCGATGGCGCTGGCGGCAGCTTCGGCGGCGGCTTGCAGGTCCGGAGCGTCGGCGAAGACGATGTTCGGGCTCTTGCCACCGGCTTCCAGCCAGATGCGCTTCATGTTCGATTCGCCCGCGTAAACCATCAGCTGCTTGGCGATCTTGGTCGAACCGGTGAATACCAGGGTGTCGACGTCCATGTGCAGCGCCAGGGCCTTGCCCACGGTGTGGCCGTAGCCTGGCAGCACGTTCAGCACGCCAGCCGGGATACCGGCTTCGATAGCCAGCTGGGCGATGCGAATGGCAGTCAGCGGCGATTTTTCGGACGGTTTGAGCACTACCGAGTTACCGGTGGCCAAGGCTGGGCCGAGCTTCCAGCAGGCCATCAGCAGCGGGAAGTTCCACGGTACGATGGCACCTACCACACCCACTGGTTCGCGGGTAACCAGGCCAAGCTGGTCGTGCGGGGTCGGAGCGACTTCGTCATAGACCTTGTCGATGGCTTCGGCAGTCCAGTGAATGGCTTGCGCCGCACCCGGGATGTCGATGCTGGAGGAGTCGCCGATCGGCTTGCCCATGTCCAGGGTTTCTAGCAGCGCCAGCTCTTCGACGTTCTTGCGCAGCAGGTCGGCGAAGCGGATCAGCTTGGCTTTGCGCTTGGCCGGGGCCAGCTGCGACCAAACGCCGGAGTTGAAGGTGGCACGGGCGTTTTCCACAGCGCGGTTGGCATCGGCCAGGTCGCAGCTGGCAACCTTGGCCAGGAAGCGTCCGTCGACCGGGCTCAGGCACTCGAAGGTTTCACCGGATGCGGCATCGGTGTATTCGCCGTTGATGAAGGCACGGCCTTCGATCTTCAGTTGCTGGGCACGTTGTTCCCAGTCCGCACGAGTCAGGGTGGTCATACGAAACTCCTCCTCTTGTTTAGGTGCAACGCCGCACTGAGGACTCACAGGCGTTGTCAGAATTCTGGCCGGGCGACGAGCGCACACTGGCAAGCGATACCCTAAACCAGCCCGGGTAAACTATCAATATATTTGACACAGAAGGCTCAAAAGCCTACTGATGTGCATTTTATTAAACAAAAACAGGAGCCGAACCATGAGTATCGCCAGCATCATCGACTTCGCGCAGGTCATCACCGAGGCCGAACGCTACCGCCCGGCGGCGGAAAAAATCCTCAAGGGCGAGCCAGACCAGGCGGTCTACAACCATTATTCCAGCCCGTGCGGGCAGTTTGCCGCAGGCGTGTGGGAAGGCGAGGTGGGGCAGTGGACGGTGAACTACACCGAGCATGAATACTGCGAGATCGTCCAGGGCGTTTCGGTGCTGCGGGACCAGGATGGCGGAGCCAAGACCCTGCGTGCCGGTGATCGGTTTGTCATCCCGGCCGGCTTCAAGGGCACCTGGGAGGTGCTGGAGCCTTGCCGCAAGATCTATGTGATGTTCGAGCAGAAATGATTTGAGGCTGTGCCGGCCTCTTCGCGGGTAAACCCGCTCCCACAGGGCCTCGCAATCGTTGAGGATGGCGCTCTACCTGTGGGAGCGGGTTCACCCGCGAAGAGGCCCTGACAGGCATAAAAAAACCCGCGTCCTTTCGGATGCGGGTTTTTTTCAGGTCGCCGATCAATTACTTGATCTTGGCTTCCTTGTACACCACGTGCTTGCGAACAACCGGATCATATTTCTTGATCTCGATTTTGTCCGGAGTGGTGCGCTTGTTCTTGTCGGTGGTGTAGAAGTGGCCGGTACCGGCACTCGAAACCAGACGGATCAATTCACGCATGATGTTCTCCCTTAAACCTTGGCGCCAGCTTTACGGATGTCAACCAGAACGGCGTCGATGCCGCGCTTGTCGATGATACGCATGCCTTTGGCGGAAACGCGCAGACGCACGAAACGCTTCTCGGATTCAACCCAGAAACGGTGGTGCTGCAGGTTCGGCAGGAAACGACGACGGGTTTTGTTGTTTGCGTGGGAAATGTTGTTCCCGGTTACTGGACCCTTACCAGTAACTTGACAGACTCTCGACATGACTCAGCCCTCTAAAACCACATGCCCAACCCGGCATGGGTTGGCCGCTTAATCTCTCAGTCTTTGGCGCCTGGGCGCCGTGATTCTGGAGGTCTTACCGACCGGATACGCTGACGCGACAGGCCGAGCCCCTAGAAAAGAGCGCTGCTTTATACCAGAAAGACTCGGCCACAACAACAGAAGATACGTTTCCGGCACCGACCAAGCGCGCCGGGCCAGCATAGCGGCAGGCGCCGCCAGCCGTCGACCGCTCGTCGACAGTTTTGTAAAAAAGGGTGTGGTCATTTCCCGACGGGCACACTAGGGTAGGCCTTTTCCAGACTGCACTGGCAGATGGGCCACTGACAGCCAAGGAGCCACCATGCGTGCCGCCGCCCTTTCCTTATTGTTCAACTCCTTGTTCGCCGCAGGCGCCCTGTTCGCTGCCGGCGTTGCCCAGGCAGCCCCGCTGAGCGTCTGCAGCGAGGCCAGCCCCGAAGGCTTCGATGTGGTGCAGTACAACTCGCTGACCACTACCAACGCCACGGCCGATGTGCTGATGAACCGCCTGGTGGAGTTCGACGCGGCGCAAGGCAAGGTGGTGCCGAGCCTGGCGGCCAGCTGGACTGTTTCGGCCGACGGCCTGATCTACGACTTCACCCTGCGCGATGATGTGAAATTCCACAGCACCGCCTACTTCAAGCCAAGCCGCGTCCTGAACGCCGACGATGTGCTGTTCAGCTTCCAGCGCATGCTCTACCCCGCCCACGCCTGGCACAAGACTGCGCCGGGTGGCTACCCGCATGCCCAGTCGCTGCAACTGGGCGGCCTGATCAAGGCGATCGAGGCGCCGGCACCGAACACCGTGCGCTTCACCCTCAACCACCCGGATGCCACGTTCCTGGCTACCTTGAGCATGGGCTTCGCCTCGATCTACTCCGCCGAGTACGCAGACAAACTGCTCAAGGCCGGCACGCCGGAGAAGCTCAACAGCCAGCCGGTCGGCACCGGGCCATTCGTCTTCCAGCGTTTCCAGAAGGACGCCGTGGTGCGCTACCGCGCCAACCCCGACTACTTCGCCGGGAAGCCGGCGGTCGACCCGCTGATCTTCGCCATCACCACCGATGCCAACGTACGCCTGCAGAAGCTCAAGCGCGGCGAGTGCCAGGTCGCGTTGTCGCCCAAACCGCTGGACATTGCCGAAGCTGGAAAGGACGGCAACCTCAAGGTGGCCAGCACCCCGGCGTTCATGACTGCCTTTGTCGCCATCAACAGCCAGCACCCGCCGCTGGACAAGCCGGAGGTGCGCCAGGCCATCAACCTGGCCTTCGACAAGCAGGCCTACCTCAAGGCCGTGTTCGAAGATTCCGCGGTGGCTGCCAACGGCCCCTACCCGCCCAACACCTGGAGCTACGCCAAGGACTTGCCCGGCTACCCGCTGGACCTGAAGAAAGCCAAGGCCCTGCTGACCAAGGCCGGCCTGGCCGAAGGTTTCAGCACCACGATCTGGACCCGTCCTTCAGGTAGCCTGCTCAACCCCAACCCCAGCCTTGGCGCGCAGATGCTGCAGGCTGACCTGGCGAAGATTGGCGTGAAAGCGGAAATCCGCGTTATCGAGTGGGGCGAGCTGATCCGCCGCGCCAAGGCGGGCGAGCATGACCTGCTGTTCATGGGCTGGGCGGGTGACAACGGCGACCCGGACAACTTCCTCAGCCCGCAGTTTTCCTGCGCGGCGGTGCAGTCTGGGACCAACTTCGCACGCTTCTGCGACAGCCGCCTGGACCAGTTGATCAGCGCCGGGCGCACCACCAACGACCAGAGCGTGCGCAGCCGGCTTTACCAGCAGGCGCAGACGCTGATACAGCAGCAGGCGCTATGGGTGCCACTGGCGCACCCTACGGCGGCGACACTGTTGCGTCAGGGGGTTGAGGGGTATCAGGTGAGCCCGTTCGGGCGGTTGGACTTCAGCAAGGTTTCCGTAACCAAGTAAACCTGTGCCGGCCCTTTCGCGGGTGAACCCGCTCCCACAGGTGCTGCACCACATTCAAGATGGGTGCAGTACCTGTGGGAGCGGGTTACCCGCGAAAGGGCCGGTACTGCAGCACAAAACTCCAGTTTTTCCTCAGGCCACAATCCACCCATGCTCGACCATCGACAGCGGCTCGCCGTCACCGATGATGATGTGATCCAGCACCCGCACATCGATCAACGCCAGCCCCCGCTTCAACGACAGGGTCAGATGCACATCGTCCTGGCTGGGTTCACTGTTGCCCGAGGGGTGGTTGTGGCACAGGATCAAGGCCGCCGCGTTATGCAGCAACGCCCGTCGTACCACTTCGCGCGGGTAGACATTGGCCCGATCTATCGTGCCTCGGAAGAGGATCTCAAACGCCAACGGCCTGTGCTTGGTATCGAGAAAGAGGCATCCGAACACCTCGCTGACTTCATGTCGCAGCATCGCTTTCAAATAGCGCCTCACCGTTGCCGGGCTGTCCATCGCGGATTCACGCTCAATCGAAGTTGCAAGGTGCCTGCGCCCGATCTCTAGCAGCGCCTGCAGCTGGCTGTACCTCACCGGGCCCAACCCAAGCTCGCCGACGAAGGCCTCACGGTCTGCCTCCAGCAACTGGCGCAACCCCCCGAACTTCACGAGCAGACCTCGCGCCAGCTCCACGACATTGCGCCCACGCACACCTGAGCCGAGAAATACAGCCAGCAATTCCGCGTCCGTCAGGCTTCCGGCCCCACGCTGCAGCAACTTCTCCCTCGGCCGCTCTTCAGCCGGCCATTCCCTGATATTCATCCCGTCCCTCTGCCCTTGCTGCGGCCCATTTCGGCCCTGTGTTAATCTATTTCGCCTCGTACATGCGACGTTCTGCCGCAGGCATTTTCAAACGTCGACGCCCGCTCTCACTGGAAAAAGGCAAGCCTATGCAGCGGCTGTATCGCAAGCGCATCGTTCTCGGCGTGGGTGGCGGCATTGCCGCCTACAAAAGCGCCGAACTGATTCGCCGACTCCTGGAGCACGGCGCGCAGGTGCGCGTCGTCATGACCCGTGGTGGTGCAGAGTTCATCACCCCGCTGACCCTGCAGGCGCTGTCGGGCCACCCGGTGCACATGGACCTGCTCGACCCTGCCGCCGAAGCGGCCATGGGCCACATCGAACTGGCCAAGTGGGCCGACCTGGTGCTGATCGCCCCGGCCACCGCCGACCTCATGGCGCGCATGGCCCAGGGCATGGCCGACGACCTGCTGACCACCCTGGTGCTGGCTACCGATGCCACCGTCGCCGTGGCCCCGGCCATGAACCAGGCCATGTGGCGCGACCCGGCGACCCAGGCCAACCTCGACCTGCTCAAGAGCCGTGGCATCCAGGTGTTCGGCCCGGCGTCCGGCAGCCAGGCCTGTGGCGATGTGGGCCTTGGCCGCATGCTTGAAGCCACCGACCTGGCCTGGTGCGCCGCGGAAAGCTTCAAGCGCCAGGCCCTGACCGGCAAGCACGTATTGATCACCGCCGGCCCGACCCAGGAAAACATCGACCCGGTGCGCTACATCACCAATCATAGCTCCGGCAAGATGGGCTTCGCCCTGGCCGAAGCGGCCGCCGAAGCCGGGGCTCGGGTCACCCTCGTCACCGGCCCGGTACACCTGCCGACCCCCGACCGGGTCAGCCGAATCGACGTGGTCAGCGCGCGGGACATGCTCGCGGCCTGTGAAGCGGCCATGCCGTGCGACCTGTTCATCGCCTCTGCGGCGGTTGCGGACTACCGCCCGGAAGTCGTTGCCACGCAAAAACTGAAGAAAGATCCTACGACCGGCGACGGCATGCTGCTGCAGATGGTGCGCAATCCCGATATCCTTGCCACCATCGCTGGCCGCGCCGACCGCCCGTTCAGCGTCGGTTTCGCCGCCGAGACCGAACACTTGCTCGATTACGCCACGCGCAAGCTCAAGGACAAGAACCTCGACCTGATCGTCGCCAATGATGTGGCCAACCCCAGCATCGGCTTCAACAGCGAGGAAAACGCCTTGACCGTGATCGACCGCCAGCAGCACCAGACCCTCTTCGCGCAGACCAGCAAAGGCAAGATTGCCCGGCAACTGGTCGCCTTCATCGCCGAACGGCTCAATCAGGTTCAATAAGTTACATGCACGCTCTTCAAGCCAAGATCCTCGACCCACGCCTGGGTAGCGAATTCCCGCTGCCGACCTACGCCACCCCCGGTTCCGCCGGCCTCGACCTGCGCGCCCTGCTCAAGGAAGACACCGTCCTCGAGCCAGGCCAGACCCTGCTGATCCCCACCGGCCTGTCGATCTACATCGGCGACCCGAGCCTGGCGGCGGTGATTCTGCCGCGCTCGGGCCTGGGCCATAAGCACGGCATCGTGCTGGGCAACCTGGTCGGGCTGATCGACTCGGACTACCAGGGCGAGCTGATGGTGTCGTGCTGGAACCGTGGCAACACGCCGTTCACCATCGCCGTTGGCGAGCGCATTGCCCAGCTGGTGCTGGTACCCGTGGTACAAGCCCATTTCGACATCGTCGAAGCGTTCGATGAAAGCCAGCGCGGCGCTGGCGGCTTCGGCCATTCCGGCAGCCACTGAGCCGAGAAATGACCGTTCAGGCCAAGGATGGCGAACTCTCTGGCGAAACCACCGTCCAAGCGTTCAGTTTGCGCCTGCCCAGAAAGCCTTTGACTAATGGAGCTTCCAGAGATGAACGACATGGCCCACCTGGTACCCGCCGCACTGCCAGACAGCATTTTCCGCGCTTATGACATTCGCGGCGTGGTCGGCAAGACCCTTCACGCCGAAACCGCCTACTGGATCGGCCGCGCCATCGGCGCGCAGAGCCTGGCCCAGGGCGAACCGCAGGTTTCGGTCGGCCGCGATGGCCGCCTGTCCGGCCCGATGCTGGTCGAACAGCTGATCAAGGGCCTGGTCGATGCCGGCTGCCAGGTCAGCGACGTCGGCCTGGTGCCCACCCCGGCGCTGTACTACGCAGCCAACGTGCTGGCCGGCAAGTCCGGTGTGATGCTGACCGGCAGCCACAACCCGTCGGACTACAACGGCTTCAAGATCGTCATCGCCGGCGATACCTTGGCCAACGAACAGATCCAGGCACTGCTGACCCGCCTGAAAACCAACGACGTACCGCGCGGCGAAGGCAACGTGCAGAAGGTCGAGATCCTCGATCGCTACTTCCAGCAGATCGTCGGCGACGTGAAGCTGGCCAAGAAGCTCAAGGTCGTGGTCGATTGCGGCAACGGCGCTGCCGGTGTGGTGGCCCCACAGCTGATCGAAGCCCTGGGCTGCGAGGTCATCCCGCTGTTCTGCGAGGTGGACGGCAACTTCCCCAACCACCACCCGGATCCGGGCAAGCCGGAAAACCTCGAAGACCTGATCGCCAAGGTCAAGGAAACCAGCGCCGATATCGGCCTGGCTTTCGACGGTGACGGCGACCGCGTCGGCGTGGTGACCAACACCGGCAGCATCGTCTACCCCGACCGCCTGCTGATGCTGTTTGCCCAGGACGTACTGTCGCGCAACCCGGGCGCCGAGATCATCTTCGACGTCAAATGCACCCGTCGCCTGACCCCGCTGATCAAGCAGCACGGCGGCCGCGCACTGATGTGGAAGACTGGTCACTCGCTGATCAAGAAGAAGATGAAGCAGACCGGCTCGCTGCTGGCCGGCGAGATGAGCGGTCACATCTTCATCAAGGAACGCTGGTACGGTTTCGACGACGGCATCTACAGCGCCGCGCGCCTGCTGGAGATCCTCAGCAAGGCCGATCAGAGCGCCGAAAACCTGTTTGCCGCCTTCCCGAACGATATTTCCACGCCGGAAATCAATATTGATGTGACCGACGAGGGTAAATTCAGCATCATTGATGCACTGCAACGCGACGCCGACTGGGGCGAAGCCAACCTGACCACCATCGACGGTGTGCGGGTGGATTACGCCCACGGCTGGGGCCTGGTTCGCGCCTCCAACACCACCCCGGTGCTGGTGCTGCGTTTCGAGGCCGACAGCGACGCCGAATTGCAACGTATCAAGGATGTTTTCCGTACCCAGTTGCTGCGGGTTGAGCCTGAGCTGCAACTGCCGTTCTGACCGACTATCTGTTCCTTACAGGAGCCCTGCATGACCCTCGATCGCGATGCCGCTTCCCATGTAGCCGAGGTTTTGTCCGAAGCACTGCCTTACATTCGCCGCTTTGTCGGCAAGACCCTGGTGATCAAGTACGGCGGCAACGCGATGGAGAGCGAGGAGCTCAAGACCGGCTTCGCCCGTGACATCGTGCTGATGAAGGCTGTGGGCATCAACCCGGTAGTGGTCCACGGTGGTGGCCCACAGATCGGCGACCTGCTCAAGCGCCTGTCGATCGAAAGCCACTTCATCGACGGCATGCGCGTCACCGACTCGGCGACCATGGATGTGGTGGAGATGGTGCTGGGTGGCCAGGTCAACAAGGACATCGTCAACCTGATCAACCGCCACGGCGGCAGCGCCATCGGCCTGACTGGCAAGGACGCGGAGCTGATCCGCGCCCGCAAGCTGACCGTCAGCCGCCAGACGCCCGAGATGACCACCCCGGAAATCATCGACATCGGCCACGTGGGCGAAGTGGTAAGCGTGAACACCGACCTGCTGAACATGCTGGTGAAGGGTGACTTCATCCCGGTGATCGCGCCGATCGGCGTGGGTGCCAACGGTGAGTCGTACAACATCAACGCCGACCTGGTGGCAGGCAAGGTAGCCGAGGCGCTGAAGGCCGAGAAGCTGATGCTGCTGACCAACATCGCCGGCCTGATGGACAAGCAGGGCGAAGTACTGACCGGCCTGACCACCGAGCAGGTCAACGAACTGATCGCCGACGGCACCATCTACGGCGGCATGCTGCCGAAGATCAAGTGCGCGCTGGATGCGGTGCAGGGCGGCGTGAACAGCTCGCACATCATCGACGGCCGCGTGCCGAATGCGGTGCTGCTGGAGATTTTCACCGACAGCGGCGTGGGTACCCTGATTACCAACCGCAAGCCGCGCTGATTGGTTGGTTAACCTGCACAGGCCTCTTCGCGGGCACGCCCGCTCCCACAGGGATAGCGCCAACCCTGTGGGAGCGGGTTTACCCGCGAAGAGGCCAGAACAGGCGACACAAAAAAGGCGACCTTCACAAGAAGGTCGCCTTTTTCATTTCCAGACCCGGATCAGATCCCGTATTGCGCCCGGTAAGCTTCCACAGCCGGCAGATGCTGCTTCAGCTGCGGGTCATCGGCCAGGAACTCCAGCACCTGCGTCAGCGAAACGATGCTGACCACCGGAATACCGAAGTCGCGCTCCACTTCCTGAATCGCCGACAGCTCGCCATTGCCACGCTCTTCGCGGTTCAGCGCGATCAGCACGCCTGCGGCCTTGGCCTGCTGGGCTTTGATGATCTGCATGACCTCACGAATGGCGGTACCGGCAGTGATCACATCGTCGATGATCAGCACATCACCAGCCAGTGGTGCACCGACCAGGCTGCCACCTTCACCGTGGTCCTTGGCTTCTTTGCGGTTGAAGCACCATGGCACGTCGAGCTGATGCTGATCGGCAAGGGCCACGGCAGTAGTCGCTGCCAGCGGGATACCCTTGTAGGCCGGGCCGAAAAGCACATCGAACGGGATCTTGCTGTCGACGATGGCTGCGGCATAGCAACGGCCCAGTTCGGCCAGGGCGGAACCGGTGTTGAACAGGCCGGCATTGAAGAAATATGGGCTGGTTCGCCCCGATTTCAGGGTGAATTCACCGAAACGCAGTACCCCGCGATCGATGGCAAAACGGATGAAGTCGCGCTGATACGGCTGCATGGATAGTCCCGGACACCACGGATTTAGCTAAATGGGTTGAGCTCGGGTATCATACACGCACGAGATTTTTGGGGCCATTTATGCGGATCATCAGTGTGAACGTAAATGGCATTCAGGCTGCGGCCGAGCGTGGTTTGCTCAGCTGGCTGCAAGCCCAGAATGCCGACGTCATCTGCCTTCAGGATACCCGCGCCTCGGCCTTTGAACTCGATGACCCAGCTTTCCAGCTCGATGGCTATTTCCTTTATGCCTGCGACGCGGAGGTGCCTGCCCAAGGTGGTGTGGCCCTGTATTCGCGCATGCAGCCCAAGGCAGTCATCACCGGCCTGGGCTTCGAGACAGCCGACCGCTACGGGCGTTATCTGCAAGCAGATTTCGACAAAGTCAGTATTGCCAGCCTGCTGCTGCCTTCGGGCATGAACGGCGACGAAGACTTGAACCAGAAGTTCAAGTTGATGGACGACTTCGCCAAGTACCTGGACAAACAGCGTCGCAAGCGTCGCGAATACATCTACTGCGGCTCGTTCTACGTGGCGCAGCAGAAGCTCGACATCAAGAACTGGCGTGACAGCCAGCAGTCGCCGGGCTTCCTGGCGCCGGAGCGCGCCTGGATGGATGCGATCACCGGCGAGATGGGTTACGTCGATGCCCTGCGCGAAGTCAGCCGTGAAGGCGACCAGTACAGCTGGTGGCCGGACAACGAGCAGGCCGAGATGCTCAACCTGGGCTATCGGTTCGACTACCAGATCCTCACTCCGGGCCTGCGCCGCTTCGTGCGCAACGCCCGCCTGCCGCGTCAGCCGCGCTTCTCCCAGCATGCGCCGCTGATCGTCGACTATGACTGGACGTTGACCATCTGAAGGCATGGGGCCGCTTTGCGGCCCTATCGCGACACAAGGCCGCTCCTACAGGGGAATGCATATCCCTTGCAGGAGCGGCCTTGTGTCGCGATAGGGCTGCAAAGCAGCCCCAGCATTATTTGATCGGCCGCCAGATCATCGGGTAGCGATACGGCTTGCCCTCATTCGCCCGCACAGCCGCGATGATGATCAGGATCATCACCGCGACCATCAGCATGGCGAACAGCATCAGTCCGATGAACACGAACATCAGCAGGAAGCAGATGAACCCGGCAATGGTCACGCTGATCTGAAAGTTCAGCGCCTCTTTGCCCTGGGCGTCGATGAAAGGGTCTTGCTCGCGCTTGAGGTGCCACAGCACCAGCGGGCCCAGCAAGTGCCCGAGCGGCACCACCAGGCCCAGCAGCGCGGAGAGGTGGCAGAACATCGCCCACTGCCGGATTTCGGCATTGGGCGGGGTGATCGACAGGTTGGATTCGCTCATGCCCCGCACCTCCCTGGCTGGGTTCAGTCGGCCAGCGCCGCCTGCTGCAGTTCGAAGATCTCGGTCATGCCCTTCTGTGCCAGGGCGAGCATCGCGTTGAAGTCTTCAGGCTGGAACGGCGCGCCTTCGGCAGTACCCTGCACTTCGATGAAACCACCGGCGCTGGTCATGACCACGTTCAGGTCGGTTTCGGCAGCGGAGTCTTCCAGGTAGTCCAAGTCAAGCACCGCTTCGCCCTGGTACATGCCCACCGACACTGCGGCGATCATGTGCTTGAGCGGGTTGCCGGCCTTCAGGCCACCGCGCTTCTTGATCACCGCCAAGGCGTCGCACAGGGCGACCATGGCACCGGTGATGGACGCGGTACGGGTACCGCCATCGGCCTGGATCACGTCGCAGTCGACGTACAGGGTAATGTCACCGAGTTTGCTCATGTCCAGCGCGGCGCGCAGCGAACGACCGATGAGACGCTGGATTTCCAGGGTGCGGCCACCCTGTTTGCCACGGCTGGCTTCGCGCTGGTTACGCTCGCCGGTGGAGCGCGGCAGCATGCCGTATTCGGCGGTCAGCCAGCCTTGGCCCTGGCCTTTGAGGAAGCGCGGCACACCGTTTTCCACGCTGACCGTGCAGATGACCTTTGTGTCACCGAACTCGACCAGTACCGACCCTTCGGCGTGCTTGGTGTAGTTGCGGGTGATGCGGATCGAGCGGAGCTGATCGGCGGCGCGACCACTTGGACGTTTCATCTGGGATACCTGTACTGGGACTTTGAATCTGCCGAGCATTATAGAGCCCACGGCCCGGGGAAGACATGCCTATTGTCGCGCCCGGCACAGCCCGTCGCCTTTTCCTACCGGCCAGGCCACCCGTCGGTAACATGGGTGGATTGGGCGCCAAGGCCCCACTGCGCTACAATCCTGCGCCTTGCAGCCGAGAGGCTCCCACCGTTCATTCATATACGCGAGGTACTCCCCATGGTGCACAGCATGACCGCTTTTGCTCGAGTCGAGCGCGCCGGCAGCCAAGGCACCCTGGTCTGGGAGCTGCGTTCGGTCAACCACCGTTACCTGGAGCCGCACCTGCGCCTGCCCGAGGCCCTGCGCGACCTCGAAGGCGCCGTGCGTGAAGGCCTGCGCCAGGGCCTGTCACGGGGCAAGGTGGAATGCACCTTGCGGCTCAACGAAGACAGCAACGGCAAACCGCTGAAGGTGGACCGCGAGCGCGCCGCGCAGCTGGTTGCCGCCGCCGAGGAAGTGGCCGGGCTGATCAAACAGCCGGCACCACTGAACCCGCTGGAGGTGCTGTCTTGGCCAGGCGTGCTGGTAGCCGACGCCAGCGATCCACAGGCACTGAATACAGAAGCCATGGCGTTGTTCGATGAGGCTCTGGCCGAGCTCAAGGCCGGGCGCCAGCGTGAAGGCCAGGAACTGGCCCG
This sequence comes from Pseudomonas sp. 32_A, assembly GCF_017490905.1. Taxonomy (NCBI): domain Bacteria; kingdom Pseudomonadati; phylum Pseudomonadota; class Gammaproteobacteria; order Pseudomonadales; family Pseudomonadaceae; genus Pseudomonas; species Pseudomonas sp. 32_A. The sequence goes on along the minus strand of NZ_JAFGYI010000002.1, from coordinate 129,582 downwards.
GCTGATCAACGAACGTCTGGACAACATGGCCAGCGAAGTCACCACCCTGCGTGCCCTGGTGCCGCAGATGCTGGCAGCACAACGGCAGAAGATCCTCGACCGCTTCGGCGACATGCAGGCCGAACTCGACCAGCAGCGCCTGGAGCAGGAGATGGTGCTGCTGGCGCAGAAGAGCGACGTGGCCGAGGAACTCGACCGCCTCAGCACTCACGTCACCGAAGTACGCCGGGTGCTCAAGGGTGGCGGTGCCGCCGGCCGACGCCTGGACTTCCTGATGCAGGAACTCAACCGCGAGGCCAATACCCTAGGCTCCAAGGCCTTCGACCCACGCAGCACGCAAGCGGCGGTCAACCTGAAGGTATTGATCGAACAGATGCGTGAACAAGTACAGAACATCGAGTAAGGCCACCCCGACCATGAACCACAGCAGCGGCACCCTCTACATCGTTTCGGCCCCTTCGGGCGCCGGCAAGACCAGCCTGGTCACCGCCCTGATCAAGGCCGACAAGCGCGTAAGCGTCTCGGTCTCGCACACTACCCGCGCCATGCGCCCAGGCGAAGAGCACGGCGTGAACTACCACTTCGTCAGCCATGACGACTTCAAGGGGCTGATCGCCAAGGGTGACTTCCTGGAACACGCCGAAGTGTTCGGCAATTTCTACGGGACTTCGCGCAGCGCGCTGCAAGAGGTGCTCGACCAGGGCAATGACCTGATCCTGGAGATCGACTGGCAAGGCGCCCAGCAGGTACGCAAGCTGATGCCCGAGGCCTTGTCGGTGTTCATCCTGCCGCCAAGCCAGCAGGCCCTGCGCGAGCGCCTGGATGGCCGCGGGCAGGATAGCGAAGAAATCATTGCCGGGCGCATGCAGGAAGCGGTCAGCGAGATGGTGCACTACGACGAGTACGACTACGTGATCATCAACGATGATTTCGACGTGGCGCTGGAGGATTTGAAAGCGGTGTTCCGCTCCAATCGCCTGCGGCTGAAGAAGCAGCAACAACGCAACAGCGGGCTGCTGAAAGAACTACTTTCCTGAAAGAGCGAACGGGGCTGCTTTGCAGCCCATTCGCAGCACAAGGCTGCTCCTACATCGACAGCGTACATCGCGCCATTGCAGGAGCAGCCTTGTGCTGCGAATGGGGCGCAAAGCGCCCCCAGCTTTATTCCTGCAAAGGCAAGGTAGCCTGCTGACGCAGGGTAGCCCCCAGGAAGTATGCCGGCGCGCGCAGGCGCGACAGCATCATCAGCACGATGCCCAGCACCGAGATGATCGCGGCGATCACGAACACCAGCCCCAGCCCGCCCACATGCGAGCCGCTGCCGAAGTCCGGCGAGGCGCTGTCGATGGCGGTACGCAAGAAGATCACCGACAGGATCACCCCACCCACCAGCGGGCACAGGCCGCGCATCAGGAAGTGGCGCAGGCTGTCGAACAGGCTGTGGCGGAAGTACCAGACACAGGCGAAGGCCGTCAGCGAATAGTAGAAGCAGATCATCATGCCCAGTGCAGTGATGGTATCCGCCAACACGTTCTCGCTCAGGGTGCGCATGGTCACGTAGAACAGGCCCGCAGCCACACCAGCGCAGATGGTGGCGTAACGCGGGGTCTGCGAACGTGGGCAGACACTGGCGAACTTCTGCGGCACCGCACCGTAGTAACCCATGGCCAACAGGGTGCGCGCAGGCGACACGAAGGTCGACTGCAGCGACGCCGCGGTGCTGGCCAGCACGGCGATGGACATCAGAATCGCCAGCGGCCCCATGACCGGGCCGGCCAGGTGAGCAAAGACGTTTTCCTGGATGCGTGGATTGTTCAGGCCCAGGCCCTGTTCACTGATACCGGCAAACTGCAGGGTGGCAATCGCGGTGAACAGGTACAGGCCGAGGATCAGCAGCACGGTCCAGGTAGCCGCCTTGCCCGGCACCTCGTCGCTGCCGACCGATTCCTCGCTGACGGTCAGGCATACATCCCAGCCCCAGAAGATGAAGATCGACAGCGACAGCCCGGCGGCAAAGGCCGAGAACGATTCGACGCCGAACGGGTTGAACCAGGCGAAATCGAATTCCAGCGGTGGCGGCGCCGTGGTTTCGCCGAAAGCGGCAAAGGCAAATCCGATCAGCACCAGCAACTGCAGGGCCACCAGGCCGTATTGCACGGTCATGGTGGTGGTCATGCCGCGACAGCAGATCCACACCGCCAGGGCGATGAACACGCAACAGGTGGTTATGTTGATGAGCAGGTTGTCGGCCAATGCCGCCAGCTCATGCTTGCCGGTGATCTGGCCAAGGAACAGGTAGAAGAAATCGACCGCCACCCCGGCCAGGTTCGACAACACGATGGTGGTGGCGACCACCAGGCCCCAGCCGCCGATCCAGCCGATCATCGGGCCGAAGGCACGCGCCGACCAGGTAAACGAAGTGCCGCTGTCCGGCTCCGCCGAATTCAGTTCGCGGTAGCCCAGGGCCACCAGCAGCATCGGCAGGAAGCCGACGATGAACACCGCTGGCAGGTGTGCGCCCACTTCGCGCACGGTCGGGCCAAGGGCGCCGGTCAGGGTGTAGACCGGGGCGATGGTGGAAATGCCCAGCACCACGCTGGCCAGCAAGCCCAGCCGGCCCGTGGCCAGGCCCTTGCTGCGCTGGGTGTTGCCCGCGTCGGCCGCCACATCGGGTGGGCGGCCGGCTTCTGTGTAATTGCTCATGAGTATTTGCCGTAAATTTTGGAATTGTTTTCACAGGCCTTGCGCACAAGGCCCGCTTTCACTCATTGAAAGCTTGTTGCCGGGAACAAGTCATCCGAGACCTTCGGGTGACGTCAGAATGCCTCCTGCCGTGCGCCCTCCCGTGTAGCGTAAGCAATGCAGGCCTCGCGAAACGCCTGGAACAGGCGCCGCGAGACCGGGTTCTCGGTAAATCGCCACTCCGGGTGCCACTGCACGCCAAGCACAAAGCCCGGCGCCGCAGGCATGGACACCGCTTCGATCAGGCCATCCGGGGCCCGTGCCTCGACGCGCAGGCCCGGGGCCAGGCGGTCGATGCCCTGGCTGTGCAGCGAGTTGACCTCGAACTGCGCAGCCAGGCCCAGGCGCTCGAACAACCCGCCAGGCTCGATGCCGACAAGGTGACGAGCGCCGTATTGCACCTCCAGGGGTGCGTCCTCAGGTTCACGGTGGTCAAGGTAGCCGGGCAGTTCCTGCACACGCTGGTGCAGGCTGCCGCCCAGCGCCACATTCAATTCCTGGTAGCCACGGCAAATACAGAACACCGGCACACCAGCGGCAATGGCCGCCTGCAACAGCGGCAGGGTCAGGCGATCGCGTGCCAGATCGTGCCGGGTACCCGCCGCGCTGGGGGCGCCATTGTAATGATGCGGTTCGATATTTGAAGGTGAGCCGGTAAAAACAATGCCGTGCAGACGAGCCAGCAGCGCCTGCGTGTCGCTGCCCCCGTCGCGGGCCGGCAAGATCAATGGCAAGCCGGCAAAGCCGGCCGCCTCGACATACTTGTCGCCTACCGTATGCGACGAGTTCTTCCCCACCTGCTGGCGGCAGGCGCTGACACCGATCAAGGGGACCGCATTTGCGCTCATGGGCTTACACCGTGTGCAGGTACCAGTTGTACTCGAGGTCGGAAATCGATACTTCGAACTCGGCCAGTTCGCTTTCCTTGCAGGCCACGAAGATATCGATGTAGTCCGGGCTGATGTATTGGTTGAGGACTTCGCTGTCGTCCAGCGCGCGCAGGGCATCGCGCAGGTTGTTCGGCAGGCTCTGCTCCAGTTGTTCGTAGGAGTTGCCTTCGATCGGTGCCTGCGGCTCGACCTGATTGGTCAGGCCATGGTGAACACCGGCGAGGATCGCCGCGAGCATCAGGTAGGGGTTGGCGTCGGCGCCGGCCACGCGGTGCTCGAGGCGCACGTTGTCGCTGCTGTCGGTGGGCACGCGCACGGCCACGGTGCGGTTGTCCAGGCCCCAGCTTGGCGCATTGGGCACGTAGAACTGCGCGCCGAAGCGGCGATAGGAGTTGATATTCGGGCAGAGGAAGGCCATCGACGCGGGCATGGTCTCCAGCACGCCACCGATGGCGTGGCGCAACGCGTCGCTTTGCAGCGGGTCGTCGCTGGCGAAGATGTTCTTGCCAGTTTTCTTGTCCAGCAACGAAATGTGCACGTGCAGGCCGTTGCCTGCCTGGCCCGGGTAGGGCTTGGCCATGAAGGTGGTGTCCATTTCATGGTCGTAGGCAACGTTCTTGATCAGGCGCTTGAGCAGGATCGCATAGTCACAGGCCTTCAGCGGGTCGGCCACATGGTGCAGGTTGACCTCGAACTGTGCCGGGGCGCTTTCCTTTACGATGGCATCGGCGGGCAGGCCCTGCTCCTTTGCCGCTTCGAGCATGTCCTGCAGGCAGTCGGCATACTCGTCGAGGTCGTCGATCAGGTACACCTGGGTCGACTGCGGGCGCTTGCCGGAAATCGGCGAGCGCGGCGGCTGCGGGCGCCCGTTGAGGTTGTCCTGGTCGATCAGGTAGAACTCCAGCTCGAACGCGGCGCAGATATCCAGGCCCAGGTCATCGAACTTGCTCACCACCTGGCGCAGCACTTCGCGCGGGTCGGCGAAGAACGGCTGGCCATCCAGCTCGTGCATGGTCATCAGCAGCTGGGCGGTGGGGCGCTTCTGCCACGGCTCGTCCGACAGCGTGCCGGGGATCGGGAAGCAGATGCGGTCGGCATCGCCGATGTCCAGGCCAAGGCCGGTGCTCTCGACGGTGGACCCGTTGATGTCCAGGGCGAACAGCGATGCCGGCAGGTTGATGCCCTTCTCGTACACCTTGTGCAGGCTGGCCCGCTCGATGCGCTTGCCACGTACCACGCCGTTCATGTCGGAGATCAGCAGGTCGACGTACTGCGTGTCCGGATGGGCCTGGAGGAAGTCATTCATCTCGCTGGAAGAACTGGCGCACGGGGTTACCGACGTCATGGCTGTACATCCTTTGATTTGCTGCGGCGATGTGGGGGATACGGCTGGCGCCTCACGGGCGACGATGGTTGCAGCTGTTGTTCTTTTCACTTTCCCATCGCGGGGATTGGTTACCCGACCGGGCGCATTGATTCCCGGGGGCCGTTCCACTATAAAATGGCCAAAACGCAACAGACATTGGCAATTCGGCAAGCAGAGCGTGCACCAATGCAATATCAGATTACCCATGCCGACCTCTCACTGGTCCTGGCCCTGGAACGTGGCCGCTCGCTGGCCAAGGCCGCCGAGCTGCTCAAGGTCGACGTGTCGACGGTCTTCCGCTCGATCCGCCGACTGGAGTCGGCGCTGGGCACCGCCTTGTTCGTCAAGAGCCGCAAGGGCTACCTGCCGACTGATACCGCCCAGGCCTTGGCTGAACAGGCCGAGCGCGCCGAGCAGGCGCTGGAGGCAGCGCGCATCGCCATGACCAGTGGCGAGCAGGTGGTCAGCGGCACCGTGCGGCTGACCTGTACCGAGGCGGTGATGCATAGCTTGCTGCTGCCGGCTCTGGCCGAGTTCATGCCCAACTACCCGGCCTTGTCGCTGGAGATGGGCACTTCCAATACCTTCGCCAATCTCAGCCGGCGCGATGCCGACATTGCCCTGCGCCTGACCAACACGCCACCAGAGCACCTGGTGGGCCGCAACCTGGGGTCCACCTCCTACGTAGTCTGCGGCCAGCCGCAATGGCGCGAACGCCTGGCAGAGTCACCTGCCAGCGTGCCGTGGATCGCCCCCGACGACTCGATGCAGGACCACCCCACGGTGGTCTGGCGCAACCAGCAGCACCCGGGGTTGAGCCCGCGCTACCAGTGCAGCGGCATGTCGACCATCGCCCAGCTGGTCACGGCCGGGCTCGGCGTGGCAGCGTTGCCGGACTACATGGTGCACGCGCTGCCCGGGGTGGATGCGCTGAGCGGGCCGCTGCCGGGTTGCGACACCCAGCTGTGGCTGCTGACCCGGCCGGACTGCCGGGCGTTGCGCTCGGTGCAGACCCTGTTCGAGGAGCTGACCCCGCGGTTGCGTGACGCGATGCTCTGAGGGTATCGTCAGGCTCATGTATCGAGAGTGTCTGTTGCGGCCCTTTCGCGGCTGAAGCCGCTCCCACAGGGTGCGGTGATGGACCTGAGGACAATGCGGTCCCTGTGGGAGCGGCTTCAGCCGCGAAGAAGGCAACACAGGGCTTGAAGGTAACCACCCGACAAAACAGCGCTTCCCTATTGGCTGGTGATTTTTTAAACTATCGAGTCCGCCTGCCCATTATCGGGCTGCACGCCCACCGCAATTGCTACTGAGGAAGACCATGGCCCGCGTAACTGTTGAAGACTGCCTGGAACACGTGGATAACCGCTTTGAGCTGGTCATGCTCTCGACCAAGCGCGCTCGCCAGCTGGCGACCGGCGGCAAAGAGCCACGCGTTGCGTGGGAAAACGACAAGCCGACCGTTGTTGCCCTGCGTGAAATCGCCGAAGGCATCGTCACCAACGAGTTCATCGCCGCTGAAGAGATCGTCACCGAGGATCCGGTGTTCGCCGCGTTCGAGGACGAGAACAACGAGGCTGTCTGATTGATGCCAGGTCGACGTCGCACGGCGCAAGGCCCCCTTCCTCGGCAGGAGGTAAACCCATGCCGGGTATAGAAGCCTTGGCCGAACGGCTGTCGACCTATCTTGGCCCCGAACAGGTCAACCTGGTCCGGCGCGCCTATTTCTACGCCGAACAGGCCCACGATGGGCAGCGCCGCCGCAGTGGCGAACCCTACGTGACCCACCCGCTGGCCGTGGCCAGCATCCTCGCCGACATGCACATGGACCATCAGAGCCTGATGGCAGCCATGCTGCACGATGTGATCGAAGATACCGGCATCGCCAAGGAAGCCCTCAGCCAGCAGTTTGGCGAGACCGTGGCCGAACTGGTCGACGGGGTCAGCAAGCTGACCCAGATGAACTTCGAGACCAAGGCCGAGGCGCAGGCCGAAAACTTCCAGAAGATGGCCATGGCCATGGCCCGCGATATCCGCGTGATCCTGGTCAAGCTGGCTGACCGCCTGCACAACATGCGCACCCTGGAAGTGCTGTCCGGCGAAAAACGCCGGCGCATCGCCAAGGAAACCCTCGAGATCTACGCCCCCATCGCCAATCGCCTGGGCATGCATACCGTGCGCGTGGAGTTCGAGGACCTCGGCTTCAAGGCCATGCATCCGATGCGTTCGTCGCTGATTCACCGTGCGGTGAAAAGCGCTCGCGGCAACCGCAAGGAAATCGTCGCCAAGATCGAGCATTCGCTGGCCAACTGCCTGGCTGCCGACGGCATCGAGGGCGAGGTCAGCGGCCGGCAGAAACACCTCTATGGCATCTACAAGAAGATGCGCGGCAAGCGCCGCGCCTTCAACGAGATCATGGACGTGTACGCCTTCCGCATCGTCGTCGACAAGGTCGACACCTGCTACCGCGTACTCGGTGCGGTGCACAATCTGTACAAGCCGCTGCCCGGTCGTTTCAAGGATTACATCGCGATCCCAAAGGCCAACGGCTACCAGTCGTTGCACACCACGCTGTTCGGCATGCACGGCGTGCCCATCGAAATCCAGATCCGCACCTGCGAGATGGAGGAGATGGCCAACAACGGCATCGCCGCGCACTGGCTGTACAAGTCCAACGACGACGAGCAGCCCAAGGGCAGCCACGCCCGCGCCCGCCAATGGGTCAAGGGCATCCTCGAGCTGCAGCAACGTGCCGGCAACTCGCTGGAATTCATCGAGAGCGTGAAGATCGACCTGTTCCCGGACGAGGTCTACGTGTTCACGCCAAAAGGCCGCATCATGGAGCTGCCCAAAGGCTCCACGGCCGTCGACTTCGCCTATGCGGTGCACACCGACGTCGGCAACAGCTGCATCGCCTGCCGCATCAACCGCCGCCTGGCGCCGCTGTCCGAACCGCTGCAAAGCGGCTCGACGGTGGAAATCGTCAGCGCCCCGGGCGCACGGCCGAACCCGGCCTGGCTCAACTTCGTGGTTACCGGCAAGGCGCGTACGCACATCCGCCACGCGCTCAAGCAGCAGCGTCGCTCCGAGTCCATCAGCCTGGGCGAACGCCTGCTGAACAAGGTGCTCACCGGCTTCGACAGCAGCCTGGAGATGATCCCCCAGGAACGTATCCAGGCGATTCTCGCCGAGTACCGCCTGGAACTGATCGAAGACCTGCTCGAAGACATCGGCCTGGGCAACCGCATGGCCTACGTGGTCGCACGCCGCCTGCTGTCGGCCGAAGGCGAGCAGTTGCCAGCACCGGAAGGCCCGCTGGCGATCCGCGGTACCGAAGGCCTGGTGCTGAGCTACGCCAAGTGCTGCACGCCGATCCCGGGCGACCCGATCGTGGGCCACCTGTCAGCCGGCAAGGGCATGGTCGTGCACCTGGAAAACTGCCGCAACATCAGTGAAATCCGCCACAACCCCGAGAAGTGCGTACAGCTCTCCTGGGCCAAGGACATCACCGGTGAATTCAATGTCGAGCTGCGTGTCGAACTGGAGCACCAGCGCGGCCTGATTGCCTTGCTGGCCAGCAGTGTCAACGCTGCCGACGGCAACATCGAGAAAATCAGCATGGACGAACGCGACGGCCGTATCAGCGTGGTCCAACTGGTGGTCAGCGTGCACGACCGCGTGCACCTGGCGCGTGTGATCAAGAAGCTGCGTACCCTGACCGGTGTGGTCCGCATCACCCGCATGCGTACGTAGTCCGCCAACCGCAAGGAGTCATCATGAGCAAGACCGTCATCAACAGCGACAAGGCCCCTGCCGCCATCGGCACCTACTCGCAGGCGATCAAGGCCGGCAACACCGTATACATGTCGGGCCAGATCCCGCTGGACCCGAAGACCATGGAACTGGTCGATGGCTTCGAAGCCCAGACCGTACAAGTGTTCGAGAACCTCAAGGCCGTGGCTGAAGCCGCTGGCGGTTCGTTCAAGGACATCGTCAAGCTGAACATCTTCCTCACCGACCTGAGCCACTTCGCCAAGGTCAACGAGGTGATGGGCCGCTACTTCGAGCAGCCTTACCCGGCCCGCGCCGCCATCGGTGTTGCCGCGCTGCCGAAAGGCGCCCAGGTCGAAATGGACGCCATCCTGGTCATCGAATGATGCCCCGGTGACGGGCGCCCTGCCCGTCACCTTCCCTTCTCTGCAAGGTTACCCCGTCATGCGTCAAGCACTGCCCCTAGCGCTGGCAGCCCTGCTTCTGGGCGGCTGCGCCAGCCACAAACCCGAAGATTTCAACGGCACCTGGATCAACCAGGACGCCATCAATGCGGCCGTCAAGGGCGGCAGCCTGCGCCAGGCGCTCAATGAGCACGGGCCGGTGTTCGAGTGGAAGCTCGACGTTGCCAGCCAACAGGCCAGCTACAGCAATGGCTTCGAAGCGGCCGACGGCCAGCTGAGCGCCACCGACAAGCAATGGCAGGCCAGCTTCCAGGGCGGCCAGACTGAACAGCTGTCGCTCGATGGCGACGAACTGCAGGCTGTCGATCAAAACGGCGGCAAGCAGACCTTCGTGCGCGCCAAAGCGCCGACGGCGGCCAATGCGCCACTGGGCAGCAGCTTCGAGAAAGCCCTGTACCAGGCCTATCTGGGCGGCAACTGGAAGATCATCGAAGGCCAGGGCAAAGGTGCCAGCGTGCGCTTCGGCGACACCGGCAACGTCACCGGCCTGCCGGGGCCAGACCGTTTCGCCCTGTGCCTGGCGGGTGATTGCGCGACCATGGGTGGCAGCAACGACAGCCTGTGGCTGGAGCGCAACCAGCGTGGCGCGCCGTTCATCCTCAAGCGCGATGGCGACAAGCTGGAGATTTTCCAGGCAGTGAACCGGGCGCAGCCGGATGAAATGCCAGTGCTGGCAGCCGGCAAGCGCCAGTGGGTGCTGGAGCTGGATTGAGACTTGCTGGATCGCGGCCGAATACACCGGCCTCTTCGCGGGTAAACCCGCTCCCACAGGTACACCGCCAGGCTTGAAACCAGTGGTATATCTGTGGGAGCGGGTTTACCCGCGAAGAGGCCAGTAGCCTCAGCACAGGCCTTTCAGGATGGCCGCATAACCTTCCTTGTAGCTCGGATACGCCGGCGCCCAGCCCAACGCCCGCGCCCGGGCGTTGCTGCAGCGCTTGCTGCCGGTGCGCCGCACGCGCTGCTCATCCGACCATTCGGTTACCCCCATGTACGCCCGCAGCCAGGCCACCACATCGGCCAGCGGCGCCGGGTCGTCGTCGACGCCGATGTAGCAATCGTCCAGCACCTTGCCGTCGGCATCCGCCTGCAACAGGAACGCCAACAGGCCGGCAGCATCCTCGGCATGGATGCGGTTGCCATACAGCGGTGGCTCCTCGGCCACGCGGTAGCCTTGGCGCACCTGGCTGAGCAGCCACTCGCGGCCCGGGCCATAGATGCCGGTCAGGCGCACCACGCTGGCCGGGATGCCGCTGGCCAGTGCCAGCCGTTCAGCCTCCAGCATCAACCGCCCGGAATAACCTTCAGGCTCGGTGGCGGCGCCTTCTTCGATCCACTCGCCGTCCTTCTGTGCATACACGCTGCTGCTGGACACGAACAGCAGGCGCCGTGGGCGTTGGCCACGCTCGGTCAGCCAGGCCAGCACATGGCGCAAACCGTCGACATAGGCTGCCTGGTAACCCGCCTCGTCGTGCTGGCTGGCCGCCACGCAATACACCAGGTAGTCCGGCGCGCGCTGCGGCCAGGCGTCGGGAATCGATGGCTCGGACAAGTCCGCAGCCACCGGCACGACCCCCGCCGGCAACTGCCCGACCGACCGACGCAGGCCGCTCACCTGCCAACCGCGCGCAAGCATCTGCCGGGCAAGGCGCCCGCCTACATCACCACATCCCACCACCATCACGGAAAGGCCTGACATCTCTAAACTCCCTAGACCAATTGATCAGCCCGACCACGCTACACGATGGATGGCTAGACCATAGGCGAAAAAAGCAACAAGATTACTTTTGTTAACAAGAATTACTTGCAATAATGGCCGCCAAATTGTTCTCGGCCTACCTCGAGGCCTTGGAGAACGTTAACTTTATTCTTCATCAGGTCCGGCCAGCATGACACGTACTCAACCTTCCGCTTCGCCAACCCCGTCGCGCGCCTGGCGCGCCATCGCCGCGCTGACACTCAGCCTGGTGCTGGCCCCGGCGGCCATGGCCGATGAGCCAACTGCCAATGCTGCCACGCCTGCAGCCGCTACTGCACCAGCTGCTCCGGCAACTGCTCCAGTCGCAGCACCGGCTGACGGCGCAGTTGCCGCCACCCCGGCTGATGCCCCGGTCGCGGTAGACCCGAGCGTCGAAGCCCTGGTTGAAGACACCTCGCTGGGCATGGCCCACGACCTGTCCCCATGGGGCATGTACAAGAACGCCGACGTGGTGGTGAAGGCGGTAATGATCGGCCTGGCCATCGCCTCCATCATCACCTGGACCATCTGGATTGCCAAAGGCTTCGAGCTGATGGGCGCCAAGCGTCGCCTGCGTGGTGAAATCGCCCTGCTGAAGAAGTCCGCCAGCCTCAAGGAAGCCAGCGAGGTTTCCAACAAGGAAGGCACTCTGGCCCACACCCTGGTCCACGATGCCCTCGAAGAGATGCGCCTGTCGGCCAACGCCCGCGAAAAAGAAGGCATCAAGGAGCGCGTCAGCTTCCGCCTGGAGCGCCTGGTACACGCCAGCGGCCGCACCATGAGCAGCGGCACTGGCGTACTCGCCACCATCGGCTCTACTGCGCCATTCGTCGGCCTGTTCGGTACCGTATGGGGCATCATGAACAGCTTCATCGGCATCGCCAAGACCCAGACCACCAACCTGGCCGTGGTTGCCCCGGGTATCGCCGAAGCCCTGCTGGCCACCGCCCTGGGCCTGGTCGCAGCAATTCCGGCCGTGGTCATCTACAACGTCTTCGCCCGCTCCATCGCCGGCTACAAGGCCCAGGTGTCCGACGCCTCCGCCCAGGTGCTGCTGCTGGTCAGCCGTGACCTGGACCACCAGGGCAGCGATCGCGTTGCCCCGCACATGGTGAAAGTGGGGTAAGCCATGGGCCTGCATCTCAACGAAGGTGGCGACGACCTCGCCGAGAACCACGAAATCAACGTTACGCCGTTCATCGACGTAATGCTGGTGCTGCTGATCATCTTCATGGTCGCAGCCCCCTTGGCCACAGTCGACATCAAGGTCGACCTGCCGGCCTCGACCGCCAAGCCGGCACCGAGGCCCGAGAAACCGGTGTTCGTAAGCGTCAAGGCCGACCAGAAGTTGTACGTCGGTGACGATCAGGTCCCTGCCCCCGACCAGCTTGGCCCGATGCTCGATGCCAAGACCAAGGGCGACAAGGAAACCACCATCTTCTTCCAGGCTGACAAAGGCGTGGATTACGGTGACCTGATGGACGTGATGAACAACATGCGCGCGGCCGGCTACCTCAAAGTCGGTCTTGTAGGTCTCGAGACGGCAGCCAAGAAATGACAAGAACGCGCTCTAACATGGCGCGCTACGGTGGCAGCCTGGCGATCGTGCTGGGCGTGCACGTGGTCGCCGTGCTGCTGACGCTCAACTGGTCGGTGCCCCAGGCCATCGAACTGCCCCCGGCAGCCATGATGGTCGAACTGGCGCCGTTGCCAGAGCCTGCGCCACCACCGCCCCCTAAAGCGGCGCCGCAGCCACCGGCACCGGTCGAGGAACCGCCGCTGCCGAAGCTGGCCGAGGCACCCAAACCCAAGATCGCCATTGCCAAGCCGCCCAAGCCGAAGGCCAAGCCGCAGCCGCCAAAGCCCGAGAAAAAGCCTGAGCCGCCGAAGGAAGCACCGCCGACCGAACAAACGGTAGACGCACCGCCCAGCAACACGCCACCGCAGAAGTCCGCGGCACCGGCGCCGAGCATTGCGTCCAACAGCAACGCCCTGCCGACCTGGCAGAGCGACCTGCTGCGTCACCTGGCCAAGTACAAGCGTTACCCGGAAGACGCGCGTCGGCGCGGCCTGCAGGGCATCAACCGCCTGCGCTTCGTGGTCGACGCCGAAGGCAAGGTGGTGTCGTACTCCATGGCCGGTGGCTCGGGCAGTGCCGCCCTGGACCGGGCGACCCTGGAAATGATCCGTCGGGCCGGCACGGTACCCAAGCCGCCACCCGAGTTGCTGAACAATGGCACGATCGAAGTCGTGGCACCGTTCGTCTACTCGCTGGACCGCCGCTGAGACTTTTGCTTCTGTCACAAATCGGCAAGTCTGATAACGTGCGTCTATCGATTGCAGCCGCTATGCTGGGCTCGCAACTTCATGGACGCACGTTATGACCCTCACAGAATTACGCTACATCGTCACACTCGCCCAGGAACAGCACTTCGGCCATGCCGCCGAGCGCTGCCACGTGAGCCAGCCGACCCTGTCGGTCGGTGTGAAGAAGCTCGAGGATGAGCTTGGCGTGTTGATCTTCGAGCGCAGCAAGAGCGCGGTCCGTCTGACCCCGGTCGGCGAAAGCATCGTCGCCCAGGCACAGAAGGTACTGGAGCAGGCCCAGGGCATTCGCGAGCTGGCCCAGGCCGGCAAGAATCAACTCACCGCCCCGCTCAAGGTCGGTGCCATCTACACCGTCGGCCCGTACCTGTTCCCGCACCTGATCCCGCAACTGCACCGCGTGGCGCCGCAGATGCCGCTGTACATCGAAGAGAACTTCACCCACGTACTGCGCGAAAAACTGCGCAACGGCGAACTGGACGCGGTGATCATCGCCCTGCCGTTCAACGAAGCCGACGTGCTGACGCTGCCGCTGTACGATGAACCGTTCTGCGCCCTGATGCCGGCCGACCACCCGTGGACGGCGAAAAAGACCATCGACACCGCCATGCTCAACGACAAGAGCCTGTTGCTGCTCGGTGAAGGCCACTGCTTCCGCGACCAGGTACTGGAAGCCTGCCCAACGCTGAACAAGGGCGGTGAAGGATCCAAGCACACCACGGTGGAGTCCAGCTCGCTGGAAACCATCCGCCACATGGTCGCCTCGGGCCTTGGCGTGTCGATCCTGCCGCTGTCGGCGGTGCACAGCCACCATTACGCCCCCGGCGTCATCGAGGTTCGCCCATTGACTGCACCGGCTCCATTCCGCACCGTGGCCATTGCTTGGCGCGCCAGCTTCCCGCGGCCGAAGGCCATCGAGATCCTCGCCGATTCGATCCGCCTGTGCTCGGTCGCCAAAGCCCCAGCGGAACAACCGGCCTGAGTCATGAGTGAGCTGTCGAAGGTCCCGGTCACGGTACTCAAGGGGGTTGGCGAGGCCATGGCGGAGAAACTCGCCAAGGTCGGCCTGGAAAACCTGCAGGACGTGCTGTTCCACCTGCCCCTGCGCTATCAGGACCGCACCCGCGTGGTGCCGATCGGCCAACTGCGCCCTGGCCAGGACGCGGTGATCGAGGGGGTGGTCAGCGGCGCCGACGTGACCATGGGCAAGCGCCGCAGCCTGGTGGTGCGCCTGGGTGACGGCACCGGTGTACTGAGCCTGCGCTTCTACCACTTCAGCAACGCGCAGAAGGAAGGCCTCAAGCGTGGCACCCACCTGCGCTGCTACGGCGAGGCCCGCCCCGGCGCTTCGGGCCTGGAAATCTACCACCCGGAATACCGCGCGCTGAACGGCGACGAACCGCCGCCACCGGTCGAGCAGACCCTGACACCGATCTACCCGTCCACCGAAGGCCTCACCCAGCAACGCCTGCGCCTGCTGTGCCAGCAGAGCCTGGGCCTGCTCGGCCCGCGCAGCCTGCCGGACTGGCTGCCCGACGAACTGGCCCGGGACTACCAGCTGGCGCCGCTGGACGATGCCATCCGCTACCTGCACAACCCGCCGGCCGACGCCGACCTCGACGAGCTTGCCGAAGGCCAGCACTGGGCCCAGCACCGCCTGGCCTTCGAAGAACTGCTGACCCACCAGCTGTCGCAGCAACGCCTGCGCGAAAGCCTGCGCAGCCTGCGCGCGCCGGTGCTGCCCAAGGCCCAGCGCCTGCAGGCGCAGTACCTGGCCAACCTGGGCTTCCAACCGACCGGCGCGCAGCAGCGGGTGGCCAACGAAATTGCCTACGACCTCAGCCAGCACGAGCCGATGATGCGCCTGGTGCAAGGCGATGTGGGTGCCGGCAAGACCGTGGTCGCCGCCCTGGCCGCGCTGCAGGCCCTGGAAGCCGGCTACCAGGTGGCCTTGATGGCACCTACCGAGATCCTCGCCGAACAGCACTACATCACCTTCAAGCGCTGGCTCGAACCGCTGGGCATCGAAGTGGCCTGGCTGGCCGGCAAGCTCAAGGGCAAGGCCCGGGCAGCCGCCCTGGAGCAGATCGCCAACGGTGCGCCAATGGTGGTCGGCACCCACGCGCTGTTCCAGGAAGAAGTGAAGTTCAAGCATCTGGCCCTGGCGATCATCGATGAACAGCACCGTTTTGGCGTGCAGCAACGCCTGGCCCTGCGCAAAAAGGGCGTGGCCGGCGAATTGTGCCCGCACCAGCTGATCATGACCGCCACGCCAATTCCGCGAACCCTGGCCATGAGCGCCTATGCCGACCTGGACACCTCGGTGCTCGACGAGCTGCCGCCCGGGCGCACACCGGTGAACACCGTGCTGGTGGCCGACAGCCGCCGCTTCGAAGTGGTCGAGCGGGTGCGCGCGGCCTGCGCCGAAGGGCGCCAGGCCTATTGGGTGTGCACCCTGATCGAAGAATCCGAAGAGCTGACCTGCCAGGCCGCCGAAAGCACCTACGAGGAGCTGGGCAGCGCCTTGGGCGAGTTGCGGGTGGGGCTGATCCACGGGCGCATGAAACCGGCGGAAAAGGCTGAGATCATGGCCGAATTCAAAGCGGGCAACCTGCAGTTGCTGGTCGCCACCACGGTCATCGAGGTGGGTGTGGACGTGCCCAACGCCAGCCTGATGATCATCGAGAACCCCGAGCGCCTGGGCCTTGCCCAGTTGCACCAGCTGCGTGGCCGGGTTGGCCGGGGCAGCGCCGTCAGCCATTGTGTGCTGCTGTACCACCCGCCACTGTCGCAGATCGGCCGCGAGCGGCTAGGGATCATGCGGGAAACCAACGATGGCTTCATCATCGCCGAAAAAGACCTGGAACTGCGTGGCCCGGGCGAGATGCTAGGCACCCGCCAGACCGGCCTGTTGCAGTTCAAGGTCGCCGACCTGATGCGCGACGCCGACCTGCTGCCGGCCGTGCGCGACGCCGCCCAGGCCCTGGTCGCACGCTGGCCGGAGCATGTCAGCCCACTGCTTGACCGCTGGCTGCGTCATGGCCAGCAATATGGCCAAGTGTGACGCTGGTCCCATAATGGATCCAGTTTTGCCCCCAGGCTGGTTATACTTCGCGTTTAAAAGAATCAGTGGATACGGACCATGACTGAAGTTGCCCTGGACACCGCAACCCCACACGCTCCCTCGGTCATCCGGCTGCTGCTCGACAAACTCGGCGTGGCCTACCGCGAGGTGGTCGAACATCCGCACCTGCCGGCAGCGGCGCGGGTACAGACCGTGCTGCTCGACGACGAGGTCGGCGCCATGATGGTGCTGTTCCCGCAGAGCCAGCTGCTGGACCTCGATCGTCTGGCGGAACTGACTGGGCGCAAGCTCACCGCGGTATCGGTACCGCGCCTGAAGCAGATGCTGGACAAGCACCAGCTCAAGGCATTGCCAGGTATCCCGGCGCTGACCAGCTCGCCGTGCCAGTACGAAAAAAGCCTGCTCGACGCCGAAACCGTGTTTATCCAGTCTGGCGAAGCCGGCCTGCTGCTGGAAATCGAACGCGCGCACTTCAAGCGCATGCTGGCCAAGGCAAGCGCCAGCAGCTTCGGTCAGGAAGTCGAGGCGATCAGCCCCAACCTCGATCGCCCCGATGATGACACCCGGGAAATCACCAATGCCGTCCAGGCCTTCACTGCCCGGCGCATCCACAAGCGCCTGGAAGAAACCATCGAAATTCCGCCGCTGGCCGACACCGCGCAAAAGATCATCAAGCTGCGGGTAGACCCCAACGCCAGCATCGACGATATCACCGGCGTGGTCGAGACCGACCCGGCGCTGGCTGCGCAGGTGGTGAGCTGGGCGGCATCACCCTACTACGCCTCACCGGGCAAGATCCGCTCGGTGGAAGATGCCATCGTGCGCGTGCTGGGCTTCGACCTGGTGATCAACCTGGCTCTTGGCCTGGCGCTGGGCAAGACCCTTAGCCTGCCGAAAGACCACCCGCAGCAGGCCACGCCGTACTGGCAGCAGTCGATCTACACCGCCGCGATCATCGAAGGCCTGACCCGCGCCATGCCACGGGCCGAGCGCCCCGAGGCCGGCCTGACCTACCTGGCCGGGCTGCTGCACAACTTTGGGTACCTGCTGTTGGCGCACGTGTTCCCGCCGCACTTCTCGCTGATCTGTCGCCACCTGGAGGTCAACCCGCACGTTTGCCACACCTACGTGGAACAACACCTGCTGGGCATCAGCCGCGAGCAGATCGGTGCCTGGTTGATGAAGCTGTGGGACATGCCGGAAGAACTGTCCACCGCGCTGCGCTTCCAGCACGACCCAGCCTATGAAGGCGAGTTTTCGGCGTTCCCCAACCTGGTATGCCTGGCCACCCGCCTGCTGCGCTCGCGGGGGATCGGCTCTGGGCCACAGCAGGAGATTCCGGACGAGTTGCTGGAGCGGCTAGGGATTACCCGGGACAAGGCCGAGGATGTGGTGAACAAGGTGCTCGAGGCAGAGAGCCTGTTGCGTGAGCTGGCTTCGCAGTTCCACGCACCGCACTGACATGATTGGCCCCTGTGGGAGCGGGTTTACCCGCGAAGATCGCGACGCGGTGTATGGCACCGGCTTGCCGGTGTTCGCGGGTAAACCCGCTCCCACAGGGTATGGGTCAGCAGGCCTATAGGCGTTCAGCCCTTTTTCTTCGGCTTCAGGTACTTCATCAACCCCTGGAACCACATCACCAGCGCCGGATTGCCCTTGATCTGGATGCTCTTGTCCTGAATCCCCTGCATGAACGCCAACTGCTTGTTACCTGCCTGCATGGTGGCGAAGCCATAGGCTGCGTCCTTGAAGGCAATGGCAAACGCCGGCTGCGGGTGCGCGCCGCCCTTGCTGCTGACGCGTTCGTTGCTGACGATGAAGTGCCGGGCGACCTTGCCGTCCAGGGTCTGCATCTGGAACACCAGGTCCTTGCCCTTGAGCTGCTGCTGGAACGCCGGGTTGTTGCGGCTGGCCCTGGCCATCAACAGCCCCATGGCCCAGAGAAGAAAGCGGAACTTCATCAACGCGCCTCGAATTAAAAGTGACTAAGGCGCGCAGTCTATCCTTTTCCAGAACTATTTATGCAAGTTCGAAACATTTTGCCTGCAGAAAGCACAACGGGCGCCCTGGGGCGCCCGCTTGGCTGACACTGGGGGTTGTCAGGGAGCGATCACTTGCCTTTCTTGGACGGCTTGACGGGGGCGTTGACGCTGTCACGCAGGTTCTTGCCTGGCTTGAAAGCCACGGTATTGCTGGCCTTGATCTTGACCGGTTCACCGGTTTGCGGATTCTTGCCGGTACGCGCACCGCGATGACGTTTTTCGAAGGTGCCGAAACCGACCAGGGTCACGGTGTCCTTGTCCAGGGCACCCGTGATGCTGTCGAGAATCGCGTTCAAAACCTGATTGGCCTTTTCCTTGGTCAGATCGGCCTTTTCGGCGATGACGGCGGCGAGTTCTGGTTTGCGCATAGTGAAGCCTCTTTGACGGAATTCTTGTTGTTATGCCGTGCTGCCCTTGGAGCAGCGCTCAAGGCACCGCAGGCTCTAATCTGCGGCAGACGGAAGTGAGGATGGCACGTGCACCGGGGCCGCGCCAGTATCTGGGCGGCCATTGTGCAATCAACAACAGGATAAATCCGACAGAACGCCAGCTATTTACGCCATCACGGCCGGCAGCTGGCGATTCAGGGCCAGCTTTTCCATCACGGCCGCCCCGGTGAGGGCGTAGCCCAGCAGCTTGCCGTCTGCATCAAGGCAAAGCACCTTGAGGTCACTGCCCTGCCCGTCCACCTGCCAAGTGCCTTCGTGGCCCTGGGGCGGCGGCGAGACCACCAGTGGGCAGGCCGGGGTTTTCACGGTGATCGGCATCGGCCCGTAGGCGACCGTTGTCGGCTTGCCGGCCAAGGTTTGCGCCAAGGCCCGGGCACAGCTCATCAGCGGCATCACATAGAGCAGGTTGATGCCATCGACTTCGGCACAATCGCCAAGGGCAAAGATGTTGGCGTGGGACGTACGCAATTGGCGGTCCACGCAAACGCCGCGGTTGGTCTGCAGGCCAGCGGCGGCGGCCAGGTCGGTGCGCGGGCGCAGGCCGATGGCCGAAACCACCAGGTCGCAGGCGATCACGCTGCCGTCGGACAGGTGCGCCTCCAGGCCCTGGGCCAGCTGCTGCAGACGGGTCAGTACCGGGCCCAGGTGAAAGCGCACGCCCAGGCCTTCCAGCCCGGCCTGCACGGCAGTGGCAGCGGCTGGGTGCAGCAGGGTCGGCATGATTTGCTCGCACGGCGCCACCACATCGACCTGGAAGCCGCCCTGGCTCATGTCGTTGGCGAATTCGCAGCCGATCAGGCCGGCACCGAGGATCAGCACACGCTGTTTGCCGACGGCGGCGGCACGGAAGCGCGCGTAATCTTCCAGGTCGTTGATCGGGAACACCTGTTCGCCGCCGTCGCCTTCGATCGGTACCTGCACGGTCTGCGCACCCCAGGCCAGCACCAGGTCGCGGTATTCCACCGCCTCCTCCCCAATCCAAAGGCGCTTGTGGCCTGGGTCGATGCCGCTGATGCGGGTATGGGTACGGATCTCGGCATTCAGTTGCTCGGCCATGGCGCCCGGCTCGGCCATGCACAGGCCGTCGGCGTCCTTCTGTTTGGCAAAGCCGGTGGACAGCATGGGCTTGGAGTAGGAACGACCGTCATCGGCGGTGATCAGCAGCAGTGGCGTCTGCGCATCGAGCTTGCGAAATTCACGGGCCAGGTTGTAGCCCGCAAGGCCGGTACCGATGATTACCACAGGGGACGTCATGTCGTGCTTTCCTCGATTAGCCGATGGAGATCATTTCAAAGTCGCTCTTGCCCACGCCGCAGTCGGGGCACAGCCAGTCTTCAGGCACATCTTCCCAGCGGGTGCCGGGGGCGATGCCGTCGTCGGGCCAGCCTTCGGCTTCGTCGTAGATCAGGCCACAGACAATACATTGCCACTTTTTCATGGGGGTGGGATTCCTCGGTTCAGGCTGGGGCTGTGTTGCGGCTGATGGCCCTTTCGCGGCTAAAGCCGCTCCCACAAGGACCGCACAGCAGCAGAGGTTGTGCGTTCCCTGTGGGAGCGGCTTTAGCCGCGAAGAAGCCAGCGCGCGATTCGTGGGGGCTTTGTAGCGGCCCTGTCGGCAGTATGCAAGCAGTCGGGGCAATCATGCTAAGCTCGCCGCCTCTCTGGTTGTAACAAGCAGACCGACGTGTCGTACGAATCCCCGCAAGCAGCCGCTGTCGCGTGGCTGCCGTATTCACAGCTGGCGACCGATCTCGACCAGCCCACCCTTGACTGGCTGTTCGACGAGGGCTCGCTGACCCGCCGCCTGACCCGTCTGTCCAACGATCACTTCTCCGTCACCCCGCTGTTCGAGGGCTGGCAACCGCTGCGCGATGACGAATGCCAGGCACTGGGCACCACCGCCGGCGCCGAAGGCTGGGTGCGTGAGGTGTACCTGCGCGGCCATGGCCAACCTTGGGTGTTCGCCCGCAGCGTCGCCAGCCGCAGCGCCCTGGAGCGCGGTGGGCTGGACCTGGAAACCCTGGGCAGCCGTTCGCTGGGCGAGTTGCTGTTCTGTGACCAGGCGTTCATCCGCCACCCCATCGAGGTGTGCAGTTATCCACAGGCCTGGCTACCGAGCGAAGCGGCACACGTGGCGCTGTGGGGCCGCCGTTCGCGCTTCGAACGTGGCGGCCTGGACCTGCTGGTGGCAGAGGTGTTTCTGCCAGCATTGTGGCAAGCGGCCAAGGAGGAAAACCGCTGATGTACCTGCAACTGCTCAAGTCGCTCAACCACCTGCACCCACGGGCCTGGGACTTCGTCCAGCTCAGCCGCATGGATCGGCCGATTGGTATCTACCTGCTGCTGTGGCCGACCTTGTCGGCGGTGTGGATTGCCGGCAACGGTTCACCAACCCTGGCCAACGTGCTGATCTTCGGCCTCGGTGTGGTGCTGATGCGCGCCGCAGGTTGCTGCATCAACGACTTTGCCGACCGCAAGGTGGACGGCCATGTCAAACGCACCGCCGACCGCCCCCTGGCCAGCGGCCGGGTCCGCCCGCGCGAAGCACTGGCGCTGTTCGCCATCCTGGTCGGCGTGAGCTTCCTGCTGGTGCTGTGCACCAACAGCCGCACGGTGTGGCTTTCGTTCGGTGCGGTAGCACTGGCGTTCTGCTATCCGTTCATGAAGCGCTACACCTATTACCCGCAGGTGGTACTGGGGGCGGCGTATTCCTGGGGTATTCCCATGGCCTTCACCGCAGCGGGCGGCGAACTGCCGGCCAGCGCCTGGCTGCTGTACATCGCCAACCTGCTGTGGACCGTGGGCTACGACACCTACTACGCCATGGTCGACCGTGATGACGACCTGAAGATCGGCGTGAAGTCGACCGCTATCCTGTTCGGCGACGCCGACCGCACCATCATCCTGACCTTGCAGCTGCTGTCGCTGGGCTGCCTGTTGCTGGCCGGCAGCCGCTTCGAGCTGGGTGGCTGGTTCCACTTGGGGCTGCTGGGCGCGGCGGCGTGCTTTGCCTGGGAGTACTGGTCGACGCGCAAGCTGGACCGGGAGTCGTGCTTCAAGGCGTTTCTGCACAACCACTGGGCGGGGATGCTGGTGTTCGTCGGGGTGGTGCTGGATTACGCATTGCGCTGAACGCACCGCCCTTGTGGGAGCGGGTTTACCCGCGAATGCAATGCTTGCTGCACTGCAGCATTCGCGGCTGAACTCGCTCCCACAAGGAAAGCGGACACTCTCAAGGCTTGGCGATATGCCAGACATCCTTCACGCCATCACCGGTCTTGTCCCCGGCCTTCTTGTCCTTGATGAATGTATACAGCGGCTTGCCGTCATAGGCCCACTGCTTGCTGCCGTCATCGCGCATCACCACCGTCCACTTGTCCTTGGCCGGTTCGTCATTGGCCTTGACCATCAGTGGTGGCCAGTTGGTGGCGCATTCGCCGTTGCACATCGACTTGCCGCCCGCATCCTTGTCGAAGGTGTACAGGGTCATGCCGGCATGGTCGACCAACATGCCGCCCTTCTCCATCGCATGGTCGGCAGAGGCCACCCCCGGTAGCGCCAGCGCAGTGAAAAGGGCCATCCAGCTCAGCGTTTGTCGTGTCATTGGATTCACCATTGTTTCGGGGGGATTGAGTTGAAATTGCCGCGATTGCGGCTCTTTCAAGCCTAGTTCAGTCATGGAATGTCGCCAGAACAGCCAACACCCTGTCACACAGCTGCAATAATTCCGTTATCTAATGCGGGCCAAGACACCGTATCCAGGAGAGGTTTTGAGCATGGTTGGCAGGAACATTCTGATCGTCGACGACGAAGCACCGATTCGCGAGATGATCGCCGTTGCCCTGGAAATGGCCGGCTATGACTGCCTGGAAGCGGAAAACTCCCAACAGGCCCACGCGATCATCGTCGACCGCAAACCGGACCTGATCCTGCTCGACTGGATGCTGCCGGGCACCTCCGGCATCGAGTTGGCCCGCCGCCTCAAGCGCGACGAACTGACCGGCGACATCCCGATCATCATGCTCACTGCCAAGGGTGAAGAGGACAACAAGATCCAGGGCCTGGAAGTAGGCGCCGATGATTACATCACCAAGCCGTTCTCGCCGCGCGAGCTGGTCGCCCGCCTGAAAGCCGTGCTGCGCCGCACCGGCCCGAGCGACAGCGAGGCACCGATCGAAGTCGGCGGCCTGCTGCTCGACCCGATCAGCCACCGCGTGACCATCGACGGCAAGCCAGCCGAGATGGGCCCTACCGAATACCGCCTGCTGCAGTTCTTCATGACCCACCAGGAGCGCGCCTACACCCGTGGCCAGCTGCTTGACCAGGTGTGGGGTGGTAATGTCTATGTCGAAGAACGCACCGTCGACGTGCACATCCGCCGGCTGCGCAAGGCGCTGGGTGAAGCCTACGAAAATCTGGTACAAACCGTCCGGGGCACCGGCTACCGCTTCTCGACCAAGAGCTGATCGAGCCGAAAAGCGCCAAGCTGCACGTCGTTGTACAAGGACCGTCAATTGAACCAGAACTGGCACGCGACCCTGATTCGCCACCTGCTGCTGCTGATTACCGTCTGCCTGATCGGCGGGCTGGTCAGCGGCTACTATGGCTGGAGCCTGGCCATCGGCCTGGCGCTCTATCTGGGCTGGACCCTCAAGCAACTGCTGCGCCTGCATGACTGGCTACGCAACCACCAGCCCGACGAAGCACCGCCCGATGGCTACGGCCTGTGGGGCGAAGTGTTCGACAGCATCTACCACCTGCAACGCCGCGACCAGCGCGTGCGCGGCCGCCTGCAAGCGGTGATCGACAGGGTGCAGGAGTCTACGGCCGCACTGCGTGACGCGGTGATCATGCTCGACAGCGACGGCAACCTGGAATGGTGGAACCGCGCCGCCGAAACCCTTCTGGGCTTCAAGACCCCACAGGACGGCGGCCAGCAAGTGACCAACCTGGTGCGCCACCCGCGCTTCAAGGAATACTTCGAGGCGGCAAACTACCTCGAACCGCTGGAGATTCCCTCGCCGATCAACGACCGCATGCGCGTGCAGTTGCACATCACCCGCTATGGCAACAACGAGCACCTGATGCTGGTGCGCGATGTTACCCGCATCCACCAGCTGGAGCAGATGCGCAAGGACTTTGTCGCCAACGTCTCCCACGAGCTGCGCACACCGCTGACGGTGATCACCGGCTACCTGGAAACCTTGCTGGACAATGTCGAGGACGTGAATCCGCGCTGGAGCCGAGCCCTGCAGCAGATGAGCCAGCAAGGCTCGCGCATGCAGACACTGCTCAACGACCTGTTGCTGCTGGCCAAGCTGGAGGCCACCGACTACCCGTCGGACAACCAGCCGGTAGCGGTCGATGCCTTGCTCGCCGCGATCAAGAACGACGCCCAGGCCCTGTCCGGGCCGCGCAACCAGCGCATCACCCTGGAAGCCGCGCCCGGCGTGCAGTTGAAGGGAAGCGAGTCGGAGCTGCGCAGCGCCTTTTCCAACCTGGTGTTCAACGCGGTCAAGTACACCCAGGACGAAGGCAGCATCCGTATCCGCTGGTGGGCCGATGCCCAGGGCGCGCACCTGTCGGTGCAGGACTCGGGGGTGGGCATCGATGCCAAGCACCTGCCGCGCCTGACCGAGCGCTTCTACCGGGTCGATTCCAGCCGTGCGTCGAATACCGGCGGCACCGGGCTGGGGCTGGCGATCGTCAAGCATGTGCTGATGCGCCACCGCGGCAAGCTGGAGATCAGCAGCGTGCCGGGGCATGGCAGTACCTTTACCTGTCACTTCGCGCCGGCACAATTGGCCAACGGCAAGGCTTGAGGGCCTCGGGGGCTGCTTTGCAGCCCATCGCGACACAAGGCCGCTCCTACACGGGATCGCAGTCTCCTGTAGGAGCGGCCTTGTGTCGCGATGGGGCGCAAAGCGCCCCCAAAAAATCCATCGCCCTTTGCTTTTACGGCCCCAGCCGCTACATTGGACCCCCTGTGCCAGCAAGAGCTGGCTCTTTTTTTCTCTCTATCTCGAAGACGGACCCCGTAAAAACTCCATCATGGACCCTTCCCCTGGTATCAGCCTCACCTCGTTATTCGCCGATTTCGGCATGATCATCTTTGCCTTGCTCCTGGTGCTGCTCAACGGCTTCTTCGTTGCCGCCGAGTTCGCCATGGTCAAGCTGCGCGCCACCCGCGTCGAGTCCATCGCCGAGCTGCACGGCTGGCGTGGCAGCATCCTGCGCAAGGTACACAACCAGCTCGACGCCTACCTGTCGGCCTGCCAGCTGGGCATCACCCTCGCCTCGCTGGGCCTGGGCTGGGTCGGTGAACCGGCGTTCGCCCACCTGCTCGAGCCGCTGCTGGCATACCTGGGCGTGGACACGCCCGAGCTGATCAAGGCCATCTCGTTCTTCGTCGCCTTCTTCGTCATCTCGTACCTGCACATCGTGGTCGGCGAGCTTGCGCCCAAGTCCTGGGCCATCCGCAAGCCCGAACTGCTGTCGCTGTGGACCGCCGTGCCGCTGTACCTGTTCTACTGGGTGATGTACCCGGCCATCTACCTGCTCAATGCCAGTGCCAACGCCATCCTGCGCATCGCTGGCCAGGGCGAGCCCGGCCCGCACCACGAGCACCACTACAGCCGTGAAGAGCTCAAGCTGATCCTGCACTCCAGCCGTGGCCAGGACCCGAGCGACCAGGGCATGCGCGTGCTGGCCTCGGCCGTGGAAATGGGCGAGCTGGAGGTGGTCGACTGGGCCAACTCGCGCGAGGACATGGTCAGCATCGACGCCCATGCGCCGTTGAAGCAGATCCTCGCCCTGGTGCGCCGTCACAAGTTCAGCCGCTACCCGGTTTACGACGCCGAGCGGGAGGAGTTCACCGGCCTGCTGCATATCAAGGACCTGCTGCTGGAACTGGCCGAACTCGAGCACCTGCCCGAAACCATCGACCTCGACGACCTTGCCCGGCCACTGGAGCGCGTGTCGCGGCACATGCCGCTGGCGCAGTTGCTGGAGCAGTTCCGCAAGGGCGGCGCGCACTTCGTGCTGGTGGAGGAAGCCGATGGCAAGGTAATTGGCTACCTGACCATGGAAGACGTGCTGGAAGTGCTGGTAGGCGACATCCAGGACGAACACCGCAAGACCGAGCGCGGCATCCTCGCCTACCAGCCTGGCAAGCTGCTGGTGCGTGGCGACACGCCGCTGTTCAAGGTCGAACGCCTGCTGGGCGTCGACCTTGACCATATCGAGGCGGAAACCCTGGCGGGGCTGGTCTACGAGACACTCAAGCGCGTACCTGAAGAAGAGGAAGTGCTGGAGGTTGAAGGGCTGCGTATCATCATCAAGAAGATGAAAGGGCCGAAGATCGTGCTGGCCAAGGTGCTCAAGCTGGATTGAGGGCCAGGGGGCTGCTTTGCAGCCCATCGCGACACAAGGCCGCTCCTACAGGGGTTCGCGTGTCCCTGTAGGAGCGGCCTTGTGTCGCGATAGGGCCGCAAAGCGGCCCCAAAAATCTCAAGGGTTACCCGCAGTGAAGTCAGGCAATCCACCGATCGGCCTGTCGAACCGATAAGGTATCGACTCCAGCGCCAACCCCACATTGCGCTGCACCACGAAATGCAGGTGCGGCCCGGTGCTGTTACCGGTATTGCCCGACTTGGCCAGCATCTGCCCCTGGCGCACTCGTTGCCCCTCCGCTACCACCACCGAACCGCGCATCAGGTGCAGGTACACGCCCATGGTGCCGTCCGGGTGCAGGACCCTGACGAAATTGCCTGACGGGTTGGGGCCGCGCCCGCTCTGGCTGTTCTCCGTCTTCACTACCACCCCTTCCCGCGCCGCGATGATGGTGGTGCCTTCGGGCATGGCGATATCCATGGCATAGCGCCCCTTGGGCCCAAAATGACTGACCCGGCCATTGGGGCCCTGGGTCACGCGGAACGGCCCGCCAATCCAGGGGAATGCATAGCGAAAGCCCTGGGGCCGCTTGCCCGGATCGCCCATGGCCTGCAGCAGAGTCGAGCGGTAGTTCAACAGCAGCCCGGGCCGCCCCCTGAGCACGCTGAGCATTTGCGTGGTGCGCGGCGGCAGCACCCGGCGCACCGTGCGCGGGGCATTGCCACCTTGTGCGTTCACCAGGTTGTCCAGGCGCAACTCAACCTCCACTGGCACATGCAGCTGGTTGCGGGCCGAAAAGCTCACGCCGCCGTTGAAGGTTATCGCGTTCAGCAGCACCTGGCCTTCGGGCACTTCCACCATGGGTACGCGCCGCACAAAGGTTTTGGCACCGGGGCCGGGCCGGTCGGAATAGGAGGTCACACGGCCATCATCGGTGATCTCGTAAATGGTCATGCCCAGGCTCGACGCCGAGGCCATGAGCAATGCACAGAACAGCAGCAGGCGGGCGGGCATGATAGTGGCTTTTTGACAGTTATGATCTGTCGAAGACTAGCAGCGGGTTTTGCGGCGGGTATTGCAGTTGGTCGGATGGCCGTGGGCTGCACAGTTTTTTGTAGGCGCGGCCTTGTGTCGCGAAAGGGCTGCGCAGCAGCCCCAGGATTTCAGCGTCGCCGTATCGATTGCTGGGGCTGCTTTGCAGCCCTTTCGCGACACAAGGCCGCTCCTACAAAGAGGGCGGTGTGAGGTTGGAGTCAGGCGCCGGGGGTGAAATGCTTCTGCGCCGTCCCGCGGGCAATCAGCCGCGACAGGTAGTCGAGTTTCTGAGCATCCTGGTCGACGAACTTGAAGGTCAGTTGCAACCAGTCACTGTCGGGCTTGGGTTCCAGTGCCGCGACGGCATGCAGGTAGCCGTTAAGGCGGGCAACCTCGGCGTTCTCGCCCTGCTCCAGGTCCAGCACCGCGCCTTCCAGGACCTGGGGCAGCGCGTCGCCACGGCGCACCACCAGCAAGGCCTCTTTAAGGCTTAGCGCCTTGATCACGCACGGCTGCATGCCGCCTGCCAGGCGCAACTGGCCCTGGCCACGGCCGGTCGGCGCGGGGGCGGCGGGCCGGGGGGCGTTGGTCACTGGCCGGGCGGGAGCCGGTGCAGCTGCCGGCGCCGCAACCTTTACCGCTTCAGGTTTGCCGGCTGTCAGCGCATTGAGCGAGTCATTGGCGAACGCCGAGTTGACCCGTGCCTGGCCACTGGCCATAAGGCTGTCGAGCTTGCCGATCCTGGTCAGGGCCTTTTTCACCTTGGTCAGCAACTGCTCGTTGGTGAACGGTTTGCCGACAAAATCGGAAACGCCCGCCTGGATCGCCTGGATGACGTTTTCCTTGTCGCCACGGCTGGTCACCATGATGAACTGCAGGTTCTTCAACTCTGGCTGCTGGCGGCACCAGGTGAGCAGCTCAAGCCCGGACATTTCCGGCATCTCCCAGTCGCACAGGACCAGGTCGAACGCTTCCTTGCCCAGCATGGCCATGGCCTTGCGACCGTTGACGGCGTCGTCGATGGTCATGCCCGGGAAGGCATTGCGCAGGCATTTGCGGACCAGATCACGGATAAACGGGGCGTCATCCACGACCAGCACATTCACTTTACTCATCGATACTCCTTCTGAATCCCGACTAGCCTACCGCCGAATAATGGCCACTTGCTACAACTTGGTCACGCCGGGACTTCTTCACATCGTTCGCGGGTGCCTGCCGGCTCCTCGACCGCAAACGAAAACGCCCGGCCAAGGCCGGGCGTCGATGCTCGGGAGCAACCTTACTTATCGTCAGGTTCGCCCGGAACATTAGCGTTTTCGCCATCAGAAACAGCAGTGCCCTGCACTTCTGCCGTCATACGCTTGAGGCCCATGTGACGCACGTCGGTGCCGCGCACCAGGTAGATCACCAGCTCGGAGATGTTGCGCGCATGGTCGCCGATACGCTCCAGCGAACGCAGGACCCAGATCACGCTCAGTACCCGCGAGATCGAGCGCGGGTCTTCCATCATGTAGGTCACCAGCTCACGCAGGGCGGTCTTGTATTCACGGTCGATGGTCTTGTCGTACTGGGCCACCGACAGCGCCAGGTCGGCGTCGAAGCGGGCAAAGGCGTCCAGCGCGTCGCGGACCATGTTGCGCACCTGGTCGCCGATATGGCGCACCTCGACATAGCCGCGCGGCGACTCGCCTTCCTCGCACAACTGGATGGCGCGACGGGCGATCTTGGTCGATTCGTCACCAATGCGCTCCAGGTCGATCACCGACTTGGAGATGCTGATGATCAGGCGCAGGTCGGAGGCCGCCGGCTGACGACGGGCGAGGATGCGCAGGCACTCCTCGTCGATGTTGCGCTCCATCTGGTTGATCTGCTCGTCGACTTCGCGCACTTGCTGGGCCAGGCCCGAGTCGGCTTCGATCAGCGCAGTGACTGCGTCGTTGACCTGCTTTTCGACCAGGCCGCCCATGGCCAGCAGGTGGCTGCGCACCTCTTCGAGCTCGGCGTTGAACTGCTGGGAAATGTGATGGGTAAGGCTTTCTTTGTTGATCATCGTTCGCTCCGCGAAGAAGCTGCAAGCTTCAAGTAGTTCGTGTCATTCCCTGGTCCACCTTGGCAAACACATCCTGTGGGAGCGGGTTCACCCGCGAACACCGGCGAAGCCGGTGCCAGACACCGCGGCGACTGCTTCGCGGGTAAACCCGCTCCCACAGGGGCCAGGTACCTGTCCCGAGCGGCGATCAGCCGTAGCGACCAGTGATGTAGTCTTCGGTCTGCTTCTTCGCCGGGTTGGTGAACAGGGTGTCGGTATCCCCGAATTCGACCAGTTTGCCCATGTACATGAACGCGGTGTAGTCCGAAACACGGGCCGCCTGCTGCATGTTGTGGGTCACGATGACGATGGTGTACTTGGATTTCAATTCGTAGATCAGTTCCTCGACCTTCAAGGTCGAGATCGGGTCCAGTGCCGAGCACGGTTCGTCGAGCAGCAGCACTTCCGGCTCCACGGCGATGGTGCGGGCAATGACCAGACGCTGTTGCTGGCCACCGGAAAGGCCCAGTGCCGACTCGTGCAGGCGGTCCTTGACCTCGTCCCACAGGGCCGCACCCTTGAGCGCCCATTCAACCGCTTCGTCGAGCACGCGCTTCTTGTTGATGCCCTGGATGCGCAGGCCGTAGACCACGTTTTCGTAGATGGTCTTGGGGAACGGATTGGGCTTCTGGAACACCATGCCCACACGGCGGCGCAGCTCGGCCACATCTTCGCCCTTGCGGTAGATGTTGTGGCCATACAGATTGATGGCGCCTTCCACGCGGCAGCCGTCAACCAGGTCGTTCATGCGGTTGAAGGTACGCAGCAGGGTCGACTTGCCGCAGCCGGACGGGCCGATGAAGGCGGTCACGCGCTGCTTGGGGATGTTCATCTGCACATCGAACAGCGCTTGCTTGTCACCGTAGAACAGGCTCAGGCCTGGCACTTCGATGGCTACGGTTTCTTCGGCCAGGCGCAGGCTCTGCTTGTCGCGGCCCAGGGCAGACATGTCGATGCCGTGGGCATGGGATTCTTGCTGCATGGTCAACTCCATACGCTAACAATACGTTTCAAAGGGCCGCCCGGCCCGCGGGCGGCACGCTTGCAATCAGGTTCAGCTGTCGAGGGCCTTGTACTTCTCGCGCAGGTGGTTACGGATCCACACGGCCGAGAGGTTGAGGGCCGCGATCACCAGCACCAGCAGCAACGCGGTGGCATAAACCAGCGGCCGCGCGGCCTCGACGTTAGGGCTCTGGAAGCCGACGTCATAGATGTGGAAGCCCAGGTGCATGATCTTCTGGTCCAGATGCAGGTACGGGTAGTTCCCGTCCACCGGCAGCGACGGAGCCAGCTTTACCACGCCCACCAGCATAAGTGGCGCCACTTCACCAGCGGCGCGGGCCACGGCGAGGATCATGCCGGTCATCATCGCCGGGCTGGCCATCGGCAGGACGATCTTCCACAGGGTTTCGGCCTTGGTCGCGCCCAGGGCCAGCGAGCCTTCGCGCACGGTGCGCGGGATACGCGCCAGGCCTTCCTCGGTGGCCACGATCACCACCGGCACGGCCAGCAGCGCCAGGGTCAGCGATGCCCACAGCAAGCCCGGGGTACCCAGGGTTGGTGCCGGCAGTGATTCGGGGAAGAACAGGCGGTCGATCGAGCCGCCCAGCACGTAGACGAAGAAGCCCAGGCCGAACACGCCGTAGACGATCGCCGGTACACCGGCCAGGTTGTTCACCGCGATACGGATCAGGCGGGTCACCGGGCCCTGTCTGGCGTATTCGCGAAGGTACACGGCAGCCAACACACCGAACGGGGTGACGATCACGGCCATGATCAGGGTCATCATCACGGTACCGAAGATGGCCGGGAAGATACCGCCCTCGGTGTTGGCTTCACGCGGATCGTCGCTGAGGAACTCCCAGACCTTGGTGAAGTAGGTGCCCAGCTTGGTGAACCCCGACATGGCATTCGGCTGGATGGCGTGCACCACCTTGCTCAGGTTGATTTCCACTTCACGGCCGTTGCCATCGCGGGCCACCAGGCTGTCGCGGGCGAAGGCCTGGTGCAGGCCGGTCAGACGGTCTTCGATGGCCTTGTAGCGGCTGTTCAGCTCGGCGCGATCAGCGTCCATGTCGGCCTGGGCAGCGGCGTCCAGCTTGCCCTCCAGCTCCAGCTTGCGGCCCTGCAGGCGCAGGCGCTCGAGGCCATGGTTGATGGCACCGATGTCTTTCTTCTCGAGGCTTTGCAGTTCGCTGTTGAGCTGGTTGGCACGCTTCAGGCGGACCTGCAGTTCGTTCCAGGCAGCAGCGCCTTCGGCGACCACGCGGCCTTCTTCCTTGACGCTGACCAGGTAGCCGTAGAAGTTGCCCCACTCGCGGCGCTCCAGGGCGATCAGGTCGGTCGGGTGCTTCTCATCGATCAGCCAATCGCCAACCACCCAGGTGAAGTCGCTGCCGTTGAGATCGCGGTTGCCCACCTTGATCAGCTCACGGGTCATGAACTCCGGGCCCTGGTCAGGCACTGGCAGGCCGGCGCCCTTCAGGCGGGCACGGGGTACTTCCTCCTTTTGCACCACTTCGCCGATGACGACATGATCGGCCTGGCCCGGCACCTTGTAAGTGGCCTGGACAAGATCGGCCGGCCAGAAGTGGCCCAGGCCGCGCACGGCAATCACCGCCAGCAGGCCAACAGTCATGATCACTGCCATGGCCACCGCGCCGCCGCTCATCCAGACGCCTGGGGCGCCGCTCTTGAACCAGCCTTTGAGGGAATCCTTTTTCACGGATCGCTACCTTTCTATCAAAGCGACGAGTATTTCTTGCGCAGACGCTGGCGAATCAGCTCGGCCAAGGTGTTCATGATGAAGGTGAACATCAGCAGCACCAGCGCGGCCAGGAACAGCACGCGATAGTGGCTGCCGCCGACTTCCGACTCCGGCATTTCGACGGCCACGTTGGCGGCCAGCGTGCGCATGCCCTCGAACAGGTTCAGCTCCATCACCGGGGTGTTGCCGGTGGCCATCAGCACGATCATGGTCTCGCCCACCGCACGGCCCATGCCGATCATCAGCGCCGAGAAAATACCCGGGCTGGCGGTGAGGATCACCACGCGGGTCAGGGTCTGCCAGGGCGTCGCACCCAGGGCCAGAGAACCCAGGGTCAGGCTGCGCGGCACGCTGAACACGGCGTCTTCGGCGATGGAGTAGATGTTCGGGATGACCGCGAAACCCATGGCGATGCCCACGACCAGGGCGTTGCGCTGGTCATAGGTGATCCCCAGGTCGTTGGTGATCCACAGGCGCATGTCGCCGCCGAAGAACCAGGTTTCCAGGTGCGGGCTCATGGTAAGGGCGAACCAGCCGGTGAACAGGATGACCGGGATCAGGATCGCCGCTTCCCAGCCATCCGGGATGCGCAGGCGAATCGACTCGGGCAGTCGGGTCCAGGCGAAACCGGCCAGCAGGATACCGAGCGGCATCAGCAGGAACAGGCTGAACACGCCTGGAAGGTGGCCTTCCAGGTACGGGGCGAGGAACAGGCCGGCGAAGAAGCCGAGGATCACCGTCGGCATCGCTTCCATCAGTTCGATCACCGGCTTGACCTTGCGGCGCATGCCCGGGGCCATGAAATAAGCGGTGTAGATGGCCGCGGCAATTGCCAGCGGGGCCGCCAGGATCATGGCGTAGAACGCGGCCTTGAGGGTACCGAAGGTCAGCGGCGACAGACTCAGCTTGGGCTCGAAGTCGGTGTTCGAAGCGGTCGACTGCCAGACGTATTTCGGCTCGTCGTAGTTCTCGTACCACACCTTGCCCCACAGCGCGCTGAAGGAAACCTCCGGGTGCGGGTTGCGCAGGCTCAGCGGCAACAGCTTGCCGCCCTCTTCGATGATGATGCGATTGGCACGTGGCGACAGGGCCAGGATGCCAGGGCCTTCGGCGACCGGCTCGACCAGCAAGGTACGGTGCGCAGTGCTGTGGAACACGCCCAGCTCGCCTGCGGCGTCGAGGGCGACAAAGCCCTTGCGGCGCTCTTCGGCGTCGATTTGCACGACCGCAGCCTTGCCCATCTGGAAGGTGCGAATCAGCTTGAAGCGCGATTCGCCATCAGGATCACGGGCCATGAACCACTGGGCCAGGCCGCCCTTGGAATCGCCGATGATCAGCGAGATGCCGCCGACCAGCTGGGCGGTGGCGGTAATTTCGGTGTCGGCGCTTTCAGACAGCTTGTAGCGCCCGTTGAGGCTCTTGTCGCGCAGGTTGAACACGTCCGCGGTGGCGCGGCCGTTGATCACGTACAGCCACTGCTGACGCGGGTCGATGAAGATGTTCTTCACCGTTTCGGTCATCTGCGGCAGTTCGATGCGGTTCTGTTCGGTGGTGACCTCTTCGGTCATCATGTTTTCGGTGCGGGTCAGCTCGACCACCTGCAGATGCGCGCCGGTGGAGCCGGCCATAAGCAGGGTGTCGCCATTGACGTTGACGCTGACATGCTCCAGCGCACGGCCCTGCTCGTCGAGCACGAACGGCTGTTCGCCGTACGGGTAGTCGATGCTGGGAGCGATGGTTTTCTTGTTGTCCGGATAGGTGACCTTGTAGGTGTGGTGGAACACCAGCGCCTGGCCGTTGGACAAGCCCAGCACCACCAGCGGGCTGCCCGGCTGGTCGGCACTGATCGAAGTGACCTGGGTGCCTGCCGGCAGCGGCAGGTCGACACGCTTGAGCTCGTTGCCGGTCTTGGTATCGAAGAACAGTGCCTGGCCCTTGTCCGAAACGCGCATGCCCACCAGGTTCTGCTCTTCAAGCGCGATCATCAGCGGCTTGCCGGCATCCTGCTGCAGCCAGGTCGGCTCCAGGGCTTTCTTGCTGGTCAGCTCGGCGCCCTGGAACAGCGGCAGCACCACATAGGCCAGATAGAAGAAGATCAGGGTGATCGCCGCCAAAACGGCAAGCCCGCCCACCAGTACATACCAGCGGGTCAGGCGATCCTTGAGCGCGCGCATGCGGCGCTTGCGTTGCAACTCCGGCGTATTGAAATCAATCCGCACGGGCGGGGAGTTTTGGGTCATGTTGGAGTTGGCCAGATCATTCATGCGCACACCCTAGCGGTCCCGTGTGACAAAAACATTACAAAGTGGTGACGCACGAAAGCCCGCCGCTCAGTAAACCTGGCTTCGGACTGGGAATTTCGTGGAAGAGGCCGGGCAGCAGCACCGGCCTCCTCCTCAGTTACTTACTTTTTTGCGACGTTACCCGCGTGGGACAGGCCCAGGTCAGCCAAGGTCTTGTCGACGACTTTGGCCGGCAGCGGGATGTAGCCGTCCTTCACCACGACCTGCTGGCCAGCTTGCGACAGCACCAGCTTGACGAACTCGGCTTCCAGCGGCGCCAGAGGCTTGTTCGGGGCCTTGTTGACGTAGACGTACAGGAAGCGCGACAGCGGGTAAGTGCCGTTCAGGGCGTTGGTTTCGTTGTCTTCAACGAACTCACCGCCTTCCTTCTTGGCCAGGGCCACAGTCTTGACGCTGGCGGTCTTGTAGCCGATACCCGAGTAGCCGATGCCGTTCAGCGAGGAGCTGATCGACTGCACGACCGAAGCCGAGCCAGGTTGTTCGTTGACGTTAGGCTTGAAGTCGCCTTTGCACAGGGCTTCTTCCTTGAAGTAGCCGTAGGTGCCCGATACCGAGTTACGGCCGAACAGCTGCACTGGCTTGTTGGCCAGGTCGCCGGTCACGCCCAGGTCACCCCAGGTCTTGACGTCGGCCTTGCCACCGCACAGGCGGGTGGAAGAGAAGATGGCATCGACCTGGGCCATGGTCAGGCCTTTGATCGGGTTGTCCTTGTGCACGAATACAGCCAGGGCGTCTACGGCGACCGGGATGGCGGTCGGCTTGTAGCCGTACTTCTGCTCGAAGGCCTGCAGCTCGACGTCTTTCATCTTGCGGCTCATCGGGCCAAGGTTGGCGGTGCCTTCGGTCAGCGCAGGTGGCGCGGTGGAGGAGCCGGCAGCCTGGATCTGGATGTTTACGTTCGGATATTCCTTCTTGTAGGCCTCGGCCCACAGAGTCATCAGGTTGGCGAGGGTGTCCGAACCGACGCTGGAGAGGTTGCCCGAAACACCGGTGGTCTTGGTGTAGGTCGGGATCGCAGGATCGACAGCGGCTACCGCGTTGGCGGTTGCAACGCCAGCGGCGGCAAAGGTGAGGGCCGCCATCAAACGCTTCAGTTTCATGCCTTGCTCCTAGCAGGAATATTGGGGTGTTGGATGGAACGGGCCCAAGTATCTGCAGGCCGCATGAATACGATATGACTTGATTATGACAATTGGATGAAAGGCCATCATCAAAACAGGCCTGGCCTCTTCGCGGCTAAAGCCGCTCCCACAGGAATGGCACCGGCTTCAAGGCAATGCCGCACCTGTGGGAGCGGCTTTAGCCGCGAAGAGGCCAGCAGCCTTAACGCTTGTTGGCGAGCAGGTACAGGCCCACGGCCAGACCAACGGCACACAACCCCGCCACATAGTAGGCAGGCGCCATCGGGCTCACTTTCAACAGCGCAGTCACCACCATCGGTGTCAGCCCGCCAAAGATCGCGTAGGCCACGTTGTACGAGAACGACAGCCCGCTGAAGCGCACCACCGCCGGGAATGCCTTGACCATCACATAAGGTACCGCACCGATCACGCCCACACACAGGCCGGTCACCGCATACAACGGGAACAGCAGCTCGGGCCGGGTCGGCAGGCTGTGGAAGAAGGTCCAGGAACTTGCCAGCAGCAGCAGGCTGCCGATCACGAACACCCGGCCAGCACCGAAGCGGTCTGCCAGGCTGCCAGCACCGATGCAGCCGAAGCTGAGCAGCACGATCGCCATGCTGTTGGCCTTGAGCGAGTCGATAGGGCTGATGTGGTAGATGCTCTGCAGCAGTGCCGGGGTCATCAGGATGACTACCACGATGGCAGCAGACAGCATCCAGGTCAGCAGCATCGATAGTATGATCGCACCACGATGGTCACGCAGCACCGCGCGCAACGGCAGCTCCTCGGCCAGCGCCTTGCGCTGCTGCATTTCGGCGAACACCGGGGTTTCGTGCAGCCAACGGCGCAGGTACACCGAGAACAGGCCGAACACACCGCCAAGCAGGAACGGGATACGCCAGGCGTAATCGGCCACTTCTTCGGCGCTGTACACGCTGTTGATCAAGGTGGCCACCAGCGAGCCCAGCAGAATGCCCGCGGTCAGGCCCGCAGTCAGGGTGCCGCAGGCGTAGCCGGTGTTGCGCGCTGGCACGTGCTCGGACACGAACACCCAGGCGCCCGGTACCTCGCCACCGATTGCAGCGCCCTGGATCACGCGCATCAGCAGTAGCAGGATCGGCGCCAGCATGCCGATCTGTGCATAAGTCGGCAGCAAGCCCATGATCAGCGTTGGCAGGGCCATCATGAAGATGCTCAGGGTGAACATCTTCTTGCGCCCGAGAAGGTCACCGAAGTGAGCCATGATGATGCCGCCCAGCGGCCGCGCCAGGTAGCCGGCGGCAAAAATGCCGAAGGTTTGCATCAGGCGCAGCCATTCGGGCATGTCGGCCGGGAAGAACAGCTTGCCGACCACCGTGGCGAAGAACACGAAGATGATGAAGTCGTAGAACTCCAGCGCGCCGCCCAGGGCGGACAGTGAGAGGGTCTTGTAGTCACTGCGGGTCAGCGGCCGCGAGGGCTGCTCGATACTGCTCGGCACGGAAGTCATCGCTGATTGTTCTCTTTGTAGGCATGCAGGCCGCTTGGCACGCGGCTTCTGGATTGGGGAGACAAGCGAAGATAGCAAATTGCTGAGCTGCGCCGAAAGCGATACAAAATCCCTACACATATTCATGAATGCACGGTCGTCGCTGGCCGTTATGCTCTATATACTGGCAGTTCGTAGGAAAAGGTTGCTGCTAGCGTGGGATGTTGTGCGAAAACGCCGGTCTTTATGTCAGGCGGTTTCGCAGAGTTTCCCTACGGCCGCTCAGTGAAACGAAATCGGCGTAGTATGTTTCAAGCTGAATCGTTTACCCGGCCTTTGCGCCACCCCAACGAAAGCGTCACGGGTCAGAGGCCCCATCGCATGATTGAGCTCGAACAAGAAGATCCTATCCCGCAAGGTGACCTGGCCTTGCAGATCACAGCACTGCCGCGCGAGACCAACGGGTTTGGCGACATCTTCGGCGGCTGGCTGGTCGCCCAGATGGACCTGGCCGGTACCGCCATGGCCAGCCGCGTCGCCGGCGGCCGCGTGGCCACCGTGGCCATCGACCGCATGGCCTTTCTGGTCCCGGTCGCCGTCGGCGCTCAACTGTCGTTCTATACCCAGACTCTGGAAATCGGCCGCAGCTCGATCCAGATGATGGTCGAAGTGTGGAGTGACGACCCGCTGTCCAGCGAATGGCGCAAGGTCACCGAAGCCGTCTTCGTTTTCGTCGCCATCGACGGCAGTGGCCGCACCCGCTCCGTACCTCGTCGCTGAGCCACGCCGGCGGTAAACTCATTGCATGTGCCCGGGTCCAAGGCCCACTGGCAATCAATGAGATGAATGCAATGGCTACCTACCAGGTCGTAACCGAGCAACATGGCGAACTCAGCTGCTGGCGTATCAGCAACGACCACGCCGAACTACTGGTCGCCCAGCAGGGCGCGCAGATCCTCAGCTACCAGCGCGTTGGCCAGCCACCGCTGCTGTGGCTGAGCGACCAGGCCATCTTCCGTCAGGGCAAGTCGGTACGCGCCGGTGTGCCGGTGTGCTGGCCGTGGTTCGGCAACCTGCAGCGCAACCCCCAGGCCGTGCAGGCCATGTACCACGGCGAACAGGCACCCGCGCATGGCCTGGCGCGGGCGCGCGACTGGCAATTGCTGGGTATCGAGGAAACGGGCACAACCCTGCAGATCGAATTCAAGCTGCCCGAAGCGCAGGGTGAGCTTCCCGGCTGGCCGCATGACGTAGAGCTGAAGCTGGTGATCAAGCTGGGTGAAGAACTGAACCTGAACCTGACCAGCCGCAATATGGGCAATACCCCCGTCACCATCAGCCAGGCCCTGCACAGCTACTTCGCGGTCAGTGATGTGCGCCAGGCGCGGGTCGAAGGGGTCGAGGGGCTGAGCTATATCGAGACCCTGGCTGACTGGGAGCAGCGTCAGCAGCAAGGGGCGCTCGAGTTCGCCGGGGAAACAGATCGGATCTACCTCGGCACCCCGCCAACGCTGAGCATTGTCGACCCGCACTGGAAGCGGCGGATTACCCTGACCAGCAGCGGGTCACGTTCGGCGGTGATCTGGAACCCTTGGACCGAACGGGCCAGAGAACTACCGGACATGGCCGATGATGGGTGGCAGCGGATGCTGTGCATCGAGACGGCGAATGTGTGGGATGACCTGGTGGAGTTGAAACCTGGGGCCAGCAGTTCGCTGGAGGTCAGGATTGGCTGTGAAATGATCTGAGTTTTGCAGTATCTGTTCGGGCCCCTTCGCGGGTAAACCCGCTCCCACAGGGTCTCCACGATATTCAAGGTTTGTGACGACCTGTGGGAGCGGGTTTACCCGCGAAAGGGCCGGTACAGGCAATCAGAGGTCTGCGTCCTCCACCACCCTCACCTTCCCCGCATCCAGCGCATAGGCCGCATCGGCCAGGTCGTTGCTGACCTTTTCCACCTTCAGCTTGCCGCTGACCCAAAGCGGTGTGTAGATATCATCGATCTTCAGGCCTTTCGGGTAGCGCACCAGCACCAACTGGTTCGGTGGTGGTGGCGGCACATGGATGCACGCTCCTGGGTAAGGCACCAGGAAAAACAGCGTGCTGTTGCCCTTGGCGTCGCTCTCCAGGGGCACCGGGTAGCCGCCCAGGCGAATATCCTTGCCGTTCATGGCAGCCACAGTCTTGGTCGAGTACATCACCGCCGGCAGGCCCTTGCTCTGCTTCAGGCCGCCCTTGTCGGTAAAGGTGCCCATGGCTTCCGGGGAGTTGTGGTCGATTTCAGGCATTTGCTCGAGTGCCTGCTGGTCCGACTTTGGCATCAGCTCCAGCCAGTCGGTTTCAGGCAGTTCGGCATGAGCCAGGGTACTGACCAACAGCAGTGAGGCGAGGAAAAAGGCACGCATGAAAATGCTCGGCAACTCGAATGAATTGCCGGGCATTCTAACCAATATTCAGCGTTTCTTGATGAATCCGTAGATCACCAGGAGGACGACTGCCCCCACCAGCGCGCCAAAGAAGCCCGCGGCCTCTCCGGCCTGATAGATGCCCAGCGCCTGGCCGCCGTAGGTGGCCAGCAGGGAGCCGGCAATACCCAGCAGGATGGTCATGATCCAGCCCATGCTGTCGTCGCCCGGCTTGATGAAGCGGGCCAGCAGGCCGACGATAAGGCCGATGAAGATGGTTCCAATGATACCCATGGCAATCCCTCTGCAGTGATGATGGAACAAGCCAAAGCCTAGACAGCGCTTTGGCTCGTTGCCATTTCAGAGGGCAAGCCGCTGGTAGAAGTTCGATCAGTTGCCGATCAGGGCATCTACTTCGGCAATCTTGCGCTCGAGGGTGGCCATGTCGTGGCAGCGCAGGGTGGCGTGACCAACCTTGCGACCAACCTTGAAGGCCTTGCCGTAGTGGTGCAGATGGCAGTCACCGATGGCAACCACCTTGTCCACCGCCGGCACTTCACCGATGAAGTTGAGCATCGCGCTCTCGCCAACCTTGGCGGTCGAGCCCAGCGGCAGGCCGGCGATGGCGCGCAGGTGGTTCTCGAACTGGCTGCACTCGGCGCCTTCAATGGTCCAGTGCCCGGAGTTGTGTACACGCGGGGCGATTTCGTTGGCCTTGAGGCCGCCGTCGACTTCGAAGAACTCGAAGGCCATCACGCCCACATAGTCCAGTTGCTTGAGCACGCGGCCCACGTAGTCTTCAGCCAGAGCCTGCAGCGGGTGCGCCTGGCTGGCGACCGACAGGCGCAGGATGCCGCTTTCGTGGGTGTTGTGCACCAAGGGGTAGAAGCGGGTTTCGCCATCACGGGCACGTACGGCCACCAACGACACTTCGCCGGTGAACGGCACGAAGCCTTCCAGCAGGCACGGCACGCTGCCCAACTCGGCAAAGGTACCGACCACGTCCTCAGGCGTGCGCAGCACCTTCTGGCCCTTGCCGTCGTAACCCAGTGTGCGGGTTTTCAGCACGGCCGGCAGGCCGATGCTGGCCACCGCGGCGTCCAGGTCGGACTGCGAGAGAATGTCGGCGAAGGCCGGGGTGGGGATACCCAGGTCGCGGAACATGCTCTTTTCGAACAGGCGGTCACGGGCGATGCGCAGCGCTTCGGCGCTGGGGTACACCGGCACGAACTGCGAGAGGAAGGCGACGGTCTCGGCCGGGACGCTTTCGAACTCGAAGGTGACCAGGTCGACTTCGTCGGCCAGCTGGCGCAGGTGGTCCTGGTCGCCGTAGTCGGCACGCAGGTGCTCGCCCAGCGGCGCGGCGCAGGCGTCCGGCGCCGGGTCGAGGAAAGCGAAGTTCATGCCCAGCGGGGTACCCGCCAGGGCCAGCATGCGGCCCAGCTGGCCGCCACCGATTACACCGATCTTCATGGGTTGAGCCTCAAGCCTGGCGCGGGTCTGGGTTGTCCAGCACGGTGTCGGTCTGCTCCGTGCGGAACTGCTTGAGCGCCGCGTGGTACTGCGGGTACTTGGCGCCGAGAATACTGGCCGACAGCAGCGCAGCGTTGACCGCACCGGCACGGCCGATGGCCAGGGTGGCTACCGGCACACCGGCTGGCATCTGCACGATCGACAGCAGCGAATCGACACCCGACAGCATCGACGATTGCACGGGCACGCCCAGCACCGGCAGGTGGGTCTTGGCAGCGCACATACCTGGCAGGTGGGCTGCGCCACCTGCACCGGCGATGATCACCTCGATGCCACGACCCTCAGCCTCTTCGGCATACTGGAACAGCAGATCCGGGGTGCGGTGGGCGGAAACCACCTTCACTTCGTAGGGAATGCCGAGTTTTTCCAGCATATCGGCGGTGTGGCTAAGGGTGGACCAATCGGACTTGGAGCCCATGATCACGCCAACCAGTGCACTCATCGTCGAGCCTCTTCGCTTGTGCGCCCTTGGGCGCGTCAAAAAACAACAAGCCACGCGGGACGACCGGCGTGGCTTGTTTGCTGATCAGGACCGGACGCATCCGGTCGAAAGGCCGCGCAGTATACCGTAAGGTGGTGCGTTTAAGGCACCCCGGCGACCAACTGTCGCCCCTTATTTTTCGGGGCTTTGACTGACTTTTGGGTCAACCATCGCCGCCCCCTCGAGCTTGCGCCACAACAGCCTTACATTGGCCTTGCGCACCAGGGCGCAACGATACAGGCGGATTTCCAGTGGCACGTGCCACTGGCTGCCGCCGCAGATCGCCAGTTCGCCCCGTTCCAGTTCGCCACGCATCGACAGGCGCGGTACCCAGGCGATGCCCATGCCTTCCAGCGCCATGCTCTTGAGGCTGTCTGCCATGGCGGTTTCATAGACAGTGGTATAGCGCAGGTTGCGCTGGCGCAGCAGCAAGTTCACCGAACGGCCAAGGAAGGCTCCGGCGGTATAGGCCAGCAGCGGCACGCTGCCCTCGCCCTCCAGGTCGAACAATGGCTTGCCTTCCGCATCCACAGCGCACACAGGCAACATTTCGGTGGTACCCATGTGCAGCGACGGGAAGATTTCAGCATCCATCTGCAGGGCGGCATCCGGGTCATAGAAGGCCAGCATCAGGTCGCAGCCTCCTTCGCGTAATGCATGCACGGCATCGCCGACGTTGGTCGCAACCAGACGGGTGGCGATGTTCAACCCATCGTTGCGCAACTGGGCCACCCAACGCGGGAAAAAGCCCGACGCCAGGGAGTGTGCCGCAGCCACCTGCACCACTTCGCCCTGCCCGCCTTCCAGATGATGCAAATGGCGGAGAATTTCGCTCAACTGGTCGACAACGGTACGTGCCGTGACAAGAAAAAGCTGGCCGGCTTCAGTCAGTTCTATTGGCGTGCGGGAACGATTCACCAACTGCAGACCCAAGGCTGCTTCAAGGCTGCGAATACGCCTGCTGAAGGCAGGTTGAGTCACGAAACGCCGCTCTGCCGCCTGGGAAAAACTGCGGGTTGCTGCCAGCGCGCTGAAGTCTTCCAGCCATTTGCTTTCAAGGTTCACGAAGCACATCTCCCGGCGTGCACCAAAATGGAACACGCTCGAATGTCAATTGGCGTCACATGAAACACTATGCCGTTTGTGCATAGGTTAGCGTGCAACAGCATTGGCCGCAAAATCACCTTCAGGCCTAGGATTGGCGCCATTCCGGCATGTGCCGGGTCAAATTCGAGATGATATACATCATGTCCTCCGCTGCATCGTTCCGCGTCGAAAAAGATTTGTTGGGTACCCTTGAAGTTCCTGCAGATGCCTACTACGGCATCCAGACCCTGCGCGCTGCCAACAACTTCCACCTCTCCGGTGTTCCGCTGTCGCACTACCCGAAGCTGGTCGTGGCCCTGGCCATGGTCAAGCAGGCTGCTGCCGACGCCAACCGTGAGCTGGGTCACCTGAGCGATGCCAAGCACGCTGCCATCACTGCAGCCTGTGCCCGCCTGATCAAAGGCGATTACCACGACCAGTTCGTGGTGGACATGATCCAGGGCGGTGCTGGTACCTCTACCAACATGAACGCCAACGAAGTCATCGCCAACGTCGCGCTGGAGGCCATGGGCCACCAGAAGGGTGAGTACCAGTACCTGCACCCGAACAACGACGTGAACATGGCGCAGTCGACCAACGACGCCTACCCGACAGCCATCCGTCTGGGCCTGCTGCTGGGCCACGACGCCCTGCTGGCCAGCCTCGACAGCCTGATCCAGGCCTTCGCTGCCAAGGGCAAAGAGTTCGATCACGTACTGAAGATGGGCCGTACCCAGCTGCAGGACGCCGTACCGATGACCCTGGGCCAGGAATTCCGCGCTTTCGCCACCACCATGACCGAAGACCTGCAGCGCCTGCGCTCGCTGGCCCCGGAACTGCTGACCGAAATCAACCTGGGCGGTACCGCCATTGGCACCGGCATCAACGCCGACCCTGGCTACCAGGCCTTGGCCGTACAGCGTCTGGCTACCATCAGCGGCCAGCCGCTGGTACCGGCTGCCGACCTGATCGAAGCGACCTCCGACATGGGCGCCTTCGTACTGTTCTCCGGCATGCTCAAGCGTACCGCAGTCAAACTGTCGAAGATCTGCAACGACCTGCGCCTGCTGTCCAGCGGCCCGCGCACCGGCATCAACGAGATCAACCTGCCAGCGCGTCAGCCAGGCAGCTCGATCATGCCAGGCAAGGTCAACCCGGTTATCCCTGAAGCCGTCAACCAAGTGGCCTTCGCCATCATGGGCAACGACCTGGCCCTGACCGTCGCCGCCGAAGGTGGCCAGCTGCAGCTGAACGTGATGGAGCCGCTGATCGCCTACAAGATCTTCGACTCGATCCGCCTGCTGCAACGTGCCATGGACATGCTGCGCGAACACTGCATCGTCGGCATCACCGCCAACGAACAGCGCTGCCGTGAACTGGTCGAGCACTCGATCGGCCTGGTCACCGCCCTGAACCCATACATCGGCTACGAAAACGCCACCCGTATCGCCCGCGTTGCCCTGGAAACCGGCCGCGGCGTACTGGAACTGGTGCGCGAAGAGAAGCTGCTGGACGACGCGATGCTCGACGACATCCTGCGTCCGGAAAACATGATCGCTCCCCGTCTGGTTCCGCTGAAGGCGTAACCAGGCCGCTGTAAACAGTCTCACCAGGTCGAGGGACTAGACACCTCTCAACCTTTCCAAGGCCCGAGCCTATGCTTCGGGCCTTTTTTTTGCCTGCAAGATTTTGGGGCTGCGTTGCAGCCCATCGCGACGCAAGGCC
This sequence comes from Pseudomonas sp. 32_A, assembly GCF_017490905.1. Lineage (NCBI taxonomy): Bacteria > Pseudomonadati > Pseudomonadota > Gammaproteobacteria > Pseudomonadales > Pseudomonadaceae > Pseudomonas > Pseudomonas sp. 32_A. Next base: position 85,302 of record NZ_JAFGYI010000002.1, on the reverse strand, counting down.
GCTCCCACAAGAGCCCTGCGTTCACCGCTCAATGTGGGAGCGGCCTTGTGTCGCGATAGGGCCGCAGAGCGGCCCCCGAACATCGGCACACAACTTGCTCCATAATGCGTCCCAGGCCGACGGGATTACCCAGCATGCTGCACAGCCACCTCACCACCCTCAACGCGGTTTCGCTGATCCTCAACGTATTCCAGGCAGACGGTTGCGAAGCGTCGGCGCTACTGGCCGGCAGCGGCATCGGCCCGGCGGACCTGGGGCACGCCGATGCACGCATCACCACCCAGCAGGAACTGCAGGTGTGTGCCAACGCCGTTGCCCGGCGCGAGGATATCGGCCTGGAACTGGGCCGGCGCATGCATGTGTCGTGCTACGGCATGCTCGGTTACGCCCTGCTCTCCAGTGCCACTTTGGGTGACGCCTTGCGCTTGGCGCTGCAGTATCCGGCACTGCTGGGAACAGTCTTCAAGCTGCGTTTGCTGGAGGACGGCCAACGCGTCTGGTTCAGCGCCAGCGACTACCACGACAGCCCGACGCTGACCGCCTTCAATGCCGAGTTCTGCCTGGTATCGCTGAAAGTCATCTGCGACGACCTGCTCGGCCGACCGCTGCCCCTGCTGGGCGCCCGCTTCGAACACCCACGCCCGGGCTACCATGCCCTCTATGCCGGTGCCTTCCAGTGCCCGATCGGGTTCAGTGCCGAGGACAACGCCTTTGCCTTTGAACGGCGCTGGCTGGACACGCCACTGCCGCTGGCCGACCCGATTACCCACAAGGCCATGAGCGAACGCTGCCGGCGCCTGAACCTTGAATTCACAGGCCGCCAAGCCTGGCTGGGGCGGATTCGCCAACTGCTGGCGCAACAACTGGATGCAGCGCCCGGGCTGGAAGGGCTGGCGCGGCAGATGAACTGCTCATCGCGCACCCTGCGCCGGCATTTGCAGGCGTTGGGCAGCAGTTATCAACAGCTGCTGGATGAATTGAGGTTCGAACGGGCCAAGCAGTTGCTGGCTGATGAGCAGATGCCGATCTATCGGATTGCCGAGTCCCTGGGTTTCAGCGAGACCGCCAGTTTCCGGCATGCCTTCCAGCGCTGGAGTGGCGTTGCGCCCAGTCACTTCCGCGGTTGACCTGTACCGGCCCTTTCGCGGGTGAACCCGCTCCCACAGGGGTTGCACACACCCAGGTGCAACACTGTACCTGTGGGAGCGGGTTCACCCGCGAAAGGGCCAGTACAGGCCACCAACAAATCCAGCCAAAGAGCTTGGCCACATCGATCCCCTTTTGGCCACTTGCGTCGTTCTCCCTCACTGGCCCACCCATGAAAATGGGCCCACGCCAGTACCCACCGGAGAACAAAAATGCTGACGATCTATTCCGATGACCACCGCCTGCACCACGGCCGCTGCGAGCTGATCGACGGCAAGCTGATGCCCTGTTTCGAAATGCCGTCACGCGCCGACCATGTGCTCGACCAGGTAAAAAAGCGCAACCTCGGCGACATCCAGGGCCCCACCGACTTCGGGCGCGCACCGTTGCTGCGCATCCACAGCGCCAGCTACCTGGACTTCTTCGAAGGCGCCTGGGCGCGCTGGGCCGCACTGGGCCAGGAAGGCGACTTGCTGCCGTTCACCTGGCCCGCACGCACCCTGCGCCAGGTAAAACCCACCGGCCTGCACGGCGAACTGGGCTACTACAGCTTTGATGCTGGCGCACCGATCACCGCCGGAACCTGGCAGGCTGCCTACAGCGCCGCCCAGGTCGCCCTTACCGCCCAGGCGGCGATCCAGCAAGGCGCCCATTCGGCCTTTGCCCTGTGCCGCCCGCCAGGGCACCACGCCGCTGGCGAAGTCATGGGCGGCTATTGCTACCTGAACAACGCCGCCATTGCCGCCCAGGCCTTCCTCGACCAGGGCCGGCGCAAGGTCGCCATCCTCGACGTCGACTACCACCACGGCAACGGCACCCAGGACATCTTCTACCACCGCAACGATGTGTTCTTCGCCTCGATCCATGGCGACCCGCGCGACGAGTTCCCGTTCTTCCTCGGCCATGCCGATGAAACCGGCGAGGGTGCCGGTGAAGGCTGCAACATCAACTACCCACTGCCGGCCGGCAGCGACTGGGCCGCCTGGAGCGCCGCCCTGGATGACGCCTGCCAGCGCATCGCCGCCTATGACGCCGACGTGCTGGTGGTCTCGCTGGGCGTGGACACCTTCAAGGACGACCCGATCTCGCAGTTCAAGCTGGACAGCCCGGACTACCTGGAAATGGGCAAGCGCATTGCCCAGCTCGGCAAGCCGACCCTGTTTGTGATGGAAGGCGGCTACGCTGTGGAAGAAATCGGTATCAACGCGGTCAATGTGCTGGAAGGCTTCCAGCACGCCCAGCCAGGAGCCCGGTAATGGTCCGACTCAAGCGTCTGCTCGCCCCGTTCATCGCCGTCACCTTGTTAACCGGTGCCCTGCAGGCCCAGGCCGAACAGCGCACCCTGCGGGTGTACAACTGGTTCGACTACATCACCCCGCAAACCCTCACCGAGTTCCAGAAAGACAGCGGAGTGAAGCTGGTCTACGACATCTTCGACACCAACGAGGCGCTGGAAGCCAAGCTGCTGACCGGCAACTCCGGGTATGACGTGGTAGTACCGTCCAACGTGTTCCTCGCCAAGCAGATCGAAGCGGGAGTGTTTCAGCCGCTGGACCGCAACAAGCTGCCGAACTGGCAGCACCTGGACCCGGCGCTGATGAAGCTGATCGAGGCCAACGACCCCGGTAACAAATTTGCCGTGCCCTACATGTACGGCACCGTACTGATCGGCTTCAACCCGGCCAAGGTCAAGGCTGCGCTCGGCGACAACGCCCCGGTGGACAGCTGGGACCTGATCTTCAAGGAAGAGAACATCGCCAAGCTCAAGCAATGCGGCGTGGCCCTGCTCGACTCGCCGTCGGAAATCATGCCGCTGGCCCTGCAGTACCTGGGCTTGCCACCCAATAGTGACAAACCGGCTGATTACAAGAAAGCCGAAGCGCTGATGCTGAAGATCCGCCCGCACATCACCTACTTCCACTCCTCGAAGTACATGGCTGACATCGCCAACGGCGATATCTGCGTGGCAGTGGGCTACAGCGGCAGCTTCTCGCAGGCCGCCAACCGGGCCCGCGAGGCGAAGAATGGCGTGGTGGTGGACATGCGCCTGCCCAAGGAAGGTGCACCGATCTGGTTCGACATGCTGGCGATTCCGAAGAACGCGGCCAACCCGGAAGATGCCCACGCGTTCATCAACTACCTGCTGCGGCCCGAGGTGATTGCGCCGATCAGCGACTTTGTCGGGTACCCAAACCCGAACAAGGACGCGACCGACAAGGTGAGCCCGGCGATTCGCAACAACCCCAACCTGTATCCGACGGCGGAGGCAATGGCCAAGCTGTATACCCTCAAGCCCCTGGCGCGGGATGCCGAGCGGGCGCGGACCAGGGCCTGGACGCGGATCAAGTCCGGAACCTGATTTAGAGCCGGGGCTGCTTTGCAGCCCCATTCACTTTCTCCAAGCCTTGCGCAAGCGCATCAACGCCTCGGCAATCTCCCCCTCCGGCACCGCTGCAAACCCCAGCACCAGCCCCGCGCGCTTATCCACAGGCTGCTCGCTGTCCGCCAGCCAGAAATTACTCAGCGGCGTTACCTCAACGCCGACCGCTTCCGCCTTGGCCACCAGCTCCTGCTCCCGCGCAAAGTTATCCACATCAACCTTCACATGCAGCCCCGCCGCCACCTCCGGCATGCCTCCCAACCCCGGAATATCCACAGGCCAACCAGCCTTGAGCACATTGCGCCTGCTCAACGCCGCCTTGCGCATGCGCCGGATATGCCGCTGGAAATGCCCCCGGGCCATGAACTCTGCCATCACGCACTGGCTACTGACCTCCGAATGCCGCACCGCCAGCGCCCTGCCCTGGCTGAACGCCTGCGCCAGTTGCGGCGGCGGCAGTACCAGGTAGCCCAGGCGCAATGCCGGAAAGGCGATCTTGCCGAAGGTGCCGACGTACAGCACCCGCCCGTGCTGGTCGAGCGCCGCAAGCGGGGCCAAGGGCGCACCGCTGTAGCGGTACTCGCCGTCATAGTCGTCTTCGATGATCCAGCCATCGCTGCGCTCGGCCCAGGCCAGTAGCTCCAGGCGTCGCGCCAGGCTCATCGTCACCCCGGTCGGGTACTGGTGGGCCGGCGTGACATAGGCCAGCCGGCAATCCGCCAGCTGCCCGAGCCGGCGACAGTCCATGCCGTCCTCGTCCACCGGTACGCCATGCAACCTGCCACCGGCCAGCGCAAAGGCATGCCCGGCTGCGCGGTAACCCGGGTTTTCCACAGCCACACCTTCGCCCGGCTGCAATAGCAACTGTGCACAAAGGCTGATGGCCTGCTGCGCACCACTGGTGATCACTATTTGTTCAGCCGCACAACTCAGCCCACGCGAGCGACGCAGGTAGGCTGCAATCAGTTCACGCAGCAGCGGCTCACCTGCAGGGTCACCGTAACCCAGCTGCGCCGGATTCGGGTTGCGCCAGAAACCCGCCTGCAGCTTGGCCCAGACGTCGAACGGGAACAGGTCGAACGCCGGAATACCGACGCGAAATGCACGCGGGGCACCGCTTCTTGGGGGCGGTAGATGGTTAGTTTTCAGGCGCTGCAAAGGCTCGCTGGACCACCGCTTGCTGGATAAATCCTCAGTATTTTCCCGGGAAAATGTGGATAAGTCTGTTGATAAGCCCCTGGATAACCCTGTGGATACTTGTGTGGATAGTTTTACATTGGAGAGTTTCGGCAGCTGGCTGACATAGGTGCCATCGCCTACCCGGCTCTCGATGTAGCCCTCGGCATATAGCTGGTCATAGGCCCGCACCACGCTGTTGCGTGACAGCGCCAGCATGGCGGCCAGATCACGCGTGGCGGGTAGCCGCGTGCCACTGCTCAGGCGCCCATCCAGCACCCGCGCACGTAGCGCCTGGTACAGCTGCTGGCTGAGCCCGCGGCGGCGATCAAGGGCGATCCCGGCAGGGTCGAAAGGCAACACGAGGGGGCGCTCGCTCATGGCATTGGACCTATCAAAACAGCTGTTAATGGCTCTTACTATGAGCCAATAGCCTGCCTAGGATGAAGCCATCGCACAAGGAAACCGAGCATGTACAACAGCAAACCCCATCAGGAACATGACCTCGGGCACCTGCACCAGCACATGCTCGACACCCGCCTGGCCATCCTGGTAAGCCAGGGCGAACAAGGCCTGCTGGCCACGCACCTGCCCGTGCTGGTCGATACCGGCGAAGGCGAATTCGGCACCGTCTATGCCCACCTGGCGCGAGCCAACCGCCAGTGGCACGACCTGGAGCATGGTGGCGAAGCCCTGCTGGTGTTCCCCGGCGCCGATGCTTATGTCAGCCCTGGTTACTATCCGAGCAAGGCCGACAACCCCAAGGTGGTGCCAACCTGGAACTACCTGGCCGTGCACGCCTATGGCCCGGCGGAAGTGATCCACGACGCAGAACCATTGCTGGCAATTGTCAGTCGCCTGACCGAGCGCCACGAACAAGGCCGCGACGAACCGTGGAAAGTCACCGACGCTCCGCGTGAGTACCTCGATGGCATGCTCCGCGCCATCGTCGGTGTTCGCCTGCCCATCGCCCGCCTGCAAGGCGCGCGCAAGCTCAGCCAGAACCGCTCCGAGCAAGACATTGCCGGCGTGCGTGAAGGCCTGCGCGCCAGCCCCGACTACCTGGATAACCAACTCGCGGCGCACATGCGCCAACTCTGAAGGAATAGCCCATGTCCAGCGTTACCCTGCGTTCCGTCACCAGCCAGGACCATGCTGCCTGGCTCGCCCTGTGGCAGGCCTACCTGCACTTCTATGAATCCGAATTGCCCGAAGGGGTCAGCCTCAGCACCTGGCAACGCTTGCTCGACCCGAACGAACCGACTCATTCGGCACTGGCTTGGGTCGATGGCAAGGCCGTGGGTATGGTCAACTTCATTTACCATCGTACCAACTGGAGTATCGGTAACGCCTGCTACCTGCAGGACCTGTACGTGGACAGCACGCAGCGTGGCCTGGGCATCGGCCGCCAGCTGATCGAGCATGTCTACACTGCAGCCAAGGCCGAAAACTGCAGCAAGGTGCACTGGCTGACCCACGAGACCAACGCCACCGCCATCAGCCTGTACCAGCAGGTTGCCGAGCGCTCGGGCTTCATTCAATTCCGCAAAGAGTTCTAAGCCGAACATGACCGACGCATTGAACTGGAAACCCGCCGCAGTCCCCCAGGCAGAGCCCATCGACGGCCGCTTCACCCGCCTGGAAAAGCTCGACCCGGCGCGCCATGGCGACGATCTCTGGGAGGCGCTGCAAGGTCCGGCTGCCGACCCGGTGCTGTGGGACTACCTGCCCTATGGCCCGTTCACCGAACGTGCCGCCTTCAACCGTTGGCTGGAGGGCAACGCCGCCGGCCGCGACCCGCTGTTCTACACCGTGATCGACCGCCCGAGCGGCCAGGCGCAGGGCATCCTCAGCCTGATGTCGATCGTACCCGACCACGGCCGCATCGAAATCGGCCACGTCGCCTTTGGCGCCGCCATGCAGCGTACGCCCAAGGGCACCGAGGCGGTGTACCTGCTGGGCAAGCTGGGCTTCGAGCTGGGCAACCGCCGGCTGGAGTGGAAGTGCAACAACGCCAACGCCCGCTCCAAGCGCGCGGCGGAGCGGTTTGGCTTTGTATTCGAAGGGGTGTTCCGCAAGCATCTGGTGGTGAAGGACCACAATCGGGATACGGCGTGGTATTCGATTACCGATGATGAGTGGCCAGCGGTGGCTGCCGGGTTCGAGCGGTGGTTGAGCGAGGAAAACCAGAAGCCCGAGGGGCAGGTGCAGACCTTGGAGGCGTGCCGCAAGGGTTGAGAGTTGCACTGGACCAACCGGCCTCTTCGCGGGCTTGCCCGCTCCCACAGGTTTTCCACAGGTCTCGAGACTGGTGGTGTACCTGTGGGAGCGGGCAAGCCCGCGAAGAGGCCGGCAGATTCAACGCAAAAAAAGGGGAGCATCCGCTCCCCAGAGGTTAACCGCTTGTAGATGAGGGCTTATCTCAGCCTTCGATCTCGATCAGGATCTCGCCCGGTGTCACACGGTCGCCCTTGGCTACATGAATGGCCACGACCTTGCCGGCGATACCCGCCTGCACTTCAGTCTCCATCTTCATGGCTTCGGTGATCAACACGGCCTGGCCGGTCTTGACCATGTCGCCTTCCTTGACCAGCACATCGACGATGTTGCCTGGCATGGTGGTGCTGACATGGCCCGGGGCACTGGCCTGCTTGCGCTTGCTGCCGCCACCGCCGACGAATTCGTTGAGCGGCTCGAACACCACTTCTTCCGGCATGCCGTCGATCGACAGGTAGAAGTGACGCTTGCCTTCGGCCTTCACGCCCACACCGGTGATGTCGACGCGGTAGGTTTCGCCGTGAACGTCGATGACGAATTCGGTCGGTACACCTTCACCGCTATGGGACGCCACTGCGCCCGCTTCAGGAATTGGCAGCAGGACTTCCGGGGTCAGGGTGCCGGCTTCGCGCTCTTCGAGGAACTTGCGGCCGATGTCCGGGAACATGGCGAAAGTCAGCACGTCTTCTTCGCAACGGGCCAGGGCGCCGATGTCGGCACGCAGCTTGGCCATTTCTGGCTTCAGCAGGTCGGCGGGGCGCACATCGATCACTTCTTCACTGCCGATCGCCTGACGACGCAGCTGCTCGTTGACCACGCCCGGGGCCTTGCCGTAACCGCCTTGCAGGTACAGCTTCACCTCATTGGTGATGGTCTTGTAGCGCTCGCCGGCCAACACGTTGAAGAACGCCTGGGTACCGACGATCTGCGAAGTCGGGGTCACCAGCGGCGGGAAGCCGAGGTCTTCACGAACGCGAGGGATCTCAGCCAGCACTTCGTTCATGCGGTTGAGGGCGCCCTGCTCCTTGAGCTGGTTGGCCAGGTTGGAAATCATGCCGCCCGGTACCTGGTTGACCTGCACGCGGGTGTCCACGGCGGTGAACTCGCTTTCGAACTGGTGGTACTTCTTGCGCACGGCATAGAAGTACAGACCGATTTCCTGCAGCAGCTCCAGGTCCAGGCCGGTATCGAATTCGCTGCCCTTGAGCGCGGCAACCATCGACTCGGTACCCGGGTGACTGGTGCCCCAGGCGAAGCTGGAGATGGCGGTGTCGATGTGATCGGCGCCGTTCTCCACAGCCTTCAGCTGGCACATTGCGGCCAGGCCGGCAGTGTCGTGGGAGTGGATGAATACTGGCAGCGACTGCTCAGCCTTCAGCGCCTTGACCAGTTCACCGGTGGCGAACGGGGTCAGCAGGCCGGCCATGTCCTTGATCGCCACCGAGTCGCAACCCATGGCTTCCATCTGCTTGGCCTGCTTCACGAAGGCTTCGATGGTATGTACCGGGCTGGTGGTGTAGGCGATGGTGCCTTGGGCGTGCTTGCCGGCAGCCTTGACCGCTTCAATGGCCACGCGCAGGTTACGCACATCGTTCATGGCATCGAAGATACGGAACACATCGATACCGTTGACCGCTGCCTTGGCGACGAAGGCCTTTACCACATCGTCGCTGTAGTGGCGGTAGCCCAGCAGGTTCTGGCCGCGCAGCAGCATTTGCAGGCGGGTGTTGGGCAGCGCCGCGCGCAGCTTGCGCAGGCGTTCCCACGGGTCTTCCTTGAGGAAGCGCACGCAGGCGTCGAAGGTGGCGCCACCCCAGACTTCCAGCGACCAGTAGCCGACCCTGTCGAGCTTGTCGCAGATCGGCAGCATGTCTTCGGTACGCATGCGGGTGGCCAGCAGGGACTGGTGGGCGTCGCGCAGGATCGTGTCGGTTACGTGAATTTTCTTGGACATTATTGGGTTCCTCACAGGCCTGCGTGGGCGGCGATGGCGGCGGCGATGGCCAGGGCCAGCTCTTCGGGTTTGCGCTTGATCGAGTAGTTGGTCAGTTCCGGGTGGCTTTCGACGAAGCTGGTGTTGAACTGGCCGCTACGGAATTCCGGATTGCGCAGGATTTCCTGGTAGTACGCGGCAGTGGTCTTCACCCCTTGCACGCGCATGTCGTCCAGGGCCCGCAGGCCGCGGTCCATGGCTTCTTCCCAGGTCAACGCCCACACCACCAGTTTCAGGCACATGGAGTCGTAGAACGGCGGAATGGTGTAACCGGTGTAGATCGCCGTGTCGGTACGCACGCCCGGGCCGCCGGGGGCGTAGTAGCGGGTGATCTTGCCGAAGCTCGGCAAGAAGTTGTTCTTCGGGTCTTCGGCGTTGATACGGAACTGCAGCGCGTAACCGCGGTGCTGGATGTCTTCCTGCTTGACCGACAGCGGCAGGCCCGAGGCAATGCGAATCTGCTCACGGACGACGTCTATACCGGTGATTTCCTCGGTGATGGTGTGTTCCACCTGTACCCGGGTGTTCATTTCCATGAAGTACACCTCGCCATCGGCGAGCAGGAACTCCACGGTACCGGCGTTCTCGTAGTTCACTGCCTTGGCCGCACGCACCGCCAGGTCGCCGATGTAGGCGCGCTGCTCGGGGGTGAGCTGAGGGCTCGGGGCGATTTCGATGAGCTTCTGGTTGCGGCGCTGGATCGAGCAATCGCGCTCGAACAGGTGCACGACGTTGCCAAAGCTGTCACCGAGGATCTGCGCCTCGATGTGCTTGGGATTGACGATGCACTTTTCCAGGAACACTTCCGCAGAACCAAAGGCCTTGGTAGCCTCGGAGATGACGCGGGGGAAGTTCTGTTCCAGTTCTTCACGGCTGTTGCAACGGCGAATACCACGGCCGCCACCACCAGAGGTGGCCTTGAGCATGACCGGGTAACCGATGCGGTCACCTTCGCTCAGCGCTTCGTGAATATCGGCAACGTTGCCTTCGGTACCCGGGGTTACCGGTACGCCGGCGGCGATCATGGTGCGACGCGCTTCGGTCTTGTCGCCCATGCGGCGAATGACCTCGGCTGCCGGGCCGATGAACTTGATCCCGCGCTCGGCGCAGATCTCTGCCAGTTCAGCGTTTTCCGACAGGAAACCATAACCTGGGTGCAGGGCATCACAACCGGTTTCCACAGCCAGGTTCACCAGCTTGCGCGGGTTCAGGTAACCGGCCAGCGGCTCGGCACCAATGCTGTGGGCTTCGTCGGCGCGCTTGACATGCAACGCGTGGCGGTCGGCGTCGGAATAGATCGCCACCGAGCGAATGCCCATCTCGGCGCAGGCGCGCACGATCCGAACTGCAATTTCACCTCGGTTGGCGATCAGGATTTTTTTTATCACTGGAGTCTTCCCAAAGCCGTAGGAACAGTCGAGCCGGTTCTCCCGGTCGGCGCGTGACCAGACGTTGCTGGCCAGTCGCACATTCACCCTAGCGCTGTAGGTTGATAAACAAAAATCAATATTTGTTAGGGGCTGTATTAGCAAAAGCTTATAGTGCGGTAACAAGGTGTTGCCGAAGGGCGGATAAAAATGCGTAAGTCCTTGATGCGTATGACGTTGCGTCAATTGCAGATCTTCAACGAGGTATGCGATTTACGTTCGTACAGCCGGGCGGCGGAAGAGATGGCCCTGACGCAACCCGCCGTTAGTCTACAGATCCGCCAGCTCGAAGAGCTGATCGGCCAACCGCTGTTCGAGTACGTGGGCAAGAAGCTCTACCTGACCGAAGCTGCCGAGGCCCTGCAACGCGCCAGCCACGATATCTTCGGGCGCCTGGAGAGCCTGGACATGCAGCTGTCGGACATGCAGGGCTCATTGCAGGGGCAGTTGAAGCTGGCGATCGAGTCCAGCGCCAAGTATTTCGTGCCACACCTGTTCGCTGCCTTCAAACAGCGTCACCCGGAGGTCAACCTGACCCTGACCGTGGTCAATCGCGCCCAAGCCATCCGCCGCTTGTCGGACAACCGCGACGACCTGATCATCATGTCCATGGTGCCGCAAGACATGGGCCTGGAGTTTCTGCCGTTCCTCAACAACCCAATCATCGCGGTGGCGCCGCCCGAGCACCCGCTTTGCAAGCTGGAGCAACTGCGCCTGCAGGACCTTGAGCCTCATACCCTGCTGGTGCGCGAACAAGGTTCGGGCACACGCAAGGCTTGCGAGGAATACTTCAAGGACAAGCGCGTGCATTTCACGCAGACCTTGGAGGTGGCTTCGGCAGACGCCCAGCGAGAGTGCGTGATCGCCGGCTTGGGCATTGCCATGCTGACCCGCCATGCGGTCAACCTGGAGCTGGCCACCGGTGTGTTGAGGGAGCTGCCCGTGGAAGAACTGCCGCTGTACCGCAGCTGGTGCGTGGTGCAGTCCAAGGCCAAACGGCAGTCGCCGGTGGCCTTGGCTTTCCTGGCGTTCATTCGCAGCGAACGTGCGTTGATCAGCGCGCTGGTTGAGCGTTTTTCGGGGAAGCTGCTGCCGACGCCTGCCAGACCGTGAGCTCTTGCAGCTCCGGGTAGTCCACTAGCTCGCGGAGCAGTTGACGTTGGTCGCAATAGCTCTCGATCGCGCGGCGGTATTCCATGCGGCGCTGATCCTTTTCCTGCTGCTTGCGAGCCTTGGCGCTGGGTTGGTACGTACCGTCGAAGTCACGAGCCATTGCCTGTCTCCCAGATAGATGCGGGAACTTCAGACTCGCTTTGGCGGTTTACGGTTTGGCTGTGGAATGGTGACAAAACAGTGAAATTTATAGCACCTGTGCCGACCTCTTCGCGGGTAAACCCGCTCCCACAGGTGCTCACCAGCCTCAAGGACGGTGCAGTACCTGTGGGAGCGGGTTTACCCGCGAAAGGGCCGGCACAGGCAACGACAATCAGTCGTCGGTAGCCTTGATCGACTTGGGCGACAAGCGCAGGCTGCGCAAGCTGCGCTTCACGCTCTTCAGGTGGTTGACCAGGCTCGGCCCGCGCGCCATGGCCACACCCATGGCCAGCACGTCAATCACCACCAGGTGGGCGATACGCGAGGTCAGCGGGGTGTAGATTTCGGTGTCTTCATGCACGTCGATTGCCAGGTTTACCGTCGAAAGCTCCGCCAGCGGTGTCTGGCTGGGGCACAGGGTAATCAGGTTGGCACCGCTCTCACGGACCAGGTTGGCGGTAATCAACAGGTCCTTGGAACGGCCCGACTGGGAAATGCATACCGCCACATCACCCGGCTTCAGGGTCACCGCCGACATCGCCTGCATGTGCGGGTCGGAATAGGCTGCCGCGCTGAGCAGCAGGCGGAAGAACTTGTGCTGGGCATCGGCCGCTACCGCACCGGAGGCACCAAAGCCATAGAATTCCACACGCTGCGCCTGGGCCATGGCGGTCACTGCCTGCTGCAGCGCCTGCGGGTCGAGGTGCTCGCGCACTTCCATCAGGGTGTGCAGCGTGGTGTCGAAGATCTTCAGGCTGTAGTCGGCGACCGAGTCGTCTTCATGAATGGCGAACTGGCCGAAACTGGCCCCCGCAGCCAGGCTCTGCGCCAGCTTCAGCTTCAGGTCCTGGAAGCCCGAACAACCGATCGCACGGCAGAAACGCACGATGGTCGGTTCGCTGATACCCACGCTGTGCGCCAAGTCGGCCATGGAGCTGTGCATGACGGCAGCCGGGTCGAGTAGCACGTGGTCGGCCACTTTGAGTTCCGATTTGCGCAGCAGGTGGCGCGATTGGGCGATATGTTGCAACAGATTCACAGGCTGGACTCGGTTATGATCGGCTGGCCGGGTTGTAGCTATCTTGTAGTTATACTACATGGACGCCAACCCGCCCAGTTAAACGAACGTGGAGAGTGGTGGTTTGACTATTCCTTGCGACATTCTGGTCTTCGGCGGCACCGGCGATCTGGCCCTGCACAAATTGCTTCCGGCGCTCTACCACCTGTTTCGCGAGGCCCGTCTTGACCCTGCCGTGCGGATCATCGCACTGGCGCGACGCAACTTGCCACGCAATGACTATCTCAAGCTCGCCGAACGCCATTGCCGGGCACAGATCGCCCGCAACGACTTCGACGAAGAGGTCTGGCAGCGTTTTTCCGCGCGCGTCGACTATTTCGCCATGGATGCTTCGCAAAGCGCCGATTTCGGCCGCCTGGCGCGTTACCTGGGCGAGCCCGGCGGCTTGACGCGCATCTTCTACCTGGCCACCGCCCCCAACCTGTTCGTGCCGATCGCCAAGCACCTGCACAACGCCGGCCTGGCCGACGCCGAAGCGCGCATCGTTCTGGAAAAGCCGATCGGCCACTCGCTGGAGTCGGCTACCGCCATCAACGAAGCGATCGGCGCAGTGCTTGAGGAAAACCAGGTATTTCGCATCGACCACTACCTGGGCAAGGAAACCGTGCAGAACCTGATGGCCCTGCGTTTTGCCAACGCCCTGCTGGAGCCAGTGTGGCGCAACAGCCAGGTCGACCACGTGCAGATCAGCGTTTGCGAGACCCTGGGGGTAGAGAACCGCGGCGCCTACTACGACCGCGCCGGGGCGACCCGCGACATGCTGCAGAACCACTTGCTACAGCTGCTGTGCCTGGTGGCCATGGAGCCCCCCGCGCAGTTCGAGGCCGAAGCGGTGCGTGACGAGAAAGTGAAGATCCTGCGCGCCCTCAAGCCCATCACAGGTCAGGACGTACAGGACAAGACCGTACGCGGCCAGTATGGCGCCGGGCACATCGGCGGCCAGGAAGTGCCGGCCTATTATTTCGAAAAGGACGTCGACAACGACAGCGACACCGAAACCTTCATCGCCATCGAGGCGCACATCGACAACTGGCGCTGGGCGGGCGTGCCCTTCTACCTGCGTACCGGCAAGCGCATGGCACGCCGCTCATCGCAGATCGTCATCCAGTTCAAGCCGGTGCCCCACGAGCTTTTCAATGGTGGCCAAGTCAACCAGCTGCTGATCCAGCTGCAACCGGACGAACGCATCAGCTTGCGCATGATGACCAAGAGCCCGGGCAAGGGCATGCGCCTGGAACCTGTGGACCTGGATCTGAACCTGGCCCAGGTGTTCAGCCAGACCCGCCGCTGGGACGCCTACGAGCGGCTGTTGCTGGATGTGCTTGAGGGCGACTCGACGTTGTTCATGCGCCGCGACGAAGTGGAAGCGGCCTGGGCCTGGATCGACCCGATCATCAAGGGCTGTGAAGAGCACTTCCAGGCACCAAGACCGTACCCGGCAGGCAGTAACGGGCCGGAGCAAGCCAACAGCTTGCTCGCCAGGCATGGCAGGCACTGGCATAGCTGAAGCACTGCCCTGCTCCCGTGTCAGATGAAAGAGCAGAAAGTAGCCCCAGCGCACTGGCGCTACTTTCAACACGAGACAGGAACAGACAATGGCTATTATTACCAACCTCGTTGCAGTCAATGACATCGCCCACGGCAAGCAGGTGTTCAGGGTTCATGGCACCGTTACGGTCGCCACCCCGGCCATCGAACCGGTGCTGGTCGAACCCAAGCTGCGCCACAGGGGTGGCTGGGAAGTGCTGGAGCTTCAGCTGGTGGATAGCGGCGCAATCACCCCGCAGGTCCTGACGGAAAAAACCGTGGTTTTCGAACGTGCAGGCGGCACTGGCTGGAAAACCGTGGAGATCATCCATGCTGACGGTTCTCAGCGCTGCGAAATTCGCACCATCGAAGCGATTGACTGAGCCGCTGCCGGCCAGGTCGCCTGAACGGCGGCCTGGCACCTGCCATCGGCTCGATGAACGGGCATGCGGCAGGTGAATATTCATACAGTAGAAGTTTGCCCCATTTCCTGCTGCGCCCTAGAATGGCCCGATGCGCACAGACGACCTCTCCCTCCTGCTGAATTCCCTCAACGATGCCCAACGCCAGGCCGTAGCGGCCACGCTCGGGCGTCAACTGGTGCTTGCTGGCGCCGGTTCCGGTAAAACCCGCGTGCTGGTGCACCGCATTGCCTGGCTGATCCAGGTGGAGCAGGCATCGCCGCACTCGATCCTGTCGGTGACCTTCACCAACAAGGCCGCGGCAGAAATGCGCCAGCGGATCGAGCAACTGCTGGGCATCAACCCGGCGGGCATGTGGGTCGGCACCTTCCACGGCCTGGCCCATCGCCTGCTGCGGGCGCACTGGCAGGAAGCACGACTGGTGCAGAACTTCCAGATCCTCGACAGCGACGACCAGCAGCGCCTGATCAAGCGGGTGATGCGCGAGCTGGGCCTGGACGAGCAGAAATGGCCGGCACGCCAAGCCCAGTGGTTCATCAACGGGCAGAAGGACGAAGGCCTGCGACCGCAACATATCCAGGCCGGGGGCGACCTGTTCCTGTCGACCATGCGCGACGTCTATACCGCCTACGAACAGGCCTGCGAGCGCGCCGGGGTCATCGACTTTTCCGAGTTGCTGCTGCGCGCCCTTGACCTGTGGCGCGACCATCCCGGCCTGCTGGAACACTATCAGCGGCGTTTCCAGCATGTGCTGGTAGACGAATTCCAGGATACCAACGCCGTGCAGTACGCCTGGCTGCGCCTGTTGGCACGCGGTGGCGCCAGCCTGATGGCAGTGGGCGATGACGACCAGTCGATCTACGGCTGGCGCGGTGCCAAGATCGAGAACATTCACCAGTACACTGCCGACTTCCCAGACGCCGAAATGATCCGCCTGGAGCAGAACTACCGCTCCACCGGCGGCATCCTCAAGGCGGCCAACGCGCTGATCGCCAACAACAGCGGGCGCCTGGGCAAGGAACTGTGGACCGACCTGGGCGAAGGCGAACCGTTGACCCTGTATGCGGCCTACAACGAGCACGACGAAGCGCGCTACGTGGTGGAAACCATCGAAAGCCTGGTCAAACAGGGCAACGCGCGTAGCGAGATCGCCATCCTGTACCGTTCCAACGCCCAGTCGCGGGTGCTGGAAGAAGCCCTGCTGCGCGAACGCATCCCCTACCGCATCTACGGTGGCCAGCGCTTCTTCGAGCGCGCCGAAATCAAGAACGCCATGGCTTACCTGCGGCTGATCGAAGGCCGCGGCAACGATGCTGCCCTGGAACGGGTGATCAACGTGCCGCCACGTGGCATTGGCGAAAAAACCGTCGAAGCCATCCGCGAGCATGCCCGCCACAGCCAGCTGTCGATGTGGGAAGCCATGTGCCAGCTGCTCGCTGCCAAAGCCCTGAAAGGCCGCGCCGCCAGTGCCTTGGGTGCGTTCATCGAGCTGATCGAGGGGTTGGCTGCCAAGGTCGTGGACATGCCACTGCATACCATGACCCAGACCACCATCGAGCAGTCCGGGCTGATCATCTATCACCAGGAAGAAAAGGGTGAAAAGGGCCAGGCACGGGTAGAAAACCTTGAGGAACTGGTCAGCGCAGCGCGCAACTTCGAGTCCACCGAAGAAGACGCCGACCTCTCGCCACTCTCGGCGTTCCTCGGCCACGCCTCGCTCGAGGCAGGCGACGCCCAGGCCGACGAGCATGAAGACAGCGTCCAGCTGATGACCTTGCACAGCGCCAAGGGCCTGGAGTTCCCGTATGTGTTCCTGGTGGGCATGGAAGAAGGCCTGTTCCCGCACAAGATGAGCCTGGAAGAGCCTGGCCGCCTGGAAGAGGAGCGCCGCCTGGCTTATGTGGGCATCACCCGCGCCATGCGCCAACTGGTCATGACCTACGCTGAAACACGTCGCCTGTATGGGAGCGAGACCTACAACAAGGTGTCACGTTTCGTACGCGAAATTCCGGCGGGCCTGGTTCAGGAAGTGCGCCTGTCCAACAGCGTCAGTCGCCCGTTCGGCGGGGCCAAGACGGCGACGAACAGCAACCTGTTCGCCAATGCCAGCATTCCGCAGACCGCGTTCAACCTGGGTCAGCGTGTGCAGCATGCGGTGTTTGGCGAGGGTGTGATCCTTAACTTCGAAGGCTCCGGCGCCCAGGCACGGGTGCAGGTGAATTTTGCCGAAGGCAGCAAGTGGCTGATGCTGGGGTATGCCAAGCTCGAGGCCATCTAAAAGCCTGCGCAGGTCCTTGTAGGAGCGGCCTTTGTGGGAGCGGCCTTTGTGGGAGCGGCCTTGTGTCGCGAAAGGGCCGCAAAGCGGCCCCACGATTGTGGCTTTGACGCTGATATCTTAGGGCTGCTTCGCAGCCCTATCGCGACACAAGGCCGCTCCCACAGGTATTGGGTCAGCATTCAAAAAGTCCGGTCCAGCCGGGTTTGTAACACTCAGGCAAAAGCTAGAAACATTATGTCGCTGGTCATGTGCCTGGGAACCTGTGCACCATGACGCGCGTGCAATCCACAACAGGGGATATCCCACTTATGCAACGTTTTCTTAGCATCGCTCTGGCGCTCTGCGTCGGCCTGACGCTGAGCCTGGACGCCAACGCCAAGCGTTTTGGCGGCGGCAAGAGCTCGGGCTCCGCGCCTATCCACCAGACCCGCCAAGCCACGCCAACCACGCCTGCCGCCGCGCCGACCGCACCTGGCCGTGCCGCTCCGGCCGCCAGCGGTGCTTCGCGCTGGTTGGGCCCTCTGGCCGGCCTCGCTGCCGGTGGCCTGCTGGCTTCCATGTTCATGGGTGACGGTTTCGAAGGCTTCCAGATCATGGACTTCCTGATCGTGGCGCTCATCGCCTTCCTGGTGTTCCGCTTCATCGCCGCGCGCCGTCGCCAGCAGCAGCCGCAAATGGCCATGCCAGGTCATGCGCCGATGCAGCGTGAAGCTCACGGTCAGCCTGCCCAGCCGTCGATCTTCGGTGGTTCGGCCGCACCTGCCGCCGCAGCCGCCCCGGTGATCAACGCCCCGGCCTGGTTCAACGAGCAGAACTTCCTGGCTGCTGCCCGTAACCACTTCCAGGCGCTGCAGCAGCACTGGGACGCCAACGAGATGGACAAGATCGCCGAGTTCGTCACCCCGCAGATGCTGGAGTTCCTCAAGCGCGAGCGCGCCGAACTGGGTGATGGCTTCCAGTCCACCTACATCGACAACCTCGAGGTGCAGCTGGACGGTGTCGAAGACCGCGCCGACCGCACCGATGCCACCCTGACCTTCCGTGGCATGTCGAAGAACTCGCGCTTCGACCAGGGCGAAGTGTTCAGCG
The DNA here is from genome assembly GCF_017490905.1 of Pseudomonas sp. 32_A. Taxonomy (NCBI): domain Bacteria; kingdom Pseudomonadati; phylum Pseudomonadota; class Gammaproteobacteria; order Pseudomonadales; family Pseudomonadaceae; genus Pseudomonas; species Pseudomonas sp. 32_A. The sequence goes on along the minus strand of NZ_JAFGYI010000002.1, from coordinate 67,195 downwards.
AAAGCTGGCACATGGTTCGCGCCCAAGGCGAAAACCAGCCTTGGCTGGTGGCCGGTATCCGTCAAAACGGCTAACCGTTGCGTGCTGCACAAAAAACCCCGGGCCTGTCCCGGGGTTTTTGCTTTTGCCAGAGTGGCCTACTAGGGTATAACGCGCAGCGTTGTCATCTAGGTCAGAGGAAGTGAACCGTGGAAGAAGTGATCGAACAACTCCGTGAAGCCAACGAGCCAGTGCCGGTGCCCCTTGAGCTTCCCGACGAGGACCAGCTGGTCGAGATCGAAGAAGAGCTGTTCATCAACATTCCGTTCGTGTTCAAAGAGTTCCTGCTGACCGTCAGTGACGTGGTGTATGGTTCACTGGAGCCGGTGACCGTTACCGACCCACAGTCGCATACCTACCTGCCGGAAGTCGCCGCCAACGCCTGGGATGCCGGCGTGCCACGTGACCTGATTCCATTGTGTCAGGACGGCGACAACTACTACTGCGTCGAAGAGGATGGCACCGTGGTGCTGTGGGATGCCGAAGAGGAAAGTGTCGGCGAAGACAGCTGGGAATCGGTGTGGCACTGGGCGCGGGATGTCTGGCTGGAGAGCTGATTCCAACCTCTGTTTTGATGCTGTACTGCACAAAGGTCAGCACCCATGCAGTACCTGTGGGAGCGGGCGCGCCCGCGAAGAAGCCAGCACGGTGATTGGCCCCAGCCGCGCCGGTGTTCGCGGGCATGCCCGCTCCCACAGTCAGTGCGTATTCTCGCGGCTGTTCTCCAGCGTCTCCAGCAAGGCAATCTGCATGCGCGTATGCACGCGGATAAACCAGCGCCACAGCAAGGCCACCACTACCGCAGCCACCACGGCAATCACCAGCAGCAACTCGCTGGTCGGCAGAATGCTCGCCGACAGCGCCGATAGCAGCAGGAAAATAACCAGCAGCGACAACAGCGGGATCACCTCGGCAATCACACGACGCACGCGCTGGGTATGCCGCCCGGCCATTTCCGGCTTGACGCCCATCTCTGCCAGTAGCATCGACAGTGCCTTGAGCTTGCGATAGGCAGCAATCAGGAATGGCAACGACAGCAACAACGCTGCGCCCCATATCAGCGCTTTCTGTTGGCTGGCATCGCTGACCCACTCGCTGAGCCAGTTGCCGATCCGCCCTGCGAAATAGCCACCACTGAAGAAGATGGCGATTACCAGCGCCAGGTTCACCCCAACCTGCAACAGGATGCGCCGGATCATCGCCGCGAGCATGGCGCTCTCGCCCTGCGGCTGGATGCTGCGCAACCATTCGCCATACAACGACAGCACCCGCGCCAGGCGGCTGGGTACCACCTTGCCCAGCTTGAGCGACAGCGGGTCGGCGGCACGGATCAGGTAGGGTGTCAGCAGCGTGGTGATTGCAGACACCGCCACAGCCACCGGGTAGAGGAAGTCGCTGGTCACCTGCAGGGTCATGCCCAGCGCGGCGATGATGAAGGAAAACTCGCCGATCTGCGAAAGCCCCATGCCCACTCGCAGCGATGTACGCCCGTCATTGCCCGCAATGAACGCGCCCATGCCGCACGACAGCATCTTGCCCAACACCACTGCCAGGGTAATGACCACGATCGGCCAGGCGTAGTCGATCAGCACCTGGGGGTCGATCATCAGCCCGATGGCGACGAAGAAAATGGCGCTGAACAGGTCACGCACCGGTTCGATCAGGCTCTCGATCTTAAGCAACTGGCGCGATTCGGCCATGATCGCGCCAATCAGGAAGGCACCGAGCACCATGCTGTACTCCAGCTTGACCACCAGCAGGCAAAAGCCGAAGCACAGGCCCAATACGGTAATCAGCAACATCTCGTTGCTTTCGAATTTTGCCACGTAGGCCAGCAGGCGTGGCACCAGCAGGATGCCGATGACCAACGCGACGATCATGAACAGCGACAGCTTGCCGACAGTGGAGAACACCTCGCCCGAGCTGACCGTGCCGCTGACGGCGATGCCCGACAGCAGGGCGATGATGCCGATGCCAAGGATGTCCTCGACTATCAGTACGCCAAAGATCAGCTGGGCGAAGCGCTCGTTCTTCATCTTCAGGTCGTTGAGCGCCTTGACGATGATGGTGGTCGAAGAAATCGCCAGGATGGCGCCGAGGAACAGCGAATCCATGGTGTTCCAGCCGAACCAGCGGCCGATCTCGAAGCCGATCCAGATCATCAGCACGATTTCCAGGAACGCCGCGATGAACGCCGTGGCGCCTACCTTGAACAGCTTGCGCAGGCTGAATTCGAGCCCCAGGCAGAACATCAGGAAGATCACCCCCAGCTCGGCGAGGATCTTGATGGTGTCTTCGTCGTGGATCAGGCCGAACGGTGGGGTGTGCGGGCCGATGATGAAGCCGGCGACGATGTAGCCCAGCACCACAGGTTGCTTGAGACGGTGAAAGAGAACGGTGACCACGCCGGCGACCAGCATGATGACTGCCAGGTCCTGGATAAAGCTGATGGCATGCATGGCGTGATACTCCTTTTCTCGTCCGTTGCTGGATGCCTGGGCAGACCGCTCCTCTGCCAAGGCAACCCTGAGCGAGCAGCAAGTACATACTGTTTTGAATGCATGAAAAGCCCATGTTGCATGGGTGTAGTCAGGTTAACATCGCACCCCGCCGCAAATAGGCGGTGCAATATGCAGAAACAGATCGGCTGGAAAAGCGCCGCTGATGGCATGATCGGCGTGACGATGGAGCGTCAGCCAACGTCCCGTACCAGGAAGGCAAATTCAAAAGAGGGGAATACAAGTGTCTGCAGATAATGCCCCCCGTTCGCCCGATTCAGCGCAACCTCACCGTGAGCACACTATGGAACCTGGAAACGCCCAGCTGAGCATGACCGTCCTGATGACCCCGGACATGGCCAACTTTTCTGGCAACGTACATGGCGGCACCCTGCTCAAGTACCTCGACGAAGTGGCCTATGCGTGTGCCAGCCGCTATGCCGGCAGCTATGTAGTCACCCTGTCGGTCGATCAGGTGATCTTCCGCGAGCCGGTGCACGTGGGGGAACTTGTTACCTTCCTGGCGTCGGTCAACTACACCGGCAACACCTCGATGGAGGTGGGCATCAAGGTGGTGACCGAAAACATCCGCGAGCGCTCGGTACGTCATTCCAACAGCTGCTTCTTCACCATGGTCGCGGTCGACGACAACCGTCGCCCGGTGCCGGTGCCGCCACGCCAGCCGCAGAGCAGTGAAGAAAAGCGCCGCTTCCTTCAGGGCCAGCAACGCCGACAGATCCGCCAGGAGCTGGAAAAGCGTTACCAGGACCTGAAAACCGACTCGATTTAAAGCGCCAGAAGCTGTGCCTCGAAGCGCACCCTTGGGTGCGCGATGCGGTCCTGGGCCCGCACCAACTGCAGTTCATAGCTGGCGCATACCTGAGTTTCCAGCAGCACTTCGTGTACGGCCGCAGCGGTGAATTCGAACGCCTGGACCCAGCTGTCGCCGAGCAGGACGCGAGCCAGGAACAGGCCTGAGGTCAGGTCCCCCACCCCCACCGGCTGCCGCGGAAACGCCAATAGCGGGCGACGCAGGTGCCAGCTGTGCTCGGCGGTCACCAGCAGCATCTCGAACTGGTCCTCGGCGCGCCCGGGGTAGGCCAGGTGCTTGACCAGCACCACCTGCGGCCCTCGCTGCAACAGGCTGCGCGCCATGTTCACGCAGTCCTCCAACGACTGCGCCCGGCGGCCACAGAAGCTGTCCAGCTCCAGCTGGTTGGGGCACAGGATGTCAGCCCTGGCGGCCGCCTCGTCGAGCAGGAATTCACTGACTTCCGCAGGCACGATGCAACCCTTCTCAGGGTGCCCCATGACTGGGTCGCACAGGTACAAAGCCTTTGGGTTCACTGCCTTGATCCGCTCGACGCCGGCCAGAATCGCCCGGCCTTGTTCGGCACTCCCCAGGTAACCGGACAACACCGCATCGCAATGGCCCAGCTCGCCGATGTTGGAAATGCCTTCCACCAACGCAGGAATTTGCGCAGGAGCAAGCACTTCACCTGCCCACTGGCCATACTGTGTGTGATTGGAGAACTGCACGGTATTGAGCGGCCACACATTGACCCCGATACGCTGCATGGGAAATACCGCGGCACTGTTGCCGGCGTGGCCGAACACCACATGGGACTGGATGGCGAGCAAGTGCGGGGTACGTTTCATGCGGGAGGTTTCCAAAGCTGTTTCAGTGATTGTGCGCAAGGCAGTATGAACTCGATTGCCACCTGTACGACAGGCCAGGGACGCAGTTAAGCTGGATCGACCTGTTTGGAGCATATGCAAATGTTGACCCTGGAAAACCTCTTCGTCCTGATGCTGGTCGCCACGGCAGGCGCCTGGTTGTGGCACAACCACGGGTTGCGCGAGAAAGCCCTGGAACGGGTCAAACAGCATTGCACCAAGCTCGACCTCGAACTGCTCGACGATGCGGTCGCACTCAAGCGCATCGCCTTTGTCCGTGACGCCAACGGCCGCAAGCGCCTGGCGCGCGTCTATGCCTTCGAGTTCACCGTCACGGGCGAACAGCGCCACCCCGGTACCGTGACGCAGTTCGGCGCCCACAGTGTGCAAATCGAACTTGCGCCCTACCCGTTCGAGATCAAGACCCCACCGCGCGCCGACAATGTCATCGAAATGCAGCAGTGGCGCCAGGAGCACAACCGCTGGCGCAACTGATCAACTGATACGACATTCGCTCAACCCGGCCTGCAGCGCGGATTGCGATTGCGGCTGGTCGAAAATCAGCTCGATGCGCGTATCCCTGCGCCAGTCGCTGGGCTGCCAGGCGGGCATGTCCCCATTCAGGCCATTGAATGATTGCCAGCCCTCCACGCTGTGGATAACCCCCTTGGCGCGTCGCCACGGCCAAGCCCGCAAGAACGCCTGCAGCCGCTGTGGATAAAACTGCTGGCCAGGGTGCCAGCGCCAGCCAATGCTCCAACCCCCTTCTCCCTGCTGGGCAAGACAGATCGGCTGGCCAGGGTCCGTCCATAGCGTCGCCGTTGGATTTCCAGGATTGTCGACAATACTGTTATCCACAAACGGGCTGTCAACAATGCCATTGGGTACGGCCGGAAGCTCTGACAAGGGCAGCTTACCTTGAACGGTCCAGAACAGTCTTTTCCCAATTAATTTGTTTTTTATCAACAGCTTGTGTTTTTCATCCACAGCCTCTGACTTGTTCAATACGACGCTTTCAGCAGCCTCGAGGGCCTGCTGTTGAGCCTCTGGAAGCTGCTCGCACCGAACCATCGACTGCGCATCCACAACCATCAGCAATGGTTGTATTGTCAGCACTCCAGCCCATGGGGCTTTTTGCAACTGAGCCAGCAACTGCAACGGATGACCCAGCCCGGACGGCTCGATGAACAGCCGGTCAGGGCGGGATTTGCGCAGCAGTTGGCCCAAGCCCACCTGAAACGGCATGCCATTGACGCAGCAAAGGCATCCACCTGCGACCTCGCCGATGGCGATGCCGTCTTCGTCACGGCTGAGCAAGGCAGCATCCAGACCTACCAGGCCAAATTCGTTTATCAATACAGCCCAGCGCTCATTGGCCGGGCGCTGGGCCAGCAGATGACGGATCAGGGTCGTCTTGCCGGCCCCCAGCGGGCCGGCAATCACGTGAGTAGGAATGTTCTGCAGCATGGGGCGGCTTCGGGCGATGGTGATGCCTCACTATGCGCCGTCAGGCCAGCCAGTCAAGGCTGAGCAGCAGGCGCCCCTGCTGCCCCGAGGGCGAACGATGCACCAGCCCCGCGCCTTCGTTGCCCTGCCACTTCTCCCCTTTGAGCACAGCCACATCGCCAGCTTGCAGGTGCTGGATGTTATCCACAGGCAGTACCGCTGTGTGTAAGTCACCACGCGGGCTCGCATCCTCTTTCAGCCACTCGCTCCCTGGCCCAGCGTAAGTGGTGAGCAGGCGCAGCGGAACGTTATCCACATGGAAGCGCGGGCACATGGGGCCTGTCAGTACCCGCAGGCGCAAGCCGACCCGCTGCGCACCCACCAGGCAGGTATAGGCAGCCACCAACCAGGTCACATCCGCCACGAATGCCTCGTAGCCGTGCACGTCCGCCGCTTCGCGTAATAATTCGGTCAATACCGGCATGTGCTGCTCGTCCACATCGATGACGCGCTGGTCTGCCAAGGGCTGGCCGAGGTTGACCACCAGTGCGGAAAAATCCTCAAGCTGCGCCGGCAAACGTCGGCGCCATACCGCCAGGTTCACGCCATCCTGCAACACCTCGGTCAGCACCTGCGGTGTTTCACCAAATACCTGGAAAATATCCACAGGTTTGCGTGCGGGGTTCATGCTGCGGCCTCCTCATGCCATGGACCGAACGGATCCGGCAGGCGCAACCAGCCCATAGGCCCCAAGTCCATTTCCTGCTCGGTCAACAGGCATGCTTCGAGTGCTGTGGATAATTTTTCGAAGTCGATATTCTGCCCTATGAACACCAGTTCCTGGCGGCAGTCACCACTCTCGGCAACCCAGTTCTTCAAGATCGCGGCGGTGTTATCCACATCCTGTGGCCACTGCTCGCGCGGCACGAAGCGCCACCAGCGGCCCGCCAGGCCATGGCGCATCATGCCGCCTGCCTGCGACCAGCTCCCGGCCTCCTGGTACTTGCTGGCCAGCCAGAAAAAACCCTTCGAACGCAGCAGCCGCCCATTGCTCCAGGGCGTGTGGATAAAATCGAAAAAGCGTTGTGGATGAAGGGGGCGCCGGGCCTGCCAGGTGGTGGCGGCAATGCCGTACTCTTCGGTTTCCGGCACGTGCTCGCCGCGCAACTCCTGCAGCCAGCCAGGGGCCTGGGCAGCCTGGTCGAAGTCGAACAGGCCGGTGTCGAGGATGCGTTCCAGCGGTACCTGGCCCATGACCATGGGCACGATCTGCGCCCGGGCATTCAGGCTGCGCAGAATCGCAATTAGCTCTTCGCGCTCGTGTTGGCTGATCAGGTCGATCTTGCTCAGCAACAGCACATCGGCGAACTCGACCTGTTCGATCAGCAAGTCACTGATCGAGCGCTCGTCTTCCTCACCCAGGGTTTCGCCACGGCTGGCCAGGCTGTCTGCTGCCTGGTAATCCCGCAGGAAGTTCAGGCCATCGACCACGGTGACCATGGTGTCCAGGCGTGCCATGTCGGACAGGCTGCGGCCCTGTTCGTCACGGAAGGTGAAGGTCTCGGCCACAGGCAGTGGCTCTGAGATTCCCGTGGACTCGATCAGCAAATAATCGAAACGCCCTTCCTCGGCCAGACGCGCCACTTCCTCAAGCAGGTCTTCACGCAGCGTGCAGCAGATGCAGCCATTGCTCATCTCCACCAGCTTCTCTTCGGCACGGTTGAGGCTGACGTTGCGCTGCACCTCGCTGGCATCGATGTTGATTTCGCTCATGTCATTGACGATAACCGCAACCCGCAGGTTTTCGCGGTTACGCAGCACATGGTTGAGCAAGGTGCTCTTGCCGGCGCCAAGGAAGCCGGACAGCACGGTGACAGGGAGACGGTTGGGCATGGCGAAACCTCTTCAGGCGAGCGCATTCGAAACGATGCATTGCACAATGTTATAAAGTAACAATACAATTTCGCCAAGACGTTCGTGACAGACGAGGAGCTAACGGGAAGAAAATGGCCCTTGTGCATCCTCCCCTGCATTGCAGCTTGATCGGCAGTGGCTGCTGATCTCCCTTTTTGTATGGAATGCCAGATGACCCAGCTCAAACTCCCCGACATTGCCGCTCAAACCCAGGAATACGCCTTACCTTTGGACTGGGTGGGTATGTGCGGGATAGCCCAACCTGTGCGGTTCGAAGGGCGCACGGCAGCTGCTACTGTCGATGCTGGCGTTAGCCTGGTAGATGGCTGTTCACGCGGTATCCATATGTCGCGGCTTTATCTTGCCCTGGAGTCGTTGGAGCATCAGCCCCTGACGCCTCTCACTATCCGGCAACTGCTGGCTGACTTCCTCAGCAGCCATGAAGGCCTTTCTTCCGCAGCCTATCTGCGTCTGCGCTTTGAGCATCTGCTTAAAAGGCCTGCTTTGATCAGCCCGTTGGAGGGCTGGAAAAGCTATGCCGTGGCAGTCGATGCAAGGATTGAAAATGAAATGTTCCACGTGGAACTATCCGTTTCAGTTCCTTATTCCTCGACCTGCCCCTGCTCGGCTGCACTTGCACGTCAGCTGATTCAGCAGCAGTTCCAGGCAGATTTCAGAGAGGAGCAGGTCGACACGTCTGCAGTGCTGCAGTGGCTTGGCAGCGCCGAAGGCATCGTAGCGACGCCCCATAGCCAACGCAGTAGCGCCCAAATCCAGGTAAGGCTGCACAGCAAGCAGCAGGTTCTGCCAATCACCGAGCTGATCGACCGCATAGAAGCTAGCCTGGGGACAGCGGTGCAGACCGCGGTAAAGCGCGCAGACGAACAAGCCTTTGCCTTGGCCAACGGCCAGAACCTCATGTTCTGCGAAGACGCCGCTCGACGCCTGCACAAGGCGCTACGGCAAATAGAATGGAGCACGGCCTTCAAGCTGCGCGTGGAACATGCAGAAAGCCTGCATGCCCACGACGCTGTCGCTACCAGCCAGTGGCAATGGGATGTCAGCTGCGCGGCTTGACCGAACCGCAGTCATTGCCCAACCACACGGCACGGGTGTTCATGCTGCCTTGCTGCTGTACACCCGAGGCGTTGAACGTTCCATTGACCTGGGTGGTGAATTCCCGGTCACTGAGGAAAGTCGCCTGGCCACTGCCCTGCGCTTTAGGGCAGCTGAACTGAAACTTCCACACATTACCGGTGCGGTCGGTGATCTTCTGGGTACATCCTGACTTCGGGTCCTGCAGCGGGATATCGTTGGTGGCGACCTGTTCTGGCGTCAGGCACGAGCGCACCCCCTTACCGCCAACAGTCACCCCCTGCTTGGCCAGCACACCCTCCATCATCGCGCGCTGCTCCGGCGGCAGGTTCTTCAACTGGCCGAGCATGAACTCCATGTCGGGTAACGGCTTGCCATCGACCTGCATGTTGCTGGTGGTCAGCTCCCACAAACCCGGCTGTAGCATCTGAGCATGCACCAGCGGGCTGCTCACACCTAGGGCCAACGCCAACAGTGGCAGACGAATATTCATGGACGAACGCTCCTGGAAAAAACCGGCCAAGCGGGCCGGGCTGAGCCTTAGACGCCGAATCCACCTTCAGGTTGCAACGCGGACCGGGAACGTGTTCTGTTACTCAAGTGTACTCGGCCAGCAGGATGCATATGGACTACCACAGCCCCTACTTCTTCGGTTACCTACTCGGCCTGATTCACCTGCTGGGTATCGTCGCTGCACTGCACGCGCTGTTCACCGTGCGTACTGCCCAGGGCGCAATCGCCTGGGCCATGCCGTTGTTCTTCATCCCCTACCTCACCTTGATCCCTTACCTGGTCTTCGGCGCACGCTCGTTCTATGCCTACATCAAGGCCCGACGCCAGGCCAACCAGGAAATGCATGTGGCCATGGCCAACCTCAACTGGCGGCCCTGGGTAGAAGAAGCCCTCACCGCCCGCGAGTCGGAAAGCTATGCGGCGTTGCGCGCCATGCCCAAGCTCGGGCGCATGCCCTGCCTTGCCAATAACGAGGTGAAGCTGCTGATCGATGGCAAGGCGACATTCGATGCCATCTTCGCCGCTATTGAGAATGCCCGCGACGTGGTGCTGGTACAGTTCTTCATCATCCATGACGACCGCCTTGGCAAAGCACTGCAGCAACTGCTTCTGCGCAAGGCCGCCGAAGGAGTGAAGGTGTTCGTGCTTTATGACCGCGTCGGCAGCCATGCCTTGCCGGCCAGCTACAGCCAGCTGCTGCGCGACGGTGGTGTACAGGTTCATGCCTTCGCAACGCGTCGTGGCTGGTTCAACCGCTTCCAGGTGAACTTCCGCAACCACCGCAAGATCGTGGTGGTGGACGGCCTGCTCGGTTTCATCGGCGGGCACAACGTGGGCGATGAATACCTCGGTGACCACCCGCAGCTCTCACCCTGGCGCGACACCCATGTGCAGATCAGCGGGCCGGTGCTGGCCTGCCTGCAGGAGTCGTTCGCCGAAGACTGGTATTGGGCCACGCGCCAGCTACCACCGCTGATTCTGCCGGACACCTACCCGGACAACGGCGTGCTGTGCCAAGCCTTGGCCAGCGGCCCGGCAGACCCACAGGAAACCTGCTCATTGTTCTTCCTTGAGGCGATCCATTCAGCCAACCGGCGCGTATGGATCACCAGCCCGTATTTCATCCCCGACGAGGCGGTGTTCGCCGCTTTGCGTTTGGCGGTGCTGCGTGGGGTCGATGTGCGAGTGCTGATTCCGTCGCGCCCAGACCATCGCATCGTCTATGCCGCCTCCAGCCTCTTCGCCTTCGAAGCGGTACGTGCGGGGGTACGCATGTTCCGCTACCAACCGGGCTTCCTGCATCAGAAGGTGGTGCTGGTGGATGACGATGTCAGCGCGATCGGTAGTGCCAACCTGGACAACCGCTCGTTCCGCCTGAACTTCGAAATCACCCTGCTGACGGTCGACCGTGGCTTCGCTGACCAGGTCCAGAACATGCTGCTCAATGACTTTGAACAGGCACGGGAAATTACTGCGGAGGACAGCCGCGATACTCATCGGCTGCAGCAACTGGGGATGCGGATTGCGCGGCTGATTTCGCCGATTCTCTGATGCGTATCGCGGACCGTGTGGGAGCGGGTTTACCCGCGAAGACGTCAGTGGCTGTACCGACGCATTCGCGGGTAAACCCGCTCCCACAAGGTTCGGTGTCGCGCTTGCGTGCTTTGTCGCAATTCAGCGATACAGATCTTCGCGCGTCCAGGGCAGGTCATGATGCCCATCGGCGTAGGTCTTCACGGCCAGAATCTGGTGCAGGTTGATCCAGCCCTTCTGGAAGGCATAAGCACACCCGGCCAAGTACAGGCGCCAGATACGCAAAGTCTTCTCGGGCACCAGTGCTGCCGCTTTGTGCAGCTGGTTCTCCAGGTTCTCGCTCCAGTGGTGCAAGGTCTTGGCGTAGTGCAAACGCAGGCTTTCCACGTCTACCACCTCTAGCCCCGCCTCACAGATGCTGGCACTGATCATCGACAGGTGCGGCAGCTCACCGTGAGGAAACACGTAGCGATCGATGAACTCGCCAGCACCACGCCCGACCGGGCGACCATCGACATGCTTGGCCGTGATACCGTGATTCATCACCAGGCCCCCTTCCCTCACGGCACCGAACAGCTTCTGGCTATACAGTGCCAGGTTGGCATGCCCGACATGCTCGAACATGCCAACGCTGACAACCTTGTCGAAGCGGCCATCCTGAGGCAGGTCACGGTAGTCGAGAATCTGCAGGTCGACCCTTTCGGCCAGCCCCTCTGCCTTCACCCGCTCGCGACCGAGCTTGAGCTGCTCCTTGCTCAAGGTGATACCAAACACCTTGGCGCCATATTCGCGAGCAGCAAAACGCGCCAGCCCGCCCCAGCCGCAGCCAACGTCGAGCAGGTAGTCACCTGCGTCCAGGCGCAGCTTGCGGCACAGATGATCGAATTTGTCCTGCTGTGCCTGATCCAGCGTGTTGTCCGGCTCGCGGAAGTAGGCGCACGAGTAGGCCATGTCCTGATCCAGCCATAGCTGATAGAACGCGTTGGATACATCGTAATGGTAGGAAATGGCTTCGGCGTCGGTGCTCTTGTCGTGGGCAAGCCGCTGCGGTGGGGTTTCGTCCTCATCGGTCAGCAGTGCTTCGCTCAGCTCATCGCATACCCGGATGGCTTCACCAATATCGCCTTCAAGCTCCAGCTTGCCTTCGACGAACGCCGTGCCCAGCTGGTCCATGCTCGGGTGGCTCAACTGGCTGATCAGCTGTGGCTCCTTGACCAGAATGGTGACCTGCGGGCTAGGCCCCAGATCGAACTGGTTACCGTCCCACAGTTTCAGCCGCAGCGGCAGATGCAAGCTCTGCAGTGCCGGTGGAAGTTGCGCAAGCATGAACGACCCTCCTGTCCGTATTTGGCCACGACGCCTGATATTTCGAACGTCGCCGGATCAGAGTAGTTCATTCGTGGGATGTTTCCTCTAAACGAGACCATGGTCTAGAACCAACTGATCTTATCCATACGGCAGATTGTATACAATTTTGGCATCTCAGCTTAACCTTGTGCCCCTCTTGCCTTCTTCATCCTGGAGTTGAACCCATGAAATCCTATGACGTGGTGATCATTGGCGGTGGCCCTGGCGGCTACAACGCAGCCATCCGTGCCGGCCAGCTGGGCCTGAGCGTAGCTTGCGTTGAAGGCCGTTCCACCTTGGGCGGCACTTGCCTGAACGTGGGCTGCATGCCCTCCAAGGCGTTGTTACATGCTTCCGAGCTTTACGAAGCCGCCAGCGGTGACGAGTTCGCCCACCTCGGTATCGAAGTCAAACCTAACCTCAACCTCGCCCAGATGATGAAACAGAAGGACGAGAGCGTGACCGGCCTGACCAAGGGCATCGAGTACCTGTTCCGCAAGAACAAGGTCGACTGGATCAAGGGCTGGGGCCGCCTGGATGGCGTCGGCAAGGTCTTGGTCAAGGCCGAGGACGGCAGCGAAACCGCACTGCAGGCCAAAGACATCGTCATTGCCACCGGCTCCGAACCTACCCCCCTGCCGGGCGTGACCATCGACAACCAGCGCATCATCGACTCGACTGGTGCACTGTCGCTGCCACAGGTGCCCAAGCATCTGGTCGTAATCGGCGCCGGCGTGATCGGCCTCGAACTGGGTTCGGTATGGCGCCGCCTGGGCAGCCAAGTGACGGTCATCGAATACCTCGACCGTATCTGCCCGGGCACTGACGAAGAAACCGCCAAGACCCTGCAGAAGGCCTTGGCCAAGCAAGGCATGGTGTTCAAGCTGGGCAGCAAGGTGACCCAGGCCAGCGCCAGCTCCGATGGCGTGAACCTGACCCTGGAGCCGGCCGCCGGCGGCACTGCAGAATCGCTACAGGCCGATTACGTACTGGTCGCCATCGGCCGCCGCCCCTATACCAAAGGGCTGAACCTGGAAAGCGTTGGCCTGGAAACCGACAAACGCGGCATGCTCGGCAACGACCACCACCGCACTTCCGTGCCGGGTATCTGGGTGATTGGTGACGTCACCTCCGGCCCGATGCTGGCGCATAAAGCCGAAGACGAAGCGGTGGCCTGCATCGAACGCATTGCCGGCAAGCCCCACGAGGTCAACTACAACCTTATCCCTGGCGTGATCTATACCCGCCCGGAGCTTGCCACCGTGGGCAAGACCGAAGAACAGCTCAAGGCCGAAGGGCGTGCCTATAAAGTCGGCAAATTCCCGTTCACGGCCAACAGCCGCGCCAAGATCAACCACGAGACCGAAGGCTTCGCCAAGGTCATCGCCGACGCCGAGACCGACGAAGTGCTGGGTGTGCACCTGGTCGGCCCGAGCGTCAGCGAGATGATTGGTGAATTCTGCGTGGCCATGGAGTTCTCGGCCTCGGCGGAAGACATCGCCCTCACCTGCCACCCCCACCCGACCCGCTCCGAGGCCTTGCGCCAGGCAGCTATGAATGTGGACGGGATGGCAATGCAGATCTGATGCGAGATCGCCGGGGGCTGCTTTGCAGCCCTTCGCGACACAAGGCCGCTCCTACAGGAAATTGCGTTCTCCTGTAGGAGCGGCCTTGTGTCGCGACGGGGCGCAAAGCGCCCCTGGCTTCTGGCTTACTCGACCGTAACCGACTTGGCCAAGTTACGCGGCTGGTCCACATCCGTCCCCTTGAGCACGGCCACGTAGTACGACAGTAGCTGCAGCGGGATGGTGTAGAGGATCGGCGCCAGGGCGTCGGCGATGTGCGGCACCTTGACCACATGGGTGCCTTCACCGTTGCTCATGCCGGCCTGCTCGTCGGCAAACACTACCAGCTCGCCACCACGGGCGCGCACTTCCTGCAGGTTGGACTTAAGCTTCTCCAGCAGTTCGTTGTTCGGCGCCACAGTAACCACTGGCATGTCGTTGTCCACCAACGCCAGTGGGCCGTGTTTCAGCTCACCTGCCGGGTAGGCTTCGGCGTGGATGTAGGAGATTTCCTTGAGCTTGAGCGCACCTTCCATCGCCACCGGGTACTGCGCACCACGGCCGAGGAACAGGGTGTGGTGCTTGTCGGCGAACAGTTCGGCGATTTTCTCGACAGTGGCATCCATGGCCAAGGCTTCGCCCAGGCGGGTCGGCAGGCGGCGCAGCTCTTCTACCAGCTCGGCTTCGACACCGGCTTCCAAGGTACCGCGCACCTGGCCCAGAGCCAGGGTCAGCAGCATCAGCGAAACCAGCTGGGTGGTGAAAGCTTTGGTCGAGGCCACGCCGATTTCCGGACCGGCCAGGGTCAGCAGGGTCAGGTCCGACTCACGCACCAGCGAGCTGATACCGACGTTGCAGATCGCCAGGCTGCCGAGGAAGCCCAGTTCCTTGGCGTTGCGCAGCGCGGCCAAAGTATCGGCGGTTTCGCCAGACTGCGAGATGGAGACGAACAGGGTGTCCGGCTGCACTACTACCTTGCGGTAACGGAATTCGCTGGCCACTTCGACCTGGCACGGGATCCCGGCCAGGCTTTCCAGCCAGTAACGGGCGACCATGCCGGCGTGGTAGCTGGTACCGCAGGCAACGATCTGCACGTTGCGCACCTTGGCGAACAGTTCAGCAGCCTGCGGGCCGAAGGCCTGGACCAGCACGTTGTCCTTGCCCAGGCGGCCTTCCAGCGTGCGCTGCACTACGCTTGGCTGTTCGTGGATTTCCTTGAGCATGAAGTGACGGTAGGTACCCTTGTCGGCAGCTTCGGCGCCTTCGTGGTACTGCACGGTTTCACGCTGAACCTTGTTGCCTTGCTGGTCCCAGATGGCGACCTGGTCGCGGCGGATTTCGGCGATGTCGCCTTCTTCCAGGTACATGAAGCGGTCGGTGACCTGGCGCAGGGCCAACTGGTCGGACGCCAGGAAGTTCTCGCCCAGGCCAAGGCCAATGACCAACGGGCTGCCACTGCGTGCAGCTACCAGGCGATCAGGTTGCTTGGTGCTGATCAGAGCCAGGCCATAAGCGCCATGCAGCCGCTTTACCGTAGCCTTCAAGGCATCGGTCAGGTCCGGAACGCTCTTCAAGGTGTGGTGGATCAGGTGGACGATGACTTCGGTATCGGTTTGCGAAGTGAAGACATAGCCAAGGCCCTTCAGCTCTTCGCGCAGTTCTTCGTGGTTCTCGATGATGCCGTTGTGCACCACGGCCACTTCATTGCCCGAGAAGTGCGGGTGGGCGTTGCCCTCGGTCGGCGCACCGTGGGTGGCCCAGCGGGTGTGGGCGATGCCCAGCTGGCCGGCCAGTGGCTCGGCGGCAACAGCGGCTTCCAGCTCACTGACCTTGCCGATACGGCGGCGGCGCTGCAGTTCACCGTTCTGGGTCAGGACGGCCAGGCCGGCGCTGTCGTACCCGCGGTACTCAAGACGCTTGAGGCCTTCGATCAGGATGGCTGTGATGTTGCGTTCGGCGACGGCACCAACGATTCCACACATGGTTTATTGCTCCTGGCTGATCGCGGCGCAGATCAGGTTGATGCCGCGGGCTTGAATTTGTTCGCGTGCCGCTGCGGGCAGGCGTTCGTCAGTAATAAGGGTGTGCACGCTGCTCCAGGGCAGCTCGAGGTTGGGGATCTTGCGCCCTACCTTGTCCGATTCGACCATCACGATAACTTCACGGGCGACTTCGGCCATTACCCGGCTTAGCCCGAGAAGTTCGTTGAAGGTGGTAGTGCCGCGGCCAAGGTCGATGCCGTCGGCGCCGATGAACAGTTGATCGAAATCGTATGAGCGCAACACCTGCTCGGCCACCTGCCCCTGGAACGACTCGGAATGCGGGTCCCAGGTGCCACCGGTCATCAGCAGCACCGGCTCGTGTTCGAGGTCGCAAATGGCACGGGCCACGTTCATCGAATTGGTCATCACCACCAGGCCAGGGTGGCGCCCCAGTTCGGGGATCATGGCCGCCGTGGTGCTGCCGCTGTCGATGATGATGCGCGCATGTTCACGGATACGCGCCACGGCGGCGCGGGCGATGGCCTTTTTATAGGAAGACACCGGCTGGGCAGGTTCACCTAGCAGTTCTTGCGGCACCGGTACCGCGCCACCGTAGCGCCTTAGCAACAGGCCATTGGTTTCCAGGGCAGCGAGGTCCTTGCGGATGGTGACTTCCGAGGTTGCGAAACGCTTGGCCAACGCGTCCACACTCACCTCGCCCTGCTCGCTGAGTAAAGCCAGGATGTTGTGCCGCCGCTGCGGGGTGTTTCGTTTCGACATGAGCGCTTAAGTTTCGTTTCGAAAGATAATGATGGCAATCAAAACCTAAGATGAGCGATTCGTCAAGGTGTCACTGCCCTGTGGATAATTTCTTACGGCACTCGCCATGCCTTGTGGGAGCGGCCTTGTGTCGCGAAAGGGCTGCGAAGCAGCCCCGGCAATATTCGCGTTACCTTTGAAATCATTGGGGGCCGCTTTGCGGCTCTTTCGCGACACAAGGCCGCTCCCACAAGGAGCACCAATCGACCAAGAAAAAAGCCGACTTATTCACATAAGTCGGCTTTCGATCGAAACAGCTGTGTATAACTCAGCTCTTCTTGATCTTCTCAGGCCGCTTCCAACCCGAGATATTGCGCTGGCGCGCACGAGCCACTGCCAGGTCACCTGCCTCTACGGCCTGGGTGATGGTCGAACCGGCTGCAGTGGTCGCGCCCGCCTTGATTTCCACAGGCGCCACCAACGAGTTGTTCGAGCCGATGAACACGTCCTCGCCCATCACGGTCTTGAACTTGTTGGCGCCATCGTAGTTGCAGGTGATGGTGCCGGCGCCGATGTTGGTGCGTGCACCGATTTCGGCATCGCCCAGGTAGGTCAGGTGACCGGCCTTGGCGCCTTCCCCGAGGTGGGCGTTTTTCAGTTCGACGAAGTTACCCACATGGGCCTTGGCGTCCAGCACACTGCCCGGGCGGAGGCGGGCGAACGGGCCGGCATCGCTGCCCTCGCCCATCACGGCGCCTTCAAGGTGGCTGTTGGCCTTGACCACCGCACCTTTGCGTAGGGTGGTGTTCTTGATCACACAGTTAGGGCCAATCTGCACATCGTCCTCGATGACAACCTTGCCTTCGAGAATCACGTTGATATCGATCAGCACATCACGGCCAACAGTCACTTCACCGCGGACATCGAATCGCGCCGGGTCGCGCAAGGTAACGCCCTGGGCCATCAGGCGACGGCCTTCACGCAACTGGTAATGGCGCTCCAGCTCGGACAGCTGGCGACGGTCGTTGGCGCCTTGCACTTCCATCGGATCGTGCGGCTGCTCGGTAGCCACCACCAGGCCATCGGACACAGCCATGGCAATCACGTCGGTCAGGTAATACTCGCCCTGTGCGTTGTTGTTCGACAGGCGGCCCATCCAATCGGCCAGGCGCGCGGCTGGCAGGGCCAGAATACCGGTATTGCCTTCCTTGATAGCTTTCTGCGCATCGTTGGCATCCTTGTGCTCAACGATGGCAGTCACCTTACCCTGCTCGTCACGCACGATGCGGCCATAGCCAGTCGGGTCGTCGAGGGTCACCGTGAGCAAGCCCAGCTGCTGCTCGTTGGCCTTCGCCAGCAGACGCTGCAAGGTTTCCACTTCGATCAACGGCACATCACCGTACAGCACCAACACGGTTTCGGCAGTCAAGGCCGGCAAAGCCTGGGCAACCGCATGGCCGGTACCCAGCTGCTTGTCCTGCATGACAAAGTTCAGGTCGTCGGCGGCCAGGCGCTCGCGAACCAGCTCGGCACCATGGCCAATGACCACATGAATACCTTGCGGCTGCAGCTGACGCGCGCTGTGGATAACATGGCCAAGCATGGAGTTGCCAGCTACCGGGTGCAGTACCTTGGGCAGCGCCGAGCGCATGCGGGTGCCTTGGCCGGCGGCGAGAATAACGATATCGAGTGACATTACTGGCTACCAATCCTGGGTGGTCAGTGAAATGACCGGTTTTAGGGGTTACAAAAAAGAAAAAGGGTAGCCGATGGCTACCCTTGTTCTCAATCTACATGAAGCCTGCGGAATTAACCGCCGAACTTCTTGCGGATCTGCTGGACGGTACGCAGCTGGGCTGCGGCCTCGGCCAGACGTGCGGATGCGGCACTGTAGTCGAAATCCGCGCCCTTCTCATGCAGGGCCTTCTCAGCTGCCTTGACGGCATCCTGAGCGGAGGCTTCGTCCAGGTCGGCTGCACGTTGCACGGTGTCGGCGAGTACCTTGACCATGTTCGGCTGCACTTCCAGGAAGCCACCGGAGATGTAGAACACCTCGCGCTCGCCGCCCTGCTTGGTCAGCGTGATCGGACCAGGCTTGAGATTGGTGATCAGCGGCGCGTGGCCTGGAGCGATACCGAGATCGCCCAGGTTGCCGTGCGCTACTACCATCTCGACCAGGCCGGAGAAGATCTCTCCTTCCGCGCTGACGATATCGCAATGGACTGTCATAGCCATCTGCTTGCCTCAACCTGATTAGCGCCCCTTTCGGGGCGCCGGGATTACAGTTTCTTGGCTTTCTCGATCGCTTCGTCGATGCTGCCGACCATGTAGAACGCTTGTTCTGGCAGGTGGTCGTAGTCACCTTTGAGGATGCCGCTGAAGCCAGCGATGGTGTCTTTCAGGGAAACGTACTTGCCTGGCGAACCGGTGAAGACTTCGGCCACGAAGAACGGCTGCGACAGGAAGCGCTGGATCTTACGAGCGCGGGCTACCAGTTGCTTGTCGGCTTCGGACAGTTCGTCCATACCCAGGATGGCGATGATGTCCTTCAGCTCTTTGTAGCGCTGCAGAACATACTGAACGCCACGAGCGGTCTCGTAGTGCTCGTTGCCGATCACGTTCGGGTCCAGCTGGCGCGAAGTCGAGTCCAGTGGGTCGACCGCTGGGTAGATACCCAGGGAAGCGATGTCACGGGACAGAACGACGGTGGCGTCCAGGTGGGCGAAGGTGGTCGCTGGCGACGGGTCGGTCAGGTCGTCCGCAGGTACGTATACGGCCTGAACGGAGGTGATCGAACCTTCCTTGGTGGAGGTGATGCGCTCTTGCAGAACGCCCATCTCTTCAGCCAGGGTCGGCTGGTAACCTACCGCCGAAGGCATACGGCCCAGCAGTGCGGATACTTCGGTACCGGCCAGGGTGTAACGATAGATGTTGTCGACGAACAGCAGAACGTCGTTACCTTCGTCACGGAACTTCTCGGCCATGGTCAGGCCGGTCAGCGCTACGCGCAGACGGTTTCCTGGTGGCTCGTTCATCTGACCGTAGACCAGCGCTACCTTGTCGAGAACGTTGGAGTCCTTCATCTCGTGGTAGAAGTCGTTACCCTCACGAGTACGCTCACCCACACCAGCGAACACGGAATAACCGCTGTGTTCCATGGCGATGTTACGGATCAGTTCCATCATGTTCACGGTCTTGCCAACGCCGGCACCACCGAACAGACCAACCTTACCACCCTTGGCGAACGGGCATACCAGGTCGATAACCTTGATGCCGGTTTCCAGCAGGTCGTTGCCGCCTGCCTGGTCAGCGAACGAAGGCGCTGGCTGGTGGATACCGCGACGCTCTTCTTCGCCGATCGGGCCGGCTTCGTCGATCGGGTTGCCCAATACGTCCATGATACGGCCCAGGGTGGCCTTACCAACTGGAACGGAAATGGCAGCGCCGGTGTCAACGACATCCAGACCGCGCTTCAGGCCTTCGGTCGAGCCCATCGCAATGGTACGAACCACGCCGTCGCCCAGCTGCTGCTGAACTTCCAGGGTGGTTTCCGCGCCTTGTACTTTCAGCGCGTTGTAAACACTCGGCACGACGTCACGTGGGAATTCCACGTCGATGACGGCGCCGATGATTTGAACGATACGTCCGCTACTCATAGCTGGATCCTCTGAATTTTTGAACCGTTAAACCGCGGCAGCGCCGCCGACGATTTCCGAGATCTCCTGGGTGATCGCAGCCTGACGCGCCTTGTTGTAGATCAATTGCAGCTCTTTGATCAAATCACCGGCGTTGTCTGTGGCGTTCTTCATGGCGATCATCCGGGCCGCTTGTTCAGCAGCGTTGTTCTCGACCACCGCCTGGTACACCTGCGACTCCACGTAACGCACCATCAAGCCGTCCAGCAGCTCTTTTGCGTCGGGTTCGTACAGGTAATCCCAGTGATGCTTGAGATCCTGATCCGGGGTTGCCACCAACGGTACCAATTGCTCGACCGTCGGTTTTTGGGTCATGGTGTTGATGAACTTGTTCGAAACCACCGAGAGGCGATCGATACGGCCGTCCAGGTAGGCGTCCAGCATCACTTTGACGGAGCCGATCAGATCGTTGATCGATGGCTCTTCGCCCAGGTGGCTGATCGCGGCTACGACGTTGCCGCCAAAGATGCGGAAGAAAGTCGCACCCTTGCTACCGATCACGCACAGGTCGATTTCCACGCCCTGTTCGCGGTTTGCGTTCATGTCCTTGACCAGGGCCTTGAACAGGTTGGTGTTCAAGCCACCGCACAGACCACGGTCACTGCTCACCACGATATAACCGGCGCGCTTTACAGGGCGCTCGATCATGAACGGGTGGCGGTACTCCGGGTTGGCGTTGGCCAGATGACCGATCACCTGGCGGATACGCTCCGCGTAAGGACGGCTAGCAGCCATGCGCATTTGTGCCTTGCGCATCTTGCTGACCGCCACTTTCTCCATGGCGCTGGTAATTTTTTGCGTGCTTTTGATGCTCGCAATCTTACTGCGAATCTCTTTTGCGCCTGCCATGTATCACCTATCAGGTTAGCAAGCGGGGGCCGCAGCCCCCGCTGCGGCTTACCAGGTCTGGGTGGCCTTGAACTTCTCGATACCGGCTTTCATGCCAGCGTCGATTTCGTCGTTGAAGTCACCCTTCACGTTGATCTTCGCCATCAGTTCGGCGTGATCACGGTTGAAGTAGGCGATCAGAGCTTGCTCGAAGCTGCCGACCTTGGAGACTTCCACGTCAGTCAGGAAACCACGCTCAGCGGCGTACAGCGACAGTGCCATGTCCGCGATGGACATTGGCGCGTACTGCTTCTGCTTCATCAGCTCGGTTACGCGCTGACCATGCTCCAGCTGCTTGCGGGTCGCTTCGTCCAGATCGGAAGCGAACTGGGCGAATGCAGCCAGTTCACGGTACTGAGCCAGAGCGGTACGAATACCACCGGACAGCTTCTTGATGATCTTGGTCTGGGCGGCACCACCTACGCGGGATACCGAAACACCGGCGTTCACTGCAGGGCGGATGCCCGAGTTGAACATGGCCGATTCCAGGAAGATCTGACCGTCGGTGATGGAAATCACGTTGGTCGGAACGAACGCGGAAACGTCGCCAGCCTGGGTTTCGATGATCGGCAGGGCGGTCAGGGAACCGGTCTTGCCAGTGACTGCGCCGTTGGTGAACTTCTCGACGTACTCTTCCGAAACGCGCGATGCACGCTCCAGCAGACGGGAGTGGAGATAGAACACGTCGCCTGGGTACGCTTCGCGTCCTGGTGGACGGCGCAGCAGCAGGGAGATCTGACGATAGGCAACGGCCTGCTTGGACAGGTCATCGTAAACGATCAGAGCGTCTTCACCGCGGTCACGGAAGAACTCGCCCATGGTGCAGCCGGCGTATGGCGCCAGGAACTGCAGTGCGGCGGATTCCGAAGCACTGGCAACGACCACGATGGTGTTGGCCAGGGCGCCGGCTTCTTCCAGCTTGCGAACGATGTTGGCAACGGTGGAACGCTTTTGGCCGACAGCAACATAAACACAGAAAATACCGGAGTCTTTCTGGTTGATGATGGCGTCGATGGCCATGGCGGTCTTGCCGATCTGACGGTCACCGATGATCAGCTCGCGCTGGCCACGGCCGACAGGGATCATGGCGTCGACGGACTTGTAGCCAGTCTGTACAGGCTGATCTACCGACTTACGCCAGATAACGCCCGGAGCGACCTTTTCGACCGCGTCGGTTTCGGTGGTGGTCAGAGGACCCTTGCCATCGATCGGGTTACCCAGAGCGTCGACGACGCGGCCCAGCAGGCCTTTGCCGACCGGAACTTCCAGGATGCGACCGGTGCACTTGGCGCTCATGCCTTCGGCGAGGGTGTCATAGGCACCCAGGATCACTGCACCTACGGAGTCTTGCTCCAGGTTCAGGGCCATGCCGAAAACGCTGCCAGGGAACTCGATCATTTCGCCGTACATGACGTCGGCCAGACCGTGGATCCGCACGATACCGTCGGATACCGAAACAACGGTACCTTCGTTACGGGCTTGGGAGCTCACATCGAGGTTGTCGATGCGGCCCTTGATGATTTCACTAATTTCGGAAGGATTGAGTTGCTGCATTGCTCTGCTGCCCCTTCAAACTCAAGATTTCAATGCTTCGGCCAGTTTCGCGATCTTGCCGCGAACAGAGCCATCGATTACCAGGTCACCAGCGCGGATGACGACGCCGCCAATCAGGCTGGCATCCTCCGACGCGTGCAGGCGCACTTCCTGGCCTAACCGTGCACTGAGAACCTTGGCGAGTTTGTCTTGCTGTTCTTGGTTCAACGCGAAGGCACTGGTGACTTCCACGTCCACGGATTTCTCTTGCTCGGCCTTGTACAGGTCGAACAGGGCGGCAATCTCCGGCAGAAGCAGGAGACGGTCGTTTTCCGCGGCAACATGAATGAAATTCTGTGCCTGTGCATTGAACTTGTCACCGCACACGTCAATGAACGTGGCGGCCTTTTCTGCGCTCGTCAGTCGCGGGGCCTTGAGCAGGCGCTGCATGGTGTCGTCTTGCGACACCGCAGCAGCCAGGCCGAGCATGGCTGACCAATTGGCCAGTTGCTGATGGGCCTGGGCATGCTCAAAGGCAGCCTTAGCGTAAGGTCGGGCCAACGTGGTCAGTTCTGCCATGATCGCCCTCGCTTAAATTTCAGCGGCCAGTTTGTTAACCAGCTCCGCATGCGCGTTTTGATCGATTGTGGCGCCAAGGATCTTTTCAGCACCGCCAACGGCCAGGGCACCCACTTGGGCACGCAGGGCGTCTTTAGCGCTGTTCAGTTCCTGTTCGATCTCGGCCAGAGCCTGAGCCTTCACACGGTCAGCTTCGACGCGGGCCTGATCACGGGCTTCCTCGACAAGCTGAGCAGCGCGTTTCTTGCTTTGCTCAATGATTTCGGCTGCCTGTGCTTTAGCTTCACGCAGTTGCTGACCCACTTTCTCTTGGGCCAGCTCCAGGTCGCGAGCTGCGCGGTTGGCAGCGTCCAAGCCGTCGGCAATCTTCTTTTGACGCTCTTGCAGAGCAGTGATGACCGGAGGCCATACGTACTTCATGCAGAAGAGTACAAAAATCAGAAAAGCAACGGATTGGCCAATCAGGGTTGCATTAATGTTCACGCCAACACCTCGCTCGGTCTTAATTCATCACAGCCATCAACTCGTGGGTACGAGTGATTAGCCGGCGATCTGACCAACGAAGGGGTTCGCGAAGGTGAAGAACAGAGCGATACCAACACCGATCATGGTTACGGCGTCGAGCAGACCGGCAACGATGAACATTTTCACCTGCAGCATTGGAACCATTTCAGGCTGACGAGCAGCGCCTTCCAGGAACTTGCCGCCCAGCAGGCCGAAACCAATGGCGGTACCCAGAGCACCCAGGCCGATCAGCAGAGCAACAGCGATAGCGGTCAGACCAACTACAGTTTCCATCTTTCCTCCCGACTTTTACGTCGTATTGGTTAGGTTTTTAGTTTGAAGCGGTAAAACAAATCGTTTGGTACAGCATGCCCTTGCGGACTTTTTAAGCCCTCCCCCCAAACGAGCGGGGAAGGCTATCAGACACGCCAGGCGGTCTTAATGGTTATCTTCGTGAGCCATCGACAGGTAGACGATGGTAAGCATCATGAAGATGAAGGCTTGCAGGGTGATGATCAGGATGTGGAACACAGCCCACGCCCACTGCAGCACCACACCCAGGCCGCTGAGCCAGAGGATGCCGGCGCCGAACATCACGGCGATCAGGATGAACACCAGCTCGCCGGCGTACATGTTGCCGAACAGACGCAGTGCCAGCGAAATCGGCTTGGCGATCAGGGTGACGAATTCCAGCAGGAAGTTCACCGGAATCAGCAGGATCTGCACGAAGATGTTCTTGCTGCCGAACGGGTGCAGGGTCAGCTCACCGAGGAAGCCGCCCAGGCCTTTGACCTTGATGCTGTACAAGATGATCAGGGCGAACACGCAGAAGGCCATGGCCAGGGTCGCGTTCGGGTCGGTGGTCGACACGGCGCGGAACGGAATGTGCGGGTCACCGGAGATCAGGATGGCCAGCTGAGGAATCCAGTCGACCGGTACCAGGTCGATGGCGTTCATCAGGAACACCCAGACGAAAATGGTCAGCGCCAGCGGAGCGATTACCGGGCTACGGCCGTGGAAGGAGTCCTTCACGCTGCCGTTGACGAAGTCCACCAGCACTTCAACGAAGTTCTGCAGGCCGCCAGGTTGGCCGGAAGTCGCCTTCTTGGCCGCCATGCGGAAGATGAACAGGAAGATCAGACCCAGCGCGACGGACCAACCCAGGGTGTCCAGGTGGAACGCCCAGAAGCCCATTGCCTTGGCTTCTGCAGCCGAATGGGCGAAGCCCCAGCTGCCGTCTGGTAGTTGACCGTAGGTCAGGTTCTGCAAGTGGTGCTGGATATAGCCCGAAGCGGTTTCTGCTGCCATGGTTGCCTCAAACGCCCTAAGGTCTCGAAAGTCTTTTATTCATCAGCAGGGGCGCGAACCAGCTGACCAAAAGGGTCAACACGAAGACGCCGAATACTGCTAACGGCGCCAGTGGCTTCACTCCTGCGAAGGTCAGTGCAAAAAGCACTGCCGTCAAAATCATCTTGCCTGCCTCGCCAGCGTAGAACGACTTGACGATGGCTTGTGCCGCCCGGGCCCCACTGAAGCGAAAAGCCTTCCAGGCGAAATACACGTTGGGTAGCCAGGCAATCAAACCTCCGCAAAGGCCTGAATATCCACTGACCGCCCCTTTCCACTGCCACAACACCAACGTTGCCAGCAGCAGTACGACGAATTGAGCCAGCAGTACCGGGAAAACCGCCCAGCGATGGAAAGGCAGGCGGTTTGGCGTGCGTATTTCCATCACAACTGCTCCTCGGAAGTCGACCACCAAGTCAGCTATGACTTGGCATAATTTGTGCCGACAAAATGCGCGCAGAGTATAGGGGTGGATTAACCCCTATTCAACTATTCGGTAGTGATTTCCGACTGCGCGCTACAACGGGAATTGTTTCAGCGGATGTGAGCAAGCACGCCTTGCAACTCGTCAAGCGAGTTGTAGCGAATAACCAATTGGCCTTTGCCCTTGTTGCCATGGCGGATCTGCACGGCCGAGCCCAGGCGCTCTGCGAGCCGCTGTTCAAGGCGTGCAATATCCGGATCAGGTTTGCTCGGTTCGACCGGATCAGGTTTGTCGCTGAGCCACTGACGAACCAGTGCCTCGGTTTGGCGCACGGTGAGGCCACGTGCGACAACATGACGCGCCCCCTCCTCCTGGCGATGTTCTTCCAGGCCGAGCAATGCACGGGCATGGCCCATCTCCAGGTCGCCATGGGCGAGCATCGTCTTGATCGCGTCTGGCAGGGTGATCAGGCGCAGCAGGTTGGCCACGGTTACCCGCGACTTGCCCACGGCATCGGCCACCTGTTGCTGGGTGAGCTCGAACTCCTGCTGCAGGCGCTGCAGGGCCAACGCCTCTTCCAGCGGATTGAGGTCTTCGCGCTGGATGTTCTCGATCAGCGCCATGGCGATGGCGGCTTCGTCGGGCACCTCGCGGACCATCGCCGGAATCTTGTCCAGGCCAGCCTGCTGGGTGGCGCGCCAGCGGCGCTCACCGGCGATGATCTCGTAGCGGTTGCCATCGATCGGGCGCACCACGATCGGTTGCATCACGCCATGGTTGCGAATCGAGTGCGCGAGCTCTTCCAGCGCCTGCGGGTCCATGTCCCGGCGCGGCTGGTATTTGCCACGCTGGATCAGTTCGACCGGCAGGTGTTGCAGTTCTTTCTGGTCGATCTTCACAGCCTGCTCTTCGAGCGCGCTGACGGAAGGACCACTGAGCAGTGCATCCAACCCACGTCCGAGACCCCGTTTCTTGACGGCCATACGGATTCCTTAAGTTGTTTGTGCAGTGCGGGATTGACGGCGTTGACGGCGTACCAGTTCCCCGGCCAGGGCCAGATAAGCCAGCGCGCCGCGCGATTGCTTGTCGTAAGCCAGGGCCGGCATGCCGAAGCTCGGGGCTTCGGCCAGGCGAATGTTGCGCGGAATGACCGTGTCGTACAGCTGCGGGCCAAAGTGCTCTTTCAGCTGCGCCGAGACATCGTTGTTCAGGCTCAGGCGCGGATCGTACATGGTCCGCAGCAGGCCCTCGATTTTCAGCTCCGGGTTCAACCGGGCGGCAATCCGCTTGATGTTATCCACAAGGTCGCTGAGACCTTCCAGTGCGTAATACTCGCACTGCATCGGGATGATCACGCCATCGGAGGCGACCAGGGCATTGAGCGTGAGCATCGACAACGACGGCGGGCAGTCGATGAGGATGAAATCGTAATTGTCGCGGATCGGTGCCAAGGCATTGCGCAGGCGGCTTTCCTTGACCTGCATTTCCAGCAGCACCACTTCGGCAGCGGTCAGGTCACGGTTGGCCGGCAACAACTGGAAACCACCGTGTTCGGAGTAATGCATGGCCTGGGCCAGGTCGCATTCCCCGATCAACAGGTCGTAGACCGAGTGCTCGAGCTCGTGCTTGTCCACACCGCTGCCCATGGTGGCGTTGCCCTGCGGATCGAGGTCGATCAGCAGCACACGACGCTTGGTCGCAGCCAGCGAGGCGGCGAGATTGATACAGGTGGTGGTCTTGCCCACACCACCTTTCTGGTTCGCGATTGCGAATACCTTAGCCATTGTTGCGTGTGTTCCCAGTCATGCCTTGCGGCGCAGTATCAGCAGATGGCGCTGGCCCTGGCAACCCGGAACGGTCAGGGCCTGCTCGCTTTCCACTGTGAAGTCTGCGGGCAATGCTACCAGTTCATCGGCAGGATGCAGCCCCTTCATTGCAAGCCATTGCGTCCCGGTGTCGCCCAGATGGCGGGTCCAGTTGGTGAAGTTCTCCATGCTGCTGAAGGCGCGGGAGATGATTCCGTCGAACGCTTGTGTTGGCTGGAAGGCCTCGACCCGGCTGTGGATAACCGTGAGGTTGTCCAGCTTGAGTTCCATTTTCACCTGGGTCAGGAAGCGGGTCTTCTTGCCATTGGCGTCCAGCACCGTCACGCGTTTGTGCGGATGCAGGATAGCCAAAGGGATACCGGGCATGCCACCGCCGCTGCCGACATCCAGCCAGTTGTCACGCTCGCTGTGGATAAACGGCATGACACTGAGGCTGTCGAGCAGGTGGCGCGACACCATCTCGTCGGGGTCGCGCACGGCAGTGAGGTTGTAGGCTTTGTTCCACTTGATCAACAGGCCCAGGTAGCCGAGCAGCTTTTCGTGATGCTCTGCGGTCAGCTCGACACCGAGCTGGCGCGCACCTGTGGACAACTCTTCTGCGTGTTGCGGGGTGACCAGGGAACTCAAGCGCTTTGCTCCAATTCGCGGCCAGCGCCGCGTTTTCTCAAGTGAATCAGCAACAGGGAAATCGCCGCCGGGGTGACGCCCGGGATGCGCGAGGCCTGGCCCAGGGTCTCCGGACGGGTCTGGCCCAGCTTGCCCTGGATTTCCTTGGAAAGGCCGGAAATCGTCGAGTAATCGATATCCACAGGCAGGCGAGTGTCTTCGCTGGCGCGCAGACGGGCGATCTCATCCTGCTGGCGATCGATGTAACCGGCGTACTTGGTGCGGATTTCGACCTGCTCGGCGACCTGTGGATCGATCGCTTCGCCGCCGGTCGCCTCGATCAGGCCGGCGTAGTCGATTTCCGGGCGCGCCAGCAGGTTGAGCAGGCTGTACTCATGGCTGAGCGGGGTGCCGAACTTATCCACAATGGCTTGGCCTTGCTCGGTGTTCGGACGTACCCAGGTCGACTTCAGGCGCTGCTCCTCGCGTTCGATGCCGTCGCGCTTGGCGCAGAAGGCGGCCCAGCGCTGGTCGTCGATCAGGCCGAGCTCGCGGCCCTTTTCGGTCAGGCGCAGGTCGGCGTTGTCTTCGCGCAGGATCAGACGGTACTCGGCGCGCGAAGTGAACATGCGGTACGGCTCCTGGGTACCCAGGGTAATCAGGTCGTCGACCAGTACGCCAATGTACGCCTCGTCGCGGCGCGGGCACCAGCTATCACGGCCCTGCGCACGCAGTGCGGCGTTGGTCCCGGCCAGCAAGCCTTGGGCGCCGGCTTCTTCGTAACCGGTGGTGCCGTTGATCTGGCCGGCGAAGAACAGGCCGCCGATAACCTTGGTCTCGAGGCTGTACTTGAGATCACGGGGGTCGAAGTAGTCGTACTCGATGGCATAACCCGGGCGCACGATGTGGGCGTTCTCCATGCCGCGGATCGAACGCACCAGCTCCAGCTGCACATCGAACGGCAGTGAAGTGGAAATACCGTTGGGGTACAGCTCATGGGTGGTCAGGCCTTCCGGCTCGATGAACACCTGATGGCTTTCCTTGTCGGCGAAGCGATGAATCTTGTCTTCGATCGACGGGCAGTAGCGAGGGCCGACACCTTCGATCACACCCGAGTACATCGGCGAACGGTCCAGGTTCGAGGCAATGATCTCGTGGGTGCGTGCATTGGTGTGGGTGATCCAGCAGCTCACCTGGCGCGGGTGCATCTGGGCATTGCCCATGAACGACATCACCGGGATCGGCGTATCGCCTGGCTGTTCGGTCATCACCGAAAAGTCCACCGAACGGCCATCGATGCGCGGCGGAGTACCGGTTTTCAGGCGGCCAACGCGCAGCGGCAATTCACGCATGCGGTGGGCCAGGGCGATCGAAGGCGGATCGCCGGCGCGACCACCGGAATGGTTTTGCAAACCAATGTGGATAAGGCCGCCGAGGAAGGTACCGGTGGTCAGTACCACCGATTCGGCGAAGAAACGCAGGCCCATCTGGGTCACCACGCCTTTGACCTGGTCCTGCTCGACGATCAGGTCGTCGCAGGACTGCTGGAATATCCACAGGTTCGGCTGGTTTTCCAGGATTTCACGCACCACTGCCTTGTAGATGGCGCGGTCGGCCTGTGCACGGGTGGCGCGTACCGCCGGCCCCTTGCGGTTGTTCAGAACGCGGAACTGGATGCCGCTCTTGTCGGTGGCCAGCGCCATGGCGCCGCCGAGAGCATCGATCTCTTTGACCAGATGGCTTTTGCCAATACCGCCAATGGCGGGGTTGCAGCTCATGTGACCGAGGGTTTCCACGTTATGGGTCAACAGCAGGGTTTTCACACCCATGCGTGCAGACGCAAGCGCAGCCTCGGTACCGGCATGGCCGCCGCCGATGACGATCACTTCAAAACGGGAAGGGAAATCCACCACGCACCTCGTGCCTGTTTTTGCGAATAGAGAAGGTAAGCGGACAAGTATAGGGACTTCACCCCCTTTAAAGAAACCTTCTGAGCAAAATTTGACCAGCCTGTGGATGAGTGGCAGGTAACAGAAATCAAAGAGGAGAAATTTAAAAAAGCTTTGTTTTTATGTTTATTCTTATGCACAAGCCATTCTGTGGATAAGGTTACCTAGGCCTTTGTTCATGCAGGATAGAGAAAAATTAAACCCTGTGGCTGGAGTGCCATGAGGGCTATGGATAACACGATTTAGCCTGTGGATTAAATGACTGTTTACCCACAGGCGGGTTTGTCCTCAGAAAAAAAGCCTGCTTATCAACGGAGCTGAAGGCGAGTTTTCCACAGGGCTCCTGAGCACGGATTCGAGCCTGTGAATGAAAAAAAACATCGAGGTAGGGCTGGATACGGACAAGGTGGGAGCGGGCGAGCCCGCGAAAGCGTCGGTACAGCCACAGAGATTCAGGGCTTGTAAGGGCCTCTTCGCGGGCACGCCCGCTCCCACAGGTACCCGGTTATCTCCTGTAACGAATTACAGGCAAAAAAAAAGCCGCTCCCGAAGGAGCGGCTCTTGGCCTTGCCTGGCTGTAGATTACTTGCCGATGCAGAAACTGGAGAAAATCCTTCCCAACAGGTCGTCTGAGCTGAATGCCCCGGTAATTTCTCCCAGGGCCTGCTGCGCCTGTCGCAGGTCTTCTGCCAGCAGCTCACCCGCGCCAGCCAGGGTCAGTTGCGCACGGCCGTGTTCCAGGTGCTCACTGGCCTGGCGCAGGGCATCCAGATGGCGCCGACGGGCGCTGAAACCACTCTCGGCTGTCTGTTCATAACCCATGCACGCCTTCAGGTGGTCACGCAGCAGCTGCAGGCCTGTGTCGTCCCCTTTGGCACTGAGGGTGATGGTCACATGGCCGTCATCGCACTGTTCCAGCGCGATCCGCTCACCACTCAGGTCGGCCTTGTTGCGGATCAGCGTGACCTTGCCTGGGTCTGGCCGCTGGTCGAGAAATTCCGGCCACAGGGCGAATGGGTCGCTGGCCTCGGGTGCGGTGGAGTCCACCACCAAAAGCACCCGGTCTGCCTCGCCAATGGCCTTCAGCGCACGTTCCACGCCGATCTTTTCCACATGGTCATCGGTGTCGCGCAGGCCGGCAGTATCGACCACGTGCAGCGGCATGCCGTCGATGTGGATGTGTTCGCGCAGGATGTCCCGGGTGGTGCCGGCGATATCGGTGACGATCGCTGCTTCGCGCCCGGCCAGTTGGTTCAACAGGCTCGACTTGCCGGCATTCGGCCGACCGGCGATGACCACGGTCATGCCGTCACGCAGCAAGGCACCCTGCCCGGCTTCACGCTGCACCTTGGACAGCTCATCGCGCACCACATCGAGCATCGACAGTACGTGACCGTCGGCAAGGAAGTCGATTTCTTCCTCCGGGAAGTCGATCGCCGCCTCGACGTATATGCGCAGGGCAATCAACGCCTCGGTCAGGAAATGCACGCGCTTGGAGAATTCCCCCTGCAGCGAACGAAGTGCATTGCGCGCGGCCTGGCTGGAACTGGCCTCGATCAGGTCGGCGATGGCTTCGGCCTGGGCCAGGTCGAGCTTGTCGTTGAGGAATGCACGCTCGCTGAACTCGCCTGGGCGAGCCAGCCGGCAACCCACTTGTACACAGCGCTGCAGCAGCATATCCAGCACTACCGGGCCACCGTGGCCTTGCAGTTCCAGCACATCCTCGCCGGTGAACGAATTCGGCCCGGGGAAAAACAGCGCGATACCTTCGTCCAGCACCAGCCCTTCCTCGTCGCGGAACGGGCCGTAATGGGCATGGCGCGGCGTAAGCGTACGGCCGGTAATCAACTGGCCGGCCTGGGCGGCCAAGGGGCCGGACAACCTGACAATACCCACACCGCCGCGGCCCTGGGCGGTGGCGATGGCGGCGATGGTTTCACGCACAGTGTTCATGCTCGAAAGCCTCTACGACAAAAACGACAGATAGCAAAAACGCCCCACTAGGGGGCGTTTTTTATTCACAGGCTAGCGCAGTAGCCTGTCAAGCAGCAGCTTTTTTGCTGGCTGCTTCGATGCTGCGGGTGATGTACCACTGCTGTGCGATCGACAGGCAGTTGTTCACAACCCAGTACAGCACCAGACCAGCCGGGAACCACAGGAAGAAGAAGGTGAAGATGATCGGCATCATTTTCATCACCTTGGCCTGCATCGGATCCGGCGGCGTAGGGTTCAAGCGCTGCTGGATGAACATGGTGGCGCCCATGATGATCGGCAGGATGAAGAACGGATCCTTGATCGACAAGTCGGTAATCCACAGCATCCATGGGGCCTGGCGCATTTCCACACTTTCCAGCAGCACCCAGTACAGGGCCAGGAACACTGGCATCTGCACCAGGATCGGCAGGCAGCCGCCCAGCGGGTTGATCTTCTCTTTCTTGTACAGCTCCATCATCGCCTGGGACATCTTCTGGCGATCGTCACCGAAGCGTTCCTTCAGTGCAGCGAGCTTCGGCGCAACGGCACGCATGCGCGCCATCGAACGGTAGCTGGCAGCCGACAGCGGGAAGAACAGGCCTTTGATCAGCATGGTCAGCACGATGATCGACCAGCCCCAGTTACCCAACAGGCTGTGGATATGTTGCAACAGCCAGAAGATCGGCTGGGCGATGAACCACAGGAAGCCGTAGTCGACGGTCAGTTCCAGGCCTGGGGACAACTCTTTCAGCTTGGACTGGATTTTCGGGCCGGCGTACAGCATGGCGCTGGTC
Organism: Pseudomonas sp. 32_A; assembly: GCF_017490905.1. Classification (NCBI taxonomy): domain Bacteria; kingdom Pseudomonadati; phylum Pseudomonadota; class Gammaproteobacteria; order Pseudomonadales; family Pseudomonadaceae; genus Pseudomonas; species Pseudomonas sp. 32_A. Next base: position 34,708 of record NZ_JAFGYI010000002.1, on the reverse strand, counting down.
TCGACCTTGCCGCCAGCAGGTACGCTGATGGCCGGGCCGGTGTAGCCGATGATGTAGTTGCCCTGGCTGTCCTTGCGGGTCTGGACAACATTGTTGTCCGACTTGGCCGGAATCCAGGCGGTCACGAAGTAGTGCTGCAGCCAGGCAACCCAGCCGCCGGACACATTTTCTTTCAAACTACCTTTGTCGATGTCCTTCATCGAGACCTTTTTGTAGGGCTCGGAAGCTGTCCACAGGGCCGCGCCCAAGTAGGTAGCGGTGCCGGTGGCAGTGCTCGACGACGGATCGGAGCTGGCATCACGCTTGAGCTGGGCAAACATGTTGCCGCTCCAGGCCTGGCCGCTCTGGTTGTCGATCAGGTAGCTGACGGTCAGGTCGTACTCGCCGCGCTTGAAGCTGAAGCGCTTGATGTAGTTGACGCCGTTGTCGCTGAACTTCAGGTCGACCACCAGTTGTTCCTGGCCATCGGCCAGCTGGTAACCCTTCTTGTCGGTAGCGTACAGAGGGCGACCGGCCGGACGGGCATCCGGACCGTTGACGCCGGTCAGGCCGCTTTGTGCCAGGTAGACACGCTCGCCACCGTTGTCGAACAGCTGGAACGGAATGTCCGGGTGGTCCTGGCGCCGTGGGTACTGCGGCAGGTTCAGCTGGACGATGTCACCACCGACCGGATCGATAGCCAGGTCCAGGACATCGGTCTTGACCCGGATCAGGTCCTTGCTGACCGCAACCGGCGCCAGTTCGGCTGCGCTGGTTTCGGCGTTGGCGCTTGGCACATCGGCGCTGGCGCCGGCATTACCGGCCGGTACGCCATCCGGCAAACCCGGGGCAACGGTGCTGGCAGCAGTATTCTGAGTCGGCAGGGCAGCCTGGCCGTAGTCCTGGTTCCACTTGAGGACCATGACATAGGACACGATTGCCAGGGCGACGATCAGGATCGTGCGTTTAATATCCATGATTACTCGGCTATCGAAGAAGTTCGGGATGAAGGAGCGGGAGGAACGGGATCGAAACCGCCGTCGTTCCACGGATGACAACGCCCCAGGCGACGAACGGCTAGCCACCCACCACGCCAGAGGCCGTGGTTTTCGATGGCTTCATAAGCGTAACAGGAGCAACTGGGGAAGAAACGACAGTGGCTGGCCATCAGAGGACTAATGGCATAACGGTAAAACTGGATCGGAACGAGCGCCAGTTTACGCATCTTGGCTGTCTACCCCTGCGGAATTGGCGGTCACTGCTGGAGTGGGCCGGCTGCGCGCCAGGCGTTTCCAGAGTTTGCCAAAGTGTTGGTGCAATTCCGGGTTTTCTATCTCACCCAATCCCTTGCGCGCGACGATCACAATGTCCAACCCGGCAAGCAACTGCTGGTTCAGGCGAAAGGAATCGCGCATCAAGCGCTTGAGGCGGTTGCGTTGAACGGCGAGCTTGACGCTCTTCTTGCCGATTACCAGGCCGAGGCGTGGGTGATCGAGGCCGTTCTCGCGAGCAAGGATCAGCAGGTTTTTCCCTGGAACCTTGCCGGTTGGGGAGTCGAAGACCGCTTTGAAATGTCGGGGTGTAAGCAGTCGCTTTTCCCGACTGAAGTCCTGACTCACCACCTGTGCCGAAAAATCAAATGGCCAGACGCTTACGGCCTTTGGCACGACGACGCGACAGAACAGCGCGGCCGTTCTTGGTAGCCATACGGGCACGGAAGCCGTGGGTGCGCGCGCGCTTGATGGTGCTTGGTTGGAAAGTACGTTTCATGGCGTGTTACCTGGTTTGTCGACGACGGGCCGGGATGGCCCCCTTTTTAAGAGACCGGCGATTCTAGAGAAAGCAAGCCCGTAGGTCAATTTCCAACCAGTCTTTCCATATAGAGCACGTGATGGACGGTGCGTGCTTGCCCAATCCCTCACGGGTGCTTGATCGGACACACGAATTGGGGACAACATGAAAAAAAAGAAGAGACATATAAAAAGCTTTTCTGAAGAATCTATAAATCTTAAGTGGATAACCTTCTGTGGATAACCATCTCTAACCCATAGAAATCGGGCTGTACAGAGTTTTACAAGTGCGTTATCAACCCGTGCTGCGCTTGTTTTCTTCATGGTCGAAAGCTGTGGATTAAAATGCCGCTTATCCACAGCTGAGTTATCAACAGCTCTGACCTCAGGGTTGTGCATAGCGCTCATGGTCGGTTATCCACAGGGCTTATTCACAGCATGACGAAGCCGTTTTGGTCGATAAATGGCTGTTTTGTCATGGTTCCTAACGTGTCCACATGTGGATAACTGGACGCTCGACCGGTACAATAGCGGTTTGTTTTTGCCTCATCCGGCTTTCAAACTCAGGGGATATCCGTGTCAGTGGAACTTTGGCAGCAGTGCGTGGAGCTTCTGCGCGATGAACTGCCTGCCCAGCAATTCAACACCTGGATCCGTCCGCTACAGGTCGAAGCCGAAGGCGACGAGTTGCGCGTCTATGCGCCTAACCGTTTCGTTCTCGATTGGGTCAATGAAAAGTACCTGGGTCGTTTGCTCGAGCTGTTGGGCGAAAACGGCAGCGGCATTGCGCCTGCTCTTTCCTTGTTGATCGGCAGCCGTCGCAGCTCCGCGCCACGTGCCGCGCCCAACGCGCCAGTAAGTGCTGCGGTGGCCGCCTCGCTGGCCCAGACCCAGACGCAGAGCCAGACACAGAAGGCCGTGCCGGCAGCGGTCGAACCCGTCGCCTTGGCGGCGGCCGAACCTGTACTGGTCGATGAACTGGCCGAGCCATCCTCGCGTGATAGCTTCGATGCCATGGCCGAACCGGCTACTGTGTCGGCCGGCAATGCCCGGACCGAACAACGGACCGTGCAGGTCGAAGGTGCGCTCAAGCACACCAGTTACCTGAACCGCACCTTCACGTTCGACACTTTCGTCGAAGGCAAGTCGAACCAGCTGGCGCGCGCAGCTGCCTGGCAGGTGGCAGACAACCCCAAGCACGGCTACAACCCGCTCTTCCTTTATGGTGGTGTGGGCCTGGGTAAAACCCACCTCATGCATGCTGTGGGTAACCACCTGCTGAAGAAGAACCCGAACGCCAAGGTCGTGTACCTGCATTCGGAGCGCTTCGTCGCGGACATGGTCAAGGCGCTGCAGCTGAACGCCATCAATGAATTCAAGCGTTTCTACCGCTCGGTGGATGCGTTGCTGATCGACGATATCCAGTTCTTTGCCCGTAAAGAGCGCTCGCAGGAAGAGTTTTTCCACACCTTCAACGCCCTGCTCGAGGGTGGCCAGCAGGTAATCCTTACCTCTGACCGCTACCCCAAGGAGATCGAAGGCCTGGAAGAGCGCCTGAAGTCGCGCTTTGGTTGGGGCCTGACGGTGGCCGTCGAGCCTCCGGAGCTGGAAACACGCGTGGCGATCCTGATGAAGAAAGCCGACCAGGCCAAGGTCGAACTACCGCATGACGCGGCCTTCTTCATTGCCCAGCGTATCCGTTCCAACGTCCGTGAACTGGAAGGCGCATTGAAGCGGGTGATCGCTCACTCTCACTTCATGGGCCGCGACATAACCATCGAACTGATTCGTGAGTCGCTCAAGGATCTGCTGGCGCTGCAGGACAAGCTGGTCAGTGTGGATAACATTCAGCGTACTGTCGCCGAGTACTACAAGATCAAGATCTCCGATCTTTTGTCCAAGCGTCGTTCGCGTTCCGTAGCGCGTCCACGTCAGGTGGCCATGGCCCTGTCCAAGGAACTGACCAACCACAGTCTGCCGGAAATCGGCGACATGTTCGGTGGTCGCGACCATACGACGGTGCTGCACGCATGCCGCAAGATCAACGAACTGAAGGAATCCGACGCGGACATCCGCGAGGACTACAAGAACCTGCTGCGGACGCTGACGACCTGATGGCCGTCTGCGCAGCTAATTGAAGGCAAGGGACTAGACCATGCATTTCACCATTCAACGCGAAGCCCTGTTGAAACCCCTGCAACTGGTCGCCGGTGTCGTCGAGCGCCGCCAGACCTTGCCGGTCCTGTCCAACGTATTGCTGGTCGTACAAGGCCAGCAACTGTCGTTGACTGGTACCGACCTGGAAGTCGAACTGGTAGGCCGCGTGCAACTCGAAGAGCCGGCCGAGCCTGGCGAAATCACTGTCCCGGCACGCAAGCTGATGGACATTTGCAAAAGCTTGCCGAACGACGCCCTGATCGATATCAAGGTCGACGAGCAGAAACTGTTGGTCAAGGCCGGCCGCAGCCGCTTTACCCTGTCGACCCTGCCTGCCAATGACTTCCCGACCGTGGAAGAAGGCCCGGGCTCTCTGACCTGCAACCTGGAACAGAGCAAGCTGCGCCGCCTGATCGAGCGTACCAGTTTCGCCATGGCCCAGCAGGATGTGCGGTACTACCTCAACGGTATGCTGCTGGAAGTTTCCCGCAACACCCTGCGAGCTGTATCCACTGACGGCCACCGCCTGGCGCTGTGCTCCATGAGTGCACCGATCGAGCAGGATGATCGCCACCAGGTCATCGTGCCGCGCAAAGGTATCCTCGAACTGGCGCGCCTGCTGACCGACCCGGAAGGCATGGTCAGCATCGTCTTGGGCCAGCACCACATCCGCGCTACCACCGGTGAATTCACCTTTACTTCCAAGCTGGTAGACGGCAAATTCCCGGACTACGAGCGCGTACTGCCCAAGGGCGGTGACAAACTGGTGATTGGTGACCGTCAGGCGCTGCGTGAAGCCTTCAGCCGTACTGCAATTCTTTCCAACGAAAAGTACCGCGGAATCCGCCTGCAACTGGCCGCTGGCCAACTGAAGATCCAAGCCAACAACCCCGAGCAGGAAGAAGCTGAAGAAGAAATCAGCGTGGACTACGATGGTAGCTCGCTGGAAATCGGCTTCAACGTCAGCTACTTGCTGGATGTGCTGGGCGTGATGACTACCGAGCAAGTTCGTCTGATCCTGTCCGACTCCAACAGCAGTGCTCTGCTGCAGGAAGCTGGCAACGACGATTCTTCCTACGTTGTCATGCCGATGCGCCTGTAACCCGTAGCAGGCGAAATGTCCCTTCGACGTATCATTGTCACCGCGGTGCGCAATCTGCACCCGGTGACACTCTCACCCTCCCCCCGCATCAACATCCTTTACGGCGCCAACGGTAGCGGCAAAACCAGCGTGCTTGAAGCCGTGCATCTGCTCGGGCTGGCGCGTTCGTTCCGCAGCACCCGCCTGAATCCGGTTATCCAGTACGAACAGCCTGCCTGTACCGTGTTCGGCGAGGTGCAACTGGCCGAGGGTGGCAGCAGCAACCTGGGTGTATCCCGGGAGCGGCAAGGGGAGTTCACTATTCGTATTGATGGGCAGAATGCTCGGAGTGCGGCACAGCTAGCTGAGCTGCTTCCGCTTCAGCTCATCAATCCAGACAGTTTCCGCCTGTTGGAAGGCGCTCCAAAAATACGCCGCCAGTTCCTGGATTGGGGAGTGTTCCACGTGGAACCACGTTTCCTGCCAGCCTGGCAACGGCTGCAGAAGGCACTGCGGCAGCGGAACTCATGGTTGCGGCATGGTACACTTGACCCAGCTTCGCAAGCCGCTTGGGACCGGGAATTATGCCTGGCCAGTGCGGAGATAGATGAATACCGTCGCAACTACATCAAGGCCTTGAAGCCCGTCTTCGAGCGAACCCTGAGCGAACTGGTCGAGCTGGACGGGTTGACCCTTAGCTACTACCGAGGCTGGGACAAGGACCGGGAACTGCAAGAAGTACTCGCGTCCTCTCTCCTTCGCGATCAGCAGATGGGCCACACCCAGGCCGGTCCGCAGCGCGCTGATCTGCGTCTTCGTCTGGCTGCCAACAATGCAGCCGACATCCTGTCGCGTGGTCAGCAAAAGCTGGTGGTGTGCGCATTGCGCATTGCCCAAGGCCACCTCGTTAGTCAGGCTCGCCGCGGTCACTGTATTTATCTCGTGGATGACTTGCCGTCCGAACTGGACGACCAGCATCGCCGCGCGTTGTGCCGCTTGCTTGAAGAATTACGCTGCCAGGTGTTCATCACCTGTGTAGATCACGAATTACTGAGGGAAGGCTGGCAGACGGAAACGCCAGTTGCTTTGTTCCACGTGGAACAAGGCCGTATCACCCAGACCCACGACCATCGGGAGTGAATGCATGAGCGAAAATCAAACGTACGACTCCTCCAGCATCAAGGTGCTGAAAGGTTTGGATGCCGTGCGCAAGCGCCCCGGCATGTACATTGGCGACACCGATGATGGTAGCGGCCTGCACCACATGGTTTTCGAGGTAGTCGACAACTCGATCGACGAAGCCCTCGCCGGTCACTGCGATGACATCACCGTCATCATCCACCCGGACGAATCCATCAGTGTGCGCGACAACGGTCGCGGCATTCCGGTCGACGTGCATAAAGAAGAAGGCGTTTCCGCAGCCGAGGTCATCATGACCGTGTTGCACGCCGGCGGTAAGTTCGACGACAACTCTTACAAGGTATCCGGCGGTCTGCACGGCGTAGGTGTTTCTGTTGTGAACGCCCTGTCCGAAAAGCTGGTACTGACCGTTCGCCGTAGTGGCAAGATCTGGGAACAGACCTACGTTCACGGTGTTCCACAGGCGCCGATGGCGGTTGTCGGTGACAGCGAAACCACCGGTACCCACATCCACTTCAAGCCTTCGGCTGAAACATTCAAGAACATTCACTTCAGCTGGGACATCCTGGCCAAGCGTATCCGCGAGCTGTCGTTCCTCAACTCGGGCGTTGGCATTCTGCTGAAGGATGAACGTAGCGGTAAGGAAGAGTTCTTCAAGTACGAAGGTGGCCTGCGTGCTTTCGTCGAATACCTGAACACCAACAAGACCCCGGTCAACTCCCAGGTATTCCACTTCAACGTCCAGCGTGACGATGGCGTGGGTGTTGAAGTCGCCCTGCAGTGGAATGACAGCTTCAACGAAAACCTGTTGTGCTTCACCAACAACATTCCGCAGCGTGATGGCGGTACTCACCTGGTGGGCTTCCGTTCCTCGCTGACCCGTAGCCTGAACAGCTACATCGAACAGGAAGGACTGGCCAAGAAGAACAAGGTGGCGACCACTGGTGACGACGCCCGTGAAGGCCTGACCGCAATCATCTCGGTGAAGGTGCCGGACCCTAAGTTCAGTTCGCAGACCAAGGACAAGCTGGTCTCCTCGGAGGTGAAAACCGCCGTGGAACAGGAGATGAACAAGTACTTCGCCGACTTCCTGCTGGAAAACCCCAACGAGGCCAAGGCCGTCGTTGGCAAGATGATCGACGCTGCCCGTGCCCGTGAAGCGGCACGTAAAGCCCGTGAGATGACTCGCCGTAAAGGCGCGCTGGATATTGCTGGCCTGCCAGGCAAACTTGCGGACTGCCAGGAAAAGGACCCTGCCCTTTCTGAACTGTACCTGGTGGAGGGTGACTCTGCGGGTGGCTCGGCCAAGCAAGGCCGCAACCGTCGCACCCAGGCGATCCTGCCGCTGAAGGGTAAAATCCTCAACGTCGAGAAAGCGCGCTTCGACAAGATGATCTCGTCCCAGGAAGTGGGCACGCTGATCACTGCACTTGGCTGCGGTATCGGCCGCGAAGAGTACAACATCGACAAGCTGCGTTATCACAACATCATCATCATGACCGATGCTGACGTTGACGGTTCGCACATCCGTACGCTGCTGCTGACCTTCTTCTTCCGTCAGCTGCCGGAGCTGGTCGAGCGCGGTTACATCTACATTGCCCAGCCACCGCTGTACAAGGTAAAGAAAGGCAAGCAGGAGCAGTACATCAAGGACGACGAGGCCATGGAAGAGTACATGACCCAGTCGGCCCTCGAAGATGCCAGCCTGCACCTGGACGAGTCGGCACCAGCGGTTTCTGGTGTGCAGCTGGAAGCGCTGGTGAATGAGTTCCGCAGTGTCATGAAGACACTCAAGCGCCTGTCGCGCTTGTATCCGGAAGAACTGACCGAGCACTTCATCTACCTGCCGGAGGTGACCCTGGAGCAGTTGGGTGACCATGCTGTGATGCAAGCCTGGCTGGCTAAGTTCCAGGAACGTCTGAACAGCAGCCAGAAGTCCGGCCTGGTTTACAAAGCCAGCCTGCGTGAAGACAAAGAGCGCAACGTATGGTTGCCAGAAGTGGAAATTACCTCCCACGGCCTGGCCAGCTACGTCACCTTCAACCGGGACTTCTTTGGCAGCAATGACTACCGTACCGTAGTCAACATTGGTGCCAAGCTGTCCAGCTTGTTGGGCGAAGGTGCTTACGTGCAGCGCGGTGAGCGCCGCAAGGCAATCGTCGAGTTCAAGGAAGGCCTGGATTGGCTGATGAACGAAACCACCAAGCGCCACACCATCCAGCGATACAAAGGGTTGGGCGAGATGAACCCTGAGCAGCTGTGGGAAACCACCATGGACCCGACCGTCCGCCGTATGCTCAAGGTCACCATCGAGGATGCGATTGCTGCTGACCAGATCTTCAACACCCTGATGGGTGATGCGGTCGAGCCACGTCGTGATTTCATCGAGAGCAACGCGCTGTCGGTATCGAACCTGGACTTCTGATCCGGTGTAGATCACCAGACACAAGAAAGCCCGCAAATGCGGGCTTTTTTGTGCCTGTAGAAATCAGTAACCGCTGAGGACGTTGACGATCACACCACTGGCAATGGCCACCAACACATAGTCCCCGTTCAAAATGTCAGCACAGAGGTAAAGGTCCGTGAAGTGCCACCCCTGTGGGAGCGGGTTTACCCGCGAACACCAGCGAAGCCGGTGCCATCCACCGCGTCGAATTCTTCGCGGGTAACCCGCTCCCACAGGTGTGGCGCTGTATTTGGGTGCTGTGACGTACCTGTGGGAGCCGGCTTGCCGGCGATACGGCCAGCACAGCCAACGCTTCAATTCAGGCCAAGCGTCTTCAACCGGCGATACAGCGTGCGCTCGCTCAGGCCAAGGTGACGGGCCAGTTCACTGCGTGAGCCCTTGAACTGTTCCAGTGCCTGCGCCAGCTCGCCCAGATGATTGCGCCTGCCACCTGCCGTAATCGCCCCCGCCGGCCCAATATCCTCCGGCAAATGCTCTGGCCGGATCAGTCCGTCATCGGCAAACAAGCGAGCCCTTTCCAGAATGTTGCGCAGCTCGCGAATGTTGCCCGGAAATGGATGCAGCCCAAGCTGCTGCAAGGCGTCGTCGCTCAGCCTCGGTGTCGGCTTGTCTGCCATGCGCTGCAGCAGGCTCTGGGCGAGCAAGGGCAGGTCCTCTACCCGTTCGCGCAAAGCAGGAAGACGGATCGGGAAGCCGCTGATGCGGTAGTACAGGTCTTCGCGGAAGGTGCCGTCCGCGACCATTTGCCTGAGCGGTTTATGGGTTGCCGACACCAGGCGGAAATCCGAATGCACCGTACGCAGGCTACCCACCGGGCGGAAGCTGCCGGACTCGATCAGGCGCAGCAGCTTCACCTGCATCGCCAGCGGTACCTCGCCGATCTCGTCCAGGAACAGGGTGCCGCCATGCGCCGCTTCAGCCAGGCCGATCTTGCGCTGGTTGGCGCCAGTGAACGCGCCCTTCTCGTAACCGAACAACTCGCTCTCGAACAACGACTCGGTCAGGCCAGTACAGTCGACCACCACCAACGGACCGTTCGCCCTGGGGCTGCCCATGTGTACTGCTCGAGCGAACAGTTCCTTGCCGGTACCCGACTCACCCTGCAGCAACACCGGGATCTGCGCCGGCGCCGCACGCTGCAGGCTGGCCAGAGCCGCCTTGAAAGCTGGTGCTCGGCCGACCAGCCCTTGTTCCTGAGGCTGCGCTGACGCCAGCGTGATGCTGGTCAGGCGTTCGACAAAGGCGACCACCCTGTCCTGTTCATCCAGGATTGGCCGCAGCTCGACATCCACATGTTCGGGGCCGCGTGGCGTGTGATGAATGTGCAGCACACGCTCCGGCACCTTGCTTTGCCATGCCTTGCGCATCGGGCAATGCTCGCCGGCCTGGTCGCAAGGCACGGCGTAGTGGTGCGAGACCTTGTGACATTTCTCACCCAGTGGTGCCTGCTCATGGCGGCCGAACTGACGGCGATAGGCAGCATTGGCCGCCAGGATGTTGTAGTCGGTATCCAGCACGATGGTTGGCAGGGCATCGTGCTCAAGATAGGAAACCAAAGCTAGGATGAGGGGATGGGCTTCAGGCATGACGGCACCGATTGGATGACCGGGGCAGGGTAACAAGGACTGCCAAACACTGCCATTGGCTGACAGTCGACTGCCATCTGCGCTGCCACTGTCATCGGCAACTGACAGCAACGGACCGGTTTCCCTAGCCCACGCGTAGGAAATTGCCTGGCATGCATCTTGATAAACCTCCTGGCACTGCCTACGCCTGTACAAGGCCGGGCGGATAAATTGGAGAACGCGATGATCATCGGCAACAACCTGCACGTGGACGCCTTTTACGACAAGGCGACTTCGACCATCAGCTATCTGGTCATGGACCGTGAAACCCGCCAATGCGCATTGATCGACAGTGTGCTGGATTACGACCCCAAGTCCGGGTGCACCCGCACTGCGTCGGCGGACCGCCTGATCCAGCGCGTGACCGAGCTTGAAGCCAGTGTGCAGTGGGTGTTGGAAACCCATGTGCATGCCGACCACCTTTCGGCGGCGGCCTATTTGAAGGAGAAGCTAGGTGGCCATACCGCCATCGGCGCGCACATCACCCAGGTACAGAAAGTGTTCGGTGCCCTGTTCAACGCCGAGCCTGGCTTCGCCCGCGATGGCAGCCAGTTCGATGTGCTGTTCGAGGACGAGGAAGGTTTCCGCATTGGCAACCTGCATGCCCGCGCGTTGCACACTCCGGGGCACACGCCTGCGTGCATGAGCTTCATGATCGAGGACGCCGGCGAGACAGCGGTGTTCGTCGGCGACACCCTGTTCATGCCCGACTACGGTACCGCCCGTTGCGACTTCCCTGGGGCTGATGCCCGGACCCTGTACCGCTCGATTCGTCGCCTGCTGGCCTTCCCCGATCAGACCCGGCTGTTCATGTGCCACGACTACCTGCCAGGTGGCCGTGACATGCAGTACGTCACCACCGTGGCCGAGCAGCGCGCCAACAATATTCATATCCACCAGGGCGTCGACGAGGACAGCTTCGTCGCCATGCGTGAAGCCCGTGACAAGACCCTCGACATGCCCGTACTGATCCTGCCTTCGGTGCAGGTGAACATGCGCAGCGGCCAGTTCCCCGCGCCGGAAGATAACGGTGTGAGCTACCTGAAGATTCCGCTGAACAAGCTGTGACCGCCCTGCCCCATAACCAGATTTACAGGATTTACCGCCATGCCTGCCTTGTTGTCCCCTGCCAATACCGACCACCACAAAGTGGTCATCGTCGGTGCCGGCGCCGCCGGAATCGCCACTGCTTCCAGCCTGATCAGCCGTGACCCGTCGCTGGATGTGACCTTGATCGACCCCGCCGAAGTGCATTACTACCAGCCCGGCTGGACCATGGTCGGTGCCGGTGTGTTCAAGGCGCCAAGCACTGCTCGCACCATGGCCTCGACCATTCCGCGCGGCGTGCGCTGGATAAAGGCACGCGTGCAGGGGTTCGACCCGTTGGGCCAACTGGTCCTGCTCGAAGGTGGCCGCGCCATCAGTTATGAACAGTTGGTGGTCTGCCCCGGCCTCAAGCTGGATTGGGCGGCCATTGATGGCCTCAGCGAGACCTTGGGTCGCAATGGCGTCACCTCCAACTACCGCTACGACCTGGCGCCCTACACCTGGGAACTTGTGCAGAAGCTCAAGCAAGGCCGAGCCCTGTTCTGCCAGCCGCCCATGCCGATCAAGTGCGCAGGCGCGCCGCAGAAGGCGCTGTACCTGTCTTGCGACCACTGGCTGCGGCACGGTCATCTGGGGGCTGTGAAAGCCAGCTTCTTCAATGCCGGCGCGGTGTTGTTCGGAGTGGCGGACTACGTGCCCGCACTGATGAAGTACATCGACAAGTACGCCGTGGACCTGCATTTTTCCCACCGCCTGGTCGCCGTGGACGGCCCGAACAAGCGCGCCACCTTCGTGTGCACCTTGGCCGATGGCAGCAGCGAAACCCGTGTCGAGGCCTTCGACATGCTGCACGTGGTACCACCGCAGGTGGCACCGGACTTCATTCGTGAAAGCCCGTTGGCCGACAGCGCCGGCTGGGTCGATGTCGACCCGCACACCCTGCGCCATCGCAAATACACCAACGTGCATGCCCTGGGTGACGTAGCCAATACCAGCAATGCCAAGACCGCCGCCGCTGCACGCAAGCAAGCTCCGGTCGTGGCCAACAACGTGCTGGTGGCCCTGGGCAGATTGCCTACCCTGGCCCAGTACGATGGTTATGGCTCATGCCCGCTCACCGTCGAGCGCGGCAAGATCGTCCTGGCCGAGTTCACCTATGGCGGCAAGCTGGCTCCAAGCTTCCCCAACTGGCTGCTGGATGGCCGCAAACCGACACGTCTGGCTTGGTTGCTCAAGGCACAGGTGCTGCCACCCTTGTACTGGAAAGGCATGCTCAAGGGCCGCGAGTGGCTGGCACGGCCACAGCCGTTGGTAGCCGAGGGTCGGCAGTGATCGAACATCAAATACTGGGAGCGGGGCTGGGCGCGATCATCGGTGCCGTGCTGGCGTTGACCGGTGCCGGCGGTGGCATTCTCGCAGTGCCTTTGCTGGTGTTCGGCCTGGGTTTGTCGATGGTCGAGGCTGCACCGGTCGGCCTGCTGGCTGTCGGCATGGCGGCAGCGGTGGGTGCTGTGCTGGGCTTGCGTCAGGGCCTGGTGCGCTACCGGGCGGCATTGTTCATCGCATTGATCGGTGTGGCAGCGGCCCCGTTCGGGCTGATGCTGGCCCACCGTTTGCCGAATACGCCACTGCAGTTGGTGTTCGCCGGGCTGTTGGTATACGCCTGCCTGCGCATCTGGCGCAAGGCGGCCAAGGAACTGCGCGGCGAAGCCAATGACGCCCATCGCTACATCGAACCCTGCGTGCTGAACCCGTTGCAGGGCCGTTTGCGCTGGACCCTGCCCTGCGCGCGCGCCCTGGCCTTCACCGGCGCACTGTCCGGGCTGCTGTCCGGCCTGCTCGGCGTGGGCGGTGGCTTTGTCATCATCCCGGCCCTGAACCGCTACACCAACCTGCGGATGGCCAGCATCGTCTCCACTTCGCTGGCGGTGATCGCGCTGGTGTCCACCGGCAGTGTGGTCAGCGCCAGCCTGGCAGGGGTCATGCACTGGCAGGTTGGCGCCCCGTTCGCCGTCGGTGCGGTGCTCGGCCTGCTGCTGGCGCGGCCATTGGCGGCCAGGCTGGCCGGGCCGCGCTTGCAGCAGATGTTTGCCGTGGCCGGTTGGGCTGCGGCTCTGCTGCTGGCCGGCAAGGCGCTACTGGGCTAGCAGCTCGCTCTGTTCTGCCGCGCACAGCGCCAGCAGGTAGTCCCACACTACCCGCAGGCGCACCGACTTGTGCAGTTCGCGGCGGGTGCAGATCCAGTAGCTGCGCTGGATGGTTTCGCCAGGCAGCACGCGCACCAGAGTCGGGTCGTGGCGCGCCATGTAGTTGGGCAGTACGGCGATGCCCAGCCCGGCGCGGGCGGCGGTTTGCTGGGCGATTACGCTGGTGCTGCGAAACACCACGTTGGGGGCGCGACAGAAGCTGTTGAGAAACAGCAGTTCCTGGCTGAACAACAAGTCGTCCACGTAGCCGATCCAGCTGTGCCGGGCCAGGTCCTCGCGGTTGCGCAGCGGAGGGGCACGATCCAGGTAGGCTTGGCTGGCGTACAAGGCCAGGCGATAGTCGGTGAGCTTGCGGGTGATCAGCAGGTCTGCGTTGGGCCGTTCCAGGTGGATGCTGATTTCCGCCTCGCGATTGAGGATGCTGACGAAGCGCGGCACCGCCACCAGCTCCACCTCCAGGCCGGGGTAGCGGTCGAACAGCGCATTCATGCGCGGGGTGAAGAACATGATGCCGATGCCTTCGGTCACACCCAGGCGAATCTTGCCGAGCGGTGTGATGGCCTGGGTGATTTCTTCCTGCGCCAGCAGGGCGACGTTCTCCATGGCTTCGGCATGCTTGAGCAGGGCCTGGCCCGAGGGGGTCAGTTCATAGCCCTGGGCATGCTGCACGAACAGCGCGGTACCCAGGCTTTGCTCGATGCTCTCGATGTGCCGGGCCACGGTGCTGTGGGTAGTGTTGAGGCGCTTGGCGGCGGTAAGCAGACGGCCGCTGCGCTGCAACTCGAGGAAAAACCGCAGATCGTTCCAGTCGAACATGCTGATCCTTGTGGCTGTTCGTCCGGCCTCTTCGCGGGTAAACCCGCTCCCACAGGGATCGCGCAGGCTTCAGAAGCAGCGCCGAACCTGTGGGAGCGGGTTCACCCGCGAAGAGGCCGGTACAGACTTACCACTGTGCTAAAACGCACAGCGGCTGCGCGAAATCTCGTGTTTCCTCCACGAAATTACTCACTAAGATGGATCGGGACAAGAATAATAATCAGGCCCGAGGTTGCACATGCCATCAGCCGATTCTGTCTTCGACTACCTGGTCGTAGGGGCCGGTCCCGCCGGTTGCCTGTTGGCCAATCGTTTGTCCGCCGACCCTTCCTGCCGCGTGCTGCTGCTGGAGGCGGGTGGCCGCGACAACTATCCCTGGATCCACATCCCCGTTGGTTACCTCTATTGCATCGGCAACCCGCGCACCGACTGGTGCTTCAAGACCGAGGCGCAGCCTGGCCTGGGCGGTCGTGCGCTGGGCTATCCACGCGGCAAGGTGCTGGGTGGCTGCTCCTCGATCAACGGCATGATCTACATGCGCGGCCAGGCCGCCGACTACGACCGCTGGGCCGAGCAAGGCAACGACGGTTGGGCCTGGAAGGACGTACTGCCGCTGTTCAAGGCCAGCGAAAGCCACTTTGCCGGCGCCAGCGAGCACCACGGTGGTGATGGCGAATGGCGGGTCGAGCGCCAGCGCTACAGCTGGCCGATCCTCGATGCCTTCCGCGATGCCGCCGAGCAGAGCGGCATCAGCAAGGTCGACGACTTTAATACTGGCGACAATCAGGGCTGTGGATACTTTCAGGTGAACCAGCGCAGCGGTGTACGCTGGAACGCGTCCAAGGCTTTCCTGCGGCCGATCAAGGACCGCCCCAACCTCACCGTGCTGACCAGCGTTCAGGTTGACCAGGTGCTGCTCAACAACACCCGCGCACGGGCGGTGAAGGCGTTCTGGCAGGGTGCCTGGCACGAGTTTGCGGCACGTCGCGAGATCATCCTCTGTGCGGGCGCGGTGGGCTCTCCTGGTATCCTGCAGCGCTCCGGCATCGGCCCACGACAGCTACTGGAAAGCCTGGGCATTGGCGTACGTCACGACATGCCCGGTGTTGGCGGCAACCTGCAGGATCACCTGCAACTGCGCCTGGTCTATCAGATTCGCAATACCCGCACCCTCAACCAGATGGCCAACAGCCTGTGGGGCAAGATGGGCATGGGCCTGCGCTACCTCTATGACCGCAGTGGCCCGCTGGCCATGGCGCCGAGCCAGCTGGGGGCATTCGTGCGTTCAAGCCCTGAGCAGGCCACCGCCAACCTGCAGTACCACGTGCAGCCGCTGTCACTTGAGCGCTTCGGCGAGCCACTGCACACGTTCCCGGCCTTTACCGCTTCGGTGTGCAATCTGCGCCCGGCCAGCCGCGGGCGTATCGATATCCGCAGCAGCGACATGAACAGCACGCCGCTGATCGACCCCAACTACCTCAGTGACCCCCAGGACCTGCGCGTTGCCGCCGATTCCATTCGCCTAACCCGGCGTATCGTCCAGGCCCCTGCCCTCGCCGTGTTCGACCCGAAGGAATACCTGCCGGGCCCAGCCCTGCAAACTGAAGAGGAGCTGTTCGAAGCTGCCGGCAAGATCGGCACCACCATCTTCCACCCGGTCGGCACCTGCCGCATGGGCAATGGCGAACTGGACGTTGTGGATAACCAGTTGCGCGTGCACGGCATCCCCGGTCTGCGCGTGGCAGACGCCTCGATCATGCCGCAGATCACCTCCGGCAATACCTGTTCACCCACCCTGATGATCGCCGAGAAGGCGGCGCAACTGATTCTCAAAGGAGCTGCCACCCAGACCTATCTGAACGAAGACGCGATACCGACGCCCTGACCACGGGTGCGTGCAGTACCGGCAGCTGGCGGTCAGAAGCTGCCGACAGTGGAACAACAAGAATAATCACTGTGGCCTGCGGGCCGAGGACAGCAACGATGTCGGATTACATCCAAGAGCAGGGTGCGGCGGCCAGCAGCTCCAGCCGTCGTGAAGAACGCAAGATCATTTTCGCGTCATCCCTCGGGACAGTTTTCGAGTGGTATGACTTTTTTCTCTATGGTGCGCTGGCAGCGGTCATCAGCAAGCAGTTCTTCGCTGGCGTGAACGACACCACCGCCTTCATCTTCGCCCTCATGGCCTTTGCTGCCGGCTTCCTGGTGCGGCCGTTCGGTGCGCTGGTGTTCGGCCGCCTGGGCGACATGATCGGGCGCAAGTACACCTTCCTGGTGACCATCGTGCTGATGGGCCTGTCCACCTTCGCGGTGGGGTTGTTGCCCACCTACGCCAGCATCGGCATCGCGGCACCGATCATCCTGGTAGTCCTGCGTATGCTGCAGGGGCTGGCGCTGGGTGGTGAATACGGCGGTGCGGCCACCTACGTGGCCGAGCATGCGCCGCCCGGCAAGCGCGGTTTCCACACCGGTTTCATCCAGTCTACCGCCACCCTTGGCCTGTTGTTGTCGCTGCTGGTGGTGCTGGGCAGCCGCTATGTCAGTGGCGACCAGTTCGAAACCTGGGGCTGGCGCCTGCCGTTCCTGCTGTCGATCGTGCTGCTGGCGATTTCCACCTGGATCCGCATGAGCATGCACGAGTCGCCGGCGTTCGTGAAAATGAAGGCCCAGGGCAAGGTCAGCAAGTCGCCAATCCGTGAGTCGTTCACCTCCTGGCCGAACCTGAAGGTGGTGCTCACCGCCCTGTTCAGCATCAACGCAGGGCAGGCCGTAACCTTCTACACGGCGCAATTCTACGTGCTGTTCTTCATGACCCAGATGCTGAAGATGGACCCGGCCCAAGCCAACACCCTGCTGATCATCAGCGTGGTCATTGGTGCGCCGTTCTTCGTGTTCTTCGGCTGGTTGTCCGACCGTATTGGCCGCAAACCGATCCTGATGCTCGGCCTGCTGCTGGCCACGGTGCTGTACTTCCCGTTGTTCAAGGCGCTGAGCCACTACGCCAACCCTCAGATCGACGCGGCCAGCCGCCAGGCGCCGATCGTGGTCACCGCCGACCCACAAGGTTGCACCTTCCAGTTCGACCCGGTGGGCAAGGCGCGTTTCGACAGCCCGTGCGACAAGGTCAAGACATTCCTGGTCAAGCAGGGCCTGCCGTACAGCTCGGTGGATGTGGCGGGCAGCGATGTGGTGGTCAACATCGGTGACAAGACCATCAATGGCTTCGACGAAGCGGCCATGCGTGCGGCGGTGGAACAGGCTGGCTACCCGGCCAAGGCTGACCCAGGGCAGGTCAACCAGGTGATGGTGGTGGTGCTTATCGTGGCGATGATCCTGATCGCGACCATGACCTATGGCCCGCTGGCGGCGGTGATGGTCGAGCTGTTCCCGACTCGTATCCGCTACACCTCGATGTCGCTGCCTTACCACATTGGCAACGGCTGGTTTGGTGGCTTCCTGCCAACGGTGTCGTTCGCACTGGTGGTGTATACCGGGGATATCTTCTATGGGCTGTGGTACCCGGTGCTGGTAACCGGGGTCAGCCTGGTGGTGGGGATTTTCTGCCTGAAAGAAACCAAGGATGTGGATATCGACAAGATCTGACGGTTGGCTGTAGGAGCGGCCTTGTGTCGCGAAAGGGCCGCGAAGCGGCCCTGGGGTTTCAGCAGTGATGCACAAATTGCCGGGGCTGCTTCGCAGCCCTATCGCGACACAAGGCCGCTCCTACACAGATCACCCACACCTGCATGAACCCATAAAAAAACCGGCTGTAAAAGCCGGTTTTCTTATGCCCCAAAAAAACTTATGCACGATTTTCAGAAAAATGTCATACACAGAAATAAACAGCTAATTCAAAGACTTAGCGTCGATTAAGAGCATTTCATCCAGAAATTGCACACAAGTTATCCACAGAAGGTCAGGCCATCTGCTCCTGGGGCTTCTCCTCTGCTGGTGGCAGCGAACCCATGGCGCGCTGGGTCGCTTCGTTCCACGCTGCGGCGCGGTCATTGAGCTCGGCGATGGCCCGTGGCCCGGTGCCGTTGGCATACATCGGTTCGCCAATCACCACCTCGATGGTGCCAGCGCGTTTGCCCCAGCCGTTCTTCGGCCAGAACTTGCCGGCGTTGTGGGCAATCGGCAACACCGGCAGCCCGGCATTCACCGCCAGCGCGGTGCCGCCGCGGGAGAACTTGCCCATTGTGCCGAATGGCACCCGGGTGCCTTCCGGGAAGATCAGCACCCAGGTTTTCTGCTTGAGCAACTCGTCGCCCTTGCTGGCTACCTGGCGCAGGGCTTCCTTGGGGTTGTCGCGGTTGATCGCGATCGGCCGCAGCATGGCCATGGCCCAACCGAAGAACGGCACGTACAGCAACTCGCGCTTGAGCACCTGGCTCAGCGGCGAGAAGTACTGGGAAAGGAAGAAGGTTTCCCAGGTGCTCTGGTGATTGGACAGAATCACGCAAGGCTCATCAGGCACGTTCTCGGCACCAGTGACCTTGTAGTCGATACCCAGGATGGTGCGCACCAGGAACAACGCGCAACGGCACCAGTACACGTTGATGAACTTGTAGCGCTTGGGGAAAGACAGGAACGGCGCGACGAAGAAGCTCAGCGAGCACCACAGCAGAGAACTGGTGCCCAGCAGCAGGTAAAAAAGAAAGATTCTGATCGCCTGCAGGATCGACATAGTGGCTTGTACCATTGCGGGGCATGCCCGCCTGAGAAAAATGCGCCCGAAGGCGCACTGTTTAAATTAGTTCTCTGGCGATAGCTGCCAGATCGTCGAAAATCAGTGTAGTTTCCGGGACGCCTTTTTCCAGGGTCCGCTCGCCCTTGCCGGTTTTCACCAGCACGGGTTGTGCACCGACGGCCAGGGCGGCCTCCAGGTCACCTTTGCTGTCGCCAACGAACCAGACGCCTTCCAGGCCGACCTGGTAATGCTCGGCGATCGCCCGCAGCATGCCAGGCTTGGGCTTGCGGCAATCGCAGCCTTCGTCCGGCCCGTGCGGGCAATACACGATGTAACCCACCTCGCCACCCTGCTCGGCCACCAGAGCGCGCAGGCGCGCGTGCATGGTCTCAAGGGTTGCCAGCGCATAGTAGCCACGGGCAATGCCGGACTGGTTGGTGGCTACCGCCACCGTCCAGCCTGCTTTGCTCAACTGCGCGATCGCTTCGACCGAGCCAGGGATCGGCACCCACTCGTCCAGCGTCTTTATGTAGGCGTCGGAGTCATGGTTGATGACTCCGTCACGGTCGAGAATCAGCAGTTTCAAGGCTTACCCCAGCAGCGAAATGTCGGCCACGCCCAGGAACAGGCCGCGCAGGCGGCTGAGCAGGGCATAACGGTTGGCGCGTACCTTGGCATCCTCGGCGTTGACCATCACCGCCTCGAAGAAGGCGTCGACCGGGTCACGCAGGGCCGCCAGGCGGGCCAGCGATTCGCTGTACTGGCGTGCAGCAGCCATCGGTTGCACAGCCTGGTCGGCCTGCTGGATGGCCGAGTACAGGGAGAACTCGTTGGCGTTGTCGAAGTATTTCGGCTCGACGTGGTCGGCGATGGCGCCTTCGGCCTTGCTCAGCAGGTTCGACACACGCTTGTTCACCGCGGCCAGGGCCTCGGCTTCCGGCAGCTTGCGGAAGGCTTGTACAGCCTGCACGCGCTGGTCGAAGTCCAGCGCAGAACCTGGCTGCAGGGCACGTACCGACAGGTAGGTGGCCACGTCGATGCCTTCATCTTCGTAACGCGCACGCAGGCGGTCGAAGATGAACTCCAGCACCTGTTCGGCCAGGCCTACGGCCTTGACCTTGGTGCCGAACTGCTTGACCGCGAACTCGACCGCGCCGGTCAGGTCCAGGTCCAGTTGCTTCTCGATCAGGATGCGCAGCACGCCCAGGGCGGCACGGCGCAGGGCGTACGGGTCCTTGCTGCCGGTAGGCAGCATGCCGATGCCGAAGATGCCGACCAGGGTGTCGAGCTTGTCGGCGATGGCCACGGCAGCACCGGTGAGGGTCTGCGGCAGCTCGGCACCAGCACCGCGCGGCATGTACTGCTCGTTCAGGGCCAGGGCTACGTCTTCCGGCTCACCGTCGTTGAGCGCGTAGTAGTAACCGGCAACACCCTGCATTTCAGGGAATTCGCCGACCATCTCGGTGGCCAGGTCGCACTTCGACAGCAGGCCAGCACGGCCGGCACGCTGGGCGTCGCCGCCGATCAGCGGGGCGATGAAGGCGGCTAGCCTGGAAACGCGCTCGGCCTTGTCGTACACAGTACCCAGCTGAGCCTGGAACACCACGTTCTTCAGGCGCTCGTTGAAGGTTTCCAGCGGCTGCTTCTTGTCCTGCTTGAAGAAGAACTCGGCGTCGGTCAGGCGTGGGCGCACGACCTTCTCGTTGCCTTGCACGATCTGCTTGGGGTCGCGGCTCTCGACGTTGGCCACGGTGATGAAGCGCGGCAGCAGTTTGCCTTCGCTGTCCAGCAAGCAGAAGTACTTCTGGTTGTCCTGCATGGTGGTGATCAGGGCTTCCTGCGGCACTTCGAGGAAACGCTCCTCGAACGAGCACACCAGCGGCACCGGCCACTCGACCAGAGCGGTCACTTCGTCCAGCAGTGCCGGCGGCACGATGGCGCTGCCTTCCTGCTGCATGGCCAGTTCGGCGGTACGCTTGCTGATCAGCTCGCGGCGCTCGGCGAAGTCGGCCAGCACGTAGGCTTTGCGCAGGTCTTCGACGTAGTTGGCCGGGGTGGTGATGACCACGTTTTCCGGGTGATGGAAGCGGTGGCCGCGAGATTCACGGCCGGCCTTCTGCGACAGGATGGTGCAGTCGACCACCTGGTCGCCCAGCAGCATCACCAGCCATTGCGTCGGGCGCACGAACTCTTCACGGCTGGCCGCCCAGCGCATGCGCTTGGGGATCGGCAGGTCGTTGAGCGAATCTTCGACGATCGTCGGCAGCAGGCCGATAGTGGCCTTGCCCGGAATGTGCTGGGAGAAGCGCAGCTTGGCGCCGGTCTGGTCGATTTCCGACAGATCCACACCGCATTTCTTGGCAAAGCCCAAGGCAGCCTGGGTCGGCTCGCCGTCTTTGAAAGCAGCCTGCAGGGGTGGGCCGTCGATATTGATGCTGCGGTCAGGCTGCTGCACATCCAGCTGGCGGATCAGCACGGCCAGGCGACGCGGCGCGGCGTAAACCTGCTTGCCGGTGTAGTTCAGGCCAGCGGCCTGCAGGCCTTTCTCGATACCGGCCAGGAAGGCTTCGCCGAGGCTGGCGAGGGCCTTCGGTGGCAGCTCTTCGGTGCCCAGTTCTACCAGGAAATCTTGAGCACTCATTGTGCAGCCTCCAGCTTAGCCAACACTTCGTCACGCAGTTCTGGGGTGGCCATCGGGAAGCCCAGGCGTGCGCGGGCTTGCAGATAGCTTTGCGCCACGTCCCGGGCCAGGGTACGTACACGCAGGATATAGCGCTGGCGCTCGGTTACCGAGATGGCGCGGCGGGCGTCCAGCAGGTTGAAGGTGTGCGAGGCCTTCAGGACCATTTCATAGGTCGGCAGCGGCAGCTCAAGCTTGATCAGGCGGTTGGCTTCGCTTTCGTAGAAGTCGAACAGCTCGAACAATTTCTCGACGTTGGCGTGCTCGAAATTGTAGGTCGACTGCTCCACCTCGTTCTGGTGGAACACGTCACCGTAGGTGACCTTGCCGAACGGGCCGTCGGCCCACACCAGGTCGTACACCGAGTCGACGCCCTGGATATACATGGCCAGGCGCTCAAGGCCGTAGGTAATTTCACCGGTGACCGGGTAGCACTCGATGCCGCCTACCTGCTGGAAGTAGGTGAACTGGGTGACTTCCATGCCGTTGAGCCAGATTTCCCAGCCCAAGCCCCAGGCGCCGAGGGTCGGCGATTCCCAGTTGTCTTCGACGAAGCGAATGTCGTGGACCAGCGGGTCCAGGCCGATGGCTTTCAGCGAGCCGAGGTACAGCTCCTGGAAGTTGGCCGGGTTGGGCTTCAGTACCACCTGGAACTGATAGTAGTGCTGCAGACGGTTGGGGTTTTCGCCATACCGCCCGTCGGCAGGGCGACGGCTAGGCTGCACATAGGCGGCGTTCCAGGTTTCTGGACCCACGGCGCGCAGGAATGTAGCGGTGTGGAAAGTGCCGGCGCCTACTTCCATATCGTAGGGCTGAAGCACCACACAACCTTGAGCTGCCCAGTAGTTCTGCAGGGCGAGGATCAGGTCTTGGAAGGTACGCACGGCTGGCGTAGGCTGGCTCACGAAATTCACCTGTATCTGGGGATGCGGATGTAAAGAGCGGGAGTATAACCTGATTCGCCTCGCCCTCTACTCATTGGAGCCTTATGCCACGCTGCTTTTGGTGTACCGACGATCCGTTGTACCAGGCCTACCATGACCAGGAATGGGGAACGCCCCAGCGTGACCCGGCGTTGCTGTTCGAGATGCTTTTGCTCGAAGGGTTCCAGGCGGGGCTTTCGTGGATCACCGTTTTGCGCAAACGCGAGCGTTATCGCGAGGTGCTGCACGGCTTCGATCCGGTGAAACTCGCCGGCATGAGCGACGAACGCATAGAGGAGCTGATGCAGGATGCCGGCATCATCCGCAACCGCCTCAAGCTCAAGGCTGCCAGGCGCAATGCACAGGCCTGGCTGGCTGTGGATAACCCCGCCGACTGGCTGTGGTCGTTCGTTGGTGGTGCGCCGAAGATCAACCACTTCACGGGCCGCAGCGAGGTACCTGCGGTTACCGATGAAGCCAAAGCAATGAGCAAGGCCCTGCAGAAAGCCGGCTTCACGTTCGTTGGCCCGACCATCTGCTACGCCTTCATGCAGGCCACCGGCATGGTCATGGACCACACCACCGATTGCGATCGCTACGCCGCCTTGTTGCGCTGAGGGGTTACAATGCGCGCCTTGCTGAAATAAGGAATTCGCCTGTGGAAAAGTTCAAGGGCGCCCTGATGGTCGGGGTGCTGCGTCTGTTTGCCAAGCTGCCCTGGGGCGCTGTGCAGCGCGTCGGTGCCGGTATCGGCTGGCTGATGTGGAAGGTGCCTAACGGTTCGCGCAATGTCGTGCGCATCAACCTGGCAAAGTGCTTCCCCGAGATGAACCCGGCCGAGCGCGAGCAGCTGGTGGGCCGCGCGTTGAAGGATATCGGTAAATCCTTCGTCGAAAGTGCCTGTGCCTGGATCTGGCCGCCGCAGCGCTCGCTGGAGCTGGTCAAGGAAGTACACGGCCTGGAAGTGCTGGAGCAGGCCTTGGCCTCTGGCAAGGGCGTGGTTGGCATCACCAGCCACCTGGGCAACTGGGAAGTGCTGAACCACTTCTATTGCAACCAGTGCAAACCGATCATCTTCTACCGCCCGCCGAAGCTCAAGGCGGTGGATGACCTGCTGCGCGAGCAGCGGGTGCAGATGGGTAACCGCGTGGCGCCTTCGACCAAGGAAGGCATCCTCAGCGTGATCAAGGAAGTGCGCCGTGGTGGCCAGGTGGGTATTCCTGCCGACCCGGAGCCGGCGGAGTCGGCGGGGGTATTCGTGCCGTTCCTGGGGACCCAGGCGCTGACCAGCAAGTTCGTGCCGAACATGCTGGCCGGGGGCAAGGCGGTGGGAGTGTTCCTGCATGCCCTGCGGCTGCCGGATGGCTCGGGCTTCAAGGTGTTCCTGGAGGCGGCGCCGGAAGAGATGTACAGCACCGACGTGACCGTGTCGGCAGCGGCGATGAGCAAGGTGGTCGAGCGCTATGTGCGCGAGTACCCGAGCCAGTACATGTGGAGCATGAAGCGCTTCAAGAAGCGCCCTGCTGGCGAGCCGCGCTGGTACTGAGTTATCCACTGCTCTTCCAGTAGGCTGAATGCACTTCTGCCTGTGGTAGCAGGGACCTTGTGGGAGCGGGTTTACCCGCGAATGCAATGTTGGCTTCACCGGCGCATTCGCGGGTGAACCCGCTCCCACAGGGACCGCGTCAGCTTGAGATTTTGTCGAGCTTCTTCAGGAACACGGTCATCTCTTTCTCGGCCTGCTTGTCCCCATGGGCCTGCGCCGCCACGATCCCCTCCTCCCAGGCCTTGCGCGCCGCCGCCAGGTCACCCTGCAGCTGATGCGCCTTGCCCAGCAGCTTCCACGCCGCCGAGTACTTCGGGTCCTGTTCAACGCACCGTGCCAGATGCACCGCCGCTTCAGCGCCATTGCCTTCATCCAGCCAGGCCTTGCCCAGCCCGAACCTCAGCAGCGGGTTATCCACACCCTTGGCCAGCATCTTCTCCAGCGATTCGCGCATGCCCTGTGCTCCTAGAAGAAACTCAAGCCGACGTGGAACAGCTTCTCCACATCCCGAATATGCTTTTTATCCACAACGAACAGGATCACATGGTCGCCCGACTCGATCATGGTGTCGTCGTGGGCGATCATCACTTCTTCATCACGGATGATCGCGCCGATGGTAGTGCCCGGCGGCAGGGCGATGTCTTCGATCGCCTTGCCAACCACCTTGCTGGACTTCGAATCGCCGTGCGCCACCGCTTCGATAGCTTCGGCAGCGCCGCGGCGCAGCGAGTGCACGCTGACGATGTCGCCCCGGCGCACGTGTGCCAGCAGGGTACCGATGGTGGCCAGCTGCGGGCTGATGGCGATGTCGATGTCGCCACCCTGCACCAGGTCGACATAGGCCGGGTTGTTGATAATGGTCATCACCTTGCGCGCACCCAGGCGCTTGGCCAGCAGCGACGACATGATGTTGGCCTCGTCATCGTTGGTCAGGGCCAGGAAGATGTCGGCGTCGGCGATGTTCTCCTCCAGCATCAGGTCCTTGTCCGAGGCGCTGCCCTGAAGCACCACGGTGCTATCCAGGGTGTCGGAGAGGTATCGGCAACGGGCCGCGCTCATCTCGATGATCTTCACCTGGTAGCGGCTTTCGATGGCCTCGGCCAGGCGCTCGCCGATCTGCCCACCGCCGGCGATGACCACGCGCTTGTTGGTTTCGTCGATACGGCGCAGCTCGCCCATCACCGCGCGGATATCCTTCTTCGCGGCGATGAAGAACACTTCGTCGTCTGCTTCGATCACCGTGTCGCCCCGCGGGGTGATCGGGCGGTCGCGGCGGAAGATGGCTGCCACGCGGGTGTCGACGTTGGGCATGTGCGCGCGGATCTGGCGCAGTTGCTGGCCGACCAGCGGCCCGCCGTAGTACGCCTTTACTGCAACCAGTTGGGCCTTGCCTTCGGCGAAGTCGATCACCTGCAGCGAACCCGGGTGCTCGATCAGGCGTTTGATGTAGTTGGTCACCACCTGCTCTGGGCTGATCAGCACGTCGACCGGGATATGGTCGTTGTCGAACAGCTCTTCGCGGGTCAGGTAGGCCGACTCGCGCACCCGGGCGATCTTGGTCGGGGTGTGGAACAGCGAATAGGCCACCTGGCAGGCGACCATATTGGTCTCGTCACTGTTGGTTACCGCAACCAGCATGTCGGCGTCGTCGGCACCGGCCTGGCGCAGCACCGTAGGCAGCGAGCCGCGGCCTTGCACGGTGCGGATGTCCAGGCGGTCGCCAAGGTCGCGCAGGCGGTCGCCGTCAGTGTCGACCACGGTGATGTCGTTGGCTTCGCTGGCCAGGTGTTCCGCCAGCGTACCGCCTACCTGCCCTGCGCCGAGGATGATGATCTTCATCCGCTACTCCCTACCTTTTGTTCTTATCCGCGCGAGGCGGCGATCTTGATCAGCTTGGCATAGTAGAAACCGTCGTGGCCGCCCTCCTGCGCCAGCAACTGACGGCCGTGGGGCTGGCGCAGGCCGGCTTCGGTGGCCAGGTCCAGCTCACGGGCGCCCGGAGTGCGGGCGAGGAAGGCATCGATCACTTCGGTGTTCTCGGTCGGCAGGCTGGAGCAGGTGGCGTACAGCAGCATGCCGCCCACTTCCAGAGTCGGCCACAGGGCATCGAGCAGCTCGCCTTGCAGGTTGGCCAGGGCCGGGATGTCGTCGGCCTGGCGGGTCAGCTTGATGTCCGGATGGCGGCGGATCACGCCGGTGGCCGAGCATGGTGCGTCGAGCAGGATGCGCTGGAACGGCTTGCCGTCCCACCAGCTGGCGGTGTCGCGGGCATCACAGGCGATCAGCTCGGCGTCAAGTTGCAGGCGGTCGAGGTTTTCGCGCACCCGGGTCAGGCGCTTGGCTTCGAGGTCGATGGCCACCACGTGGGCCAGGCCGGCTTCGGCTTCCAGCAGGTGGCAGGTCTTGCCGCCTGGTGCACAGCAGGCATCGAGCACGCGCTGGCCGGGGGCCAGTTCCAGCAGGTCGGCGGACAGCTGCGCGGCTTCGTCCTGCACGCTCACCCAGCCTTCGGCAAAGCCTGGCAGGCCGCGTACGTCGCAGGCTTCGGTCAGCACGATGCCGTCACGGCTGTACTGGCAGGCGCTGGCGCCAATACCCGCCTCGGCCAGCAGTGCCAGATAGGCATCACGGCTGTGGTGGCGGCGGTTGACCCGCAGGATCATTGGCGGGTGGGCGTTGTTGGCGGCGCAGATGGCCTCCCACTGCTCCGGCCAGAAGGCCTTCAGCGACTTCTGCAGCCAGCGCGGGTGGGCAGTGCGTACCACCGGGTCGCGCTCCATGCTGGCCAGCAGTTCCTCGCCTTCGCGTTGGGCGCGGCGCAGTACGGCATTGAGCAGGCCCTTGGCCCACGGCTTCTTCAGCTTGTCGGCACAGCCGACGGTCTCGCCGATAGCGGCGTGGGCCGGGATACGGCTGTAGAACAGCTGGTACAGGCCGACCAGCAGCAGCGCCTGCACATCGGCATCGGCGGCCTTGAACGGCTTCTGCAGCAGCTGCGCGGCCAGCAGGTCGAGGCGTGGCTGCCAGCGCGCGGTGCCGAACGCCAGGTCCTGGGTCAGGCCACGGTCGCGTTCATCGACCTTGTCCAGTTGCGCCGGCAGCGAGCTGTTCAGCGAGGCCTTGCCGCTGAGCACAGCTGCAAGGGCACGGGCGGCGGCGAGGCGTGGGTTCATTGGCCCAGCACCTTGCCGCTGGCGAATTTCTCGCGACGGCTGTTGAACAGGTCGCTGAAGTTCAGTGCCTTGCCGCCCGGCAGTTGCAGGCGGGTCAGGCTCAGTGCCTGGTCACCGCAGGCGACCACCAGGCCGTCCTTGCTGGCGGAAAGGATCTCGCCAGGGGCGCCGTTGCCTGTGGACAAGCTGGCGGCGAGCACCTTCACGCTTTCGCCATCCAGGGTGCTGTGGCAGACCGGCCATGGATTGAAGGCACGGATCAGGCGCTCCAGCTCGACGGCCGAGCGGCTCCAGTCGATGCGCGCTTCGTCCTTGTTCAACTTATGTGCATAAGTGGCCAGGGCATCGTCCTGTACCTCGCCTTGCAGCGAACCGTCGGCCAGGCCGGCGATGGCTTGCACTACTGCCGGCGGGCCCATCTCGGCCAAGCGGTCATGCAGGCTGCCGCCAGTGTCTTCGGCGCTGATCGGGGTTACCACCTTGAGCAGCATCGGGCCGGTGTCCAGGCCTGCCTCCATACGCATCACGGTCACACCGCTCTCGGCGTCTCCGGCTTCCACGGCGCGCTGGATCGGTGCGGCACCGCGCCAGCGTGGCAGCAGGGAAGCATGGCTGTTGATACAGCCCAGGCGCGGGATATCCAGCACCACCTGTGGCAGGATCAGGCCGTAGGCGACCACCACCATCAGGTCCGGCTTCAGCGCGGCCAGTTCGGCCTGGGCTTCTGCGTTGCGCAGGGTCGGCGGCTGGAACACCGGGATGTCATGGGCCACAGCCAGTTGCTTGACCGGGCTTGGCATCAGCTTCTGGCCACGGCCGGCGGGGCGGTCGGGCTGGGTGTAGACGGCCACGATCTCGTACGGGCTGTCGAGCAGGGCCTTGAGGTGTTCGGCGGCAAACTCTGGAGTGCCTGCAAAGACGATGCGCATGGAGTTCTCGCTTCAAAAAGAAAAAGGCTTGCCGGAGCAAGCCTTCTGGAAGGTGGGGGTCAGGCTTGCTGGCGGTGCTGCTTTTCCAGCTTCTTCTTGATCCGGTCGCGCTTGAGCTGCGACAGGTAGTCGACGAACAGCTTGCCGTTGAGGTGATCGAATTCGTGCTGCACGCACACCGCCAGCAGCCCTTCGCACTCAAGCTCGTATGGCTTGCCGTCGCGGTCCTGGGCCTTGACCCGCACACGCAGCGGGCGGTCGACGTTCTCGTAGAAGCCAGGTACCGACAGGCAACCTTCCTGGTACTGGCCCATGTCGTGGGTCAGCTCTTCGACCGTGGGGTTGATGAAGACGCGCGGCTCGCTGCGGTCTTCACTGAGGTCCATGACCACGACCTGCAGGTGCACGTTGACCTGGGTGGCGGCCAGGCCGATGCCAGGGGCTTCGTACATGGTTTCAAACATGTCGTCGATCAGCTGACGCAGGGCGTCGTCGAACACCGTCACCGGCTTGGCGATGGTGCGCAGGCGCGGGTCCGGGAATTCGAGAATGTTCAAGATGGCCATAAGGTCAGGCAGTCACTGTGCGTTCGGTTGAAAACTGAGCACACATAATAAAGGGAAACGGGGATTTCAGCACCTGCGAAAGCTCGTCTAGGGTTTTCAGGGCCAGCTTATAGCCCATTCGATGGACAGGTTGTCAAAGCGTTATCAACAAAGTTATCCACAGTTTGTGCCACGTTGCTGGCCCCGTTTCGATCAAGGATGATCCCCATGCAAACCTACCATTCGTCGCCTCTTCCACCTGCCGAACTGGAGGCGAGATTACGTCTGCACCGGCTGCCGGAGACAGGATTGCGTCGCTTTAACACCTTGCTGGGGGCCTTTGGCAGTGCCTCATCGGCGCTGTGTGCTCCGGCCGGCGCCTGGCGCGCATTGGGCATACCACAGGCCACCATAGATGCCCGGCGCAGTGCCGAAGTACGTGAGGGTGCATTGGCCGCAATGGCCTGGCTAGAGCGCCCGGGCCAGTATTTACTGATGTGGGACAGCCCTGGCTACCCGCCACTATTGGCGGAAATCGACGATGCCCCTCCGCTGCTTTTCGTCGCAGGCGACCCGGCCTTGCTCGAGCGCCCACAACTGGCAATTGTGGGCAGCAGGCGTGCTTCACCCCCGGCGCTCGATACCGCTGCGGCATTTTCCCGCTACCTGGCGCAGGCCGGCTTCACAATTACCAGCGGCTTGGCTGTGGGCATCGATGGTGCCGCTCATCGGGCCGCATTGCAGGCTGGTGGGGGCACGATTGGCGTACTCGGCACGGGGTTGCAAAAACTTTATCCACAGCGCCACAAGTCGCTTGCGCAAGCGATGATCGACAATGGCAGCGCGCTGGTTTCCGAGTACCCGCTGGATGCCGGGCCGCTGCCTGGCAACTTCCCGCGGCGCAATCGCATCATCAGTGGCCTGTCGCTGGGCGTGCTGGTGGTCGAGGCCAGCCTGGCCAGTGGTTCGCTGATTACCGCACGCCTGGCTGCCGAGCAAGGCCGCGAGGTGTATGCCATACCGGGCTCCATTCACCACCCTGGGGCCAAGGGGTGCCACCAGTTGATCCGTGACGGCGCGCTGTTGGTGGAGAGCGTGGAGCAGATCCTGGAAAGCCTGCAGGGCTGGCAGAACCTGCCACCTGCGGTTGTGGACAAATTCGACCATCCTCTGCTCGCCTTGCTGCATGCTGCGCCACAAACCAGCGAAAGCCTGGCCCACTGCAGCGAGCTGCCCTTGGCCGAGGTGCTGGCGCAACTGACCGAATTGGAGCTGCAAGGCCGGGTCAGCAACGAAGCCGGGCGTTGGTTTGCCCGCGCGGGCTAAGTACACTGCTCACAAGCAAGGTTTATAGGCGGAGTGACAGAAATGGTGAGCAGTTTTCGTGTGCAACAAGCCGCACGTGAGATCCGGGCGGGCGCGGTGATCGCCTACCCGACGGAAGCGGTCTGGGGCCTGGGCTGTGACCCGTGGAACGAGGACGCGGTGTATCGCCTGCTGGCGCTTAAGTCGCGGCCTGTGGATAAAGGGCTGATTCTGGTCGCCGACAACATCCGCCAGTTCGACTTTTTGTTCGAGGACTTCCCCGAAGACTGGATCGACCGCATGGGCAGCACCTGGCCGGGGCCGAATACCTGGCTGGTGCCGCACCAGGACCTGTTGCCTGAGTGGGTGACCGGCGAGCATGACACCGTGGCGCTGCGGGTCAGTGACCACCCGGTGGTGCGTGAGCTGTGCGCGTTGGTCGGGCCGTTGATTTCCACCTCGTGCAACCCTGGCGGGCGCCCGGCGGCGAAGACCCGGTTGCGGGTGGAGCAGTACTTTCATGGTCAGCTGGATCTGGTGTTGGGTGGGGCCTTGGGTGGAAGGAAGAACCCGAGTGTGATTCGCAACCTGGCCACAGGCGAAGTCGTTCGCCCGGGCTGATACATATCCACAGGCCTTTCCGGGACCTCCTGTGGGAGCGGGCGAGCCCGCGAAGAATCCAACGCGGTGCCTGGCACGGGCTTCGCCCGTGTTCGCGGGCATGCCCGCTCCCACAGGTCAGGGCCAAGTCCCCGCAGATTTTTCTGATTTTGTCTCGAAGGGCTGTCCAGCTTGCGGCTTGGGAAATATCCTACGAGCCGCGTCCTCTGCCATCACCTTCTCAGTGGGAACCAGTGCCCCTAGGCTTCACCCATCGCCGAATAACTTGGCGATCGGGTGTGGTAGCCCGGATGCATTTTTTCCATGGCAGTCTATGGTGACTGTGCGTGGGAGGCTTTCGAGCCTGCCTGGATTGGAAAATGCCCGGGTCTACCACCTCGCGTACAGTCGCCACCCATTCACGTGGTAGTGATTGGTGGCGGCAATGAGGAGCATTTTCCAATGATGAAGAAAATAGTCCCCGATCCACCGCTTCCCTGCACCTCTACTCGCCCCTTCGGCCGCTGCGATGCCGGCCACGAACCGCTGTTCACCGTAAACCCGAACATTTCCGCCGAGGACGCCTTGGTTCATGTAGCTCTGTATCTGCGAGGCGCCTACGAAACGGGCTCGAAAGCCCTTGAGTACCTGCGCGAAGAAGGCCGTGGCATGTATTGGTCGAGCCTGCATTCCATTGAACTTGCGGAGGGATTGGTGGAGGCGATTCTCGATGGTATCGAGTCGATACCAACAAGCCGCCCTCCACAGGCATAGCGCCCTGTTCAAGGCCGACGCAGTACCTGTGGGAGCGGCGCGCCCGCGAACACCGGCGCAGCCGGTGCCATGCACCGCGGTGCCTGCTTCGCGGGCATGCCCGCTCCCACAGGGATAGCGCCGTATTCAAGGCCGACGCAGTACCTGTGGGAGCGGGTTCACCCGCGAACACCGGCAAAGCCGGTGCCATGCACCGCGGTGTCTTCTTCGCGGGTAAACCCGCTCCCACAGGTAAAGTGATTGGCCCCAGTTCTTGGGAACCTGTGGGAGTGGGCTCAGGGGATCAGTACAGTCGACCCCACAGTCCTGCGCGCCGACAGCTCCGCCTGTGCCTTGGCCACCTCACTCAGCGGATACCGCTGCTGGATATCCACAACCAGCTTGCCGCTGCCAATCATCGCAAACAGGTCATCGGCCATGGCCTGGGTATTCTCGGCATTGTTGGCATAGGTCGCCAACGTGGGCCGGGTCACATACAACGAGCCCTTCTGCGCCAGAATCCCCAGGTTCACCCCGCTCACTGCCCCCGAGGCATTACCAAAGCTCACCATCAACCCACGCGGCTGCAGGCACTCCAGCGAGGTCAGCCAAGTATCGGCACCCACACCGTCATACACCACCGGGCATTTCTTGCCGTCGGTCAGCTCCAGCACCCGCTTGGCTACGTCTTCACGGCTGTAATCGATGGTTGCCCAAGCCCCCAGCGCTTTGGCCCGCTCGGCCTTTTCGGCAGAGCTCACGGTACCGATCAGCTTGGCGCCCAGCGCCTTCGCCCACTGGCACGCCAACGAACCCACGCCACCAGCCGCCGCATGGAACAGAATCACATCTCCCGCCTTCACCTGGTAGGTCTGCTTCAGCAGGTACTGCACGGTCAAACCCTTGAGCATCACCGCCGCCGCCTGCTCGAAGCTGATGTTGTCGGGCAGCTTCACCA
Source organism: Pseudomonas sp. 32_A (assembly GCF_017490905.1). Lineage (NCBI taxonomy): Bacteria > Pseudomonadati > Pseudomonadota > Gammaproteobacteria > Pseudomonadales > Pseudomonadaceae > Pseudomonas > Pseudomonas sp. 32_A. Next base: position 2,297 of record NZ_JAFGYI010000002.1, on the reverse strand, counting down.
GGTTGGCTTCCGGCAGCGTATGTACCTCGCTATATGCGCCCAACGGGCCACCGGCATGAGCCACGCGGTCACCCACTTTCAGCCGGGTTACGCCCTCGCCAACCGCCTCGACCACACCCGCCGCTTCGGTACCCAGCCCCGAAGGCAGGGACGGCGGCGCATACAGCCCGCTGCGGAAGTAGGTATCAATGAAGTTCAGACCGATCGCATGGTTCCGCACACGTACCTGCTGCGGCCCTGGCGGGGCTGGTTCGAACTCCACAAACTGCAGCACTTCCGGGCCGCCATGCTGGCTGAACTGGATACGCTTGGCCATCTCGCACTCCTGTCGTATGGGTCGGGAAAGGCCTTCTATCGGACGCCTTTGCTTGATCGCCGTCAACTGCGGCGCGCGGGCTGGCGGTGGTATGCTACCCGGCGAATTCTTCCCTGCCCGTTCCTGGTGACCCGATGACTAGCCGCACCGAGGCCGTGAAAGCCTACCTGCTCGACCTGCAAGACCGCATCTGCTCTGCCCTCGAAACCGAAGACGGCGGTGCCCGCTTCGTCGAGGACGCCTGGGTGCGCGAAGCCGGTGGCGGGGGCCGCACGCGGGTGATCGGTGATGGCAAAGTGATCGAGAAAGGCGGGGTCAACTTCTCCCACGTGTTCGGTGCAGGCTTGCCACCCTCTGCCAGTGCTCACCGCCCCGAGCTGGCGGGCCGTGGCTTCGAGGCCCTGGGTGTGTCGCTGGTGATCCACCCGCACAACCCGCATGTACCCACTTCTCACGCCAACGTGCGCTTCTTCATCGCCGAAAAGGAAGGTGAAGAGGCTGTCTGGTGGTTCGGCGGCGGCTTCGACCTCACCCCGTACTACGGCAATGAAGAAGACTGCATCCACTGGCACCGTGTGGCCGAGCAGGCCTGCGCGCCGTTCGGCGCCGACGTGTACCCGCGCTACAAGGCCTGGTGCGACCGCTATTTCCACCTCAAGCACCGCGGCGAGCCACGCGGTATCGGTGGCCTGTTCTTCGATGACCTGAACGAATGGGACTTCGACACCTGCTTCGCCTTCATCCGCGCAATCGGCGATGCCTACATCAACGCCTACCTGCCGATCATCCAGCGTCGCAAGGGCACCCCTTACACCCCGCAGCAGCGCGAGTTCCAGGAATACCGCCGTGGCCGCTACGTGGAGTTCAATCTGGTCTACGACCGTGGCACCCTGTTCGGCCTGCAGTCCGGTGGCCGCACCGAGTCCATCCTCATGTCGCTGCCGCCGCAGGTGCGCTGGGGCTACGACTGGAAGGCCGCGCCTGGTAGCGAAGAAGCGCGCCTTACCGAGTACTTCCTGCAGGACCGCGACTGGCTCGGTCAGTAAGCCTGTGGATAACCAAGGAGCCGTCATGGACCAGTACGTTGTTTTTGGTAACCCCATCGGCCACAGCAAATCGCCGTTGATCCATCGCCTGTTTGCCGAGCAGACCGGCCAGGACCTGGAGTACAGGACGCTGCTGGCGCCACTGGACGAATTCAGCGACTGCGCGCGCGGTTTCTTCAAGCAAGGCAGCGGCGGCAACGTCACCGTGCCGTTCAAGGAAGAAGCTTACCGCCTGTGTGACAGCCTGACCCCGCGTGCCCAGCGCGCGGGTGCAGTGAACACGCTGAGCAAGCTGGCCGATGGCACTCTGCAGGGCGACAACACCGATGGCGCTGGCCTGGTGCGCGACCTGACTGTGAATGCCGGGGTGGAGCTTGCGGGCAAGCGCATTCTGATCCTTGGGGCCGGTGGTGCGGTGCGTGGTGTGCTGGAGCCGATCCTGGCGCACAAGCCGCAGTCGCTGGTGATTGCCAACCGGACCGTGGAAAAGGCCGAGCAGCTGGCGCGTGAGTTCGATGAGCTGGGGCCGGTGGTAGCCAGCGGGTTTGCCTGGTTGCAGGAGCCGGTGGATGTGATCATCAATGCCACCTCGGCGAGCCTGGCCGGGGAATTGCCGCCTATTGCCGACAGCCTGGTCGAGGCGGGGCGCACGGTTTGCTATGACATGATGTATGGCAAGGAGCTTACGCCGTTTTGCCAGTGGGCCGAGAAGCTGGGGGCGGTGAAGGTGCTGGATGGCTTGGGGATGCTGGCTGAGCAGGCGGCTGAGGCGTTCTTTATCTGGCGTGGGGTACGGCCGGATACGGCGCCGGTTTTGGCAGAGTTGCGCCGGCAGCTGGCTCGCGGCTGAGATTGTCGGGGCCGCTTTGCGGCCCATCGCGACACAAGGCCGCTCCTACACCGACCGCGCTATGCATGCTGACGCGGTCCCCTGT
>NZ_JAFGYI010000029.1:0-75294 GCF_017490905.1 Pseudomonas sp. 32_A | reverse complement strand
GGTGGGTTGAGCTGGGTGGGGGGATATGTATCGGTGGCGGCGGTGATCAGCTTGATTGCCGTGCTGTGCCTGAAAGAGACCCGCAATACGCAGCTGTAAGTAAATGGGGCCGCGTTGCGGCCCTTCGCGGGCACGCCCGCTCCCACAGGGGTAGCGCCGAAACCTGTGGGAGCGGGCGTGCCCGCGAAGGGCTGCAACGCAGCCCCAATCGGATCAGAACTCGACCTTGACCGCCTGCGCAGCACGGGTCGCCTTGGCCCGTGCCAGTTCGACCGACTCGTCACGCGCCAGGCACACACCCATGCGGCGGGTACCGTTGATTTCCGGCTTGCCAAACAGGCGAATGGCGGTATCCGGCTCGCTCAGCGCCGCGCCCAGGTTGGCAAAGCTGGTCTGCTGCGACTGCCCCTCGGGCAAGATTACCGCAGAAGCCGAAGGGCCGAACTGGCGCACTACCGGAATCGGCAGGCCAAGAATGGCGCGGGCATGCAGGGCAAACTGCGACAGGTCCTGGGAAATCAGGGTCACCAGGCCGGTGTCATGCGGGCGTGGCGAGACTTCACTGAACCACACCTGGTCGCCCTTCACGAACAGTTCCACGCCAAACAGGCCACGGCCGCCCAGGGCATCGGTGACCGACTTGGCCACCCGCTGCGACTCGGCCAGCGCCTTCGGGCTCATGGCCTGCGGCTGCCACGATTCCTGGTAGTCGCCCTTCTCCTGGCGATGGCCGACTGGCTCGAGGAAGGTAGTGCCGCCGACATGGCGCACGGTCAACAGGGTGATTTCGTACTCGAAGTCGATGAAGCCCTCGATAATCACCCGCCCTTTGCCGGCGCGACCGCCTTCCTGGGCGTAGTCCCACGACTTCTGCAGGTCGGCATCGCTGCGCAACAGGCTCTGGCCCTTGCCAGACGAACTCATCACCGGCTTGACCACGCACGGGTAGCCGACATCGGCAACGGCCTTGGCGTAGTCTTCGTAGGTGTCGGCGAAGTGGTACGGCGAGGTTGGCAGGTCCAGCTCTTCGGCGGCCAGGCGGCGGATGCCTTCGCGGTTCATGGTCAGCTGGGTGGCGCGGGCGGTCGGCACCACGGTGAAGCCTTCGTTTTCCAGCTCGACCAGGGTGGCGGTGGCGATGGCTTCGATTTCAGGGACGATGTAGTGCGGTTTCTCGGCCTCGATCACGGCACGCAGGGCCACGCCATCGAGCATGTTGACCACGTGGCTGCGGTGCGCCACCTGCATTGCCGGGGCATTGGCGTAGCGGTCGACGGCGATCACTTCGACGCCCAGGCGCTGCAGCTCGATCACCACTTCCTTGCCCAGCTCGCCACAGCCGCAGAGCAGTACACGGGTCGCGGTAGGCGACAAGGGGGTTCCGATACGGGTCATTTCAGGTCCTCGAAGGCGTCCGGGGCCGCACCAGGCTTGGCGCCACCCGCTGAAAAAGGACCGCTATTCTACACCATCAACCCGCCACGGCGGCCCGCCGGGCGCGAAATGCCATGGCCAGCCACACGGCGGTGACACCGGCAAATTTCGAGGCCATGGCGGTGCCGATCACGGCTGGGGTCAGGGCACCGATCATGCCGAAGAAGATGAAGGTGTCCACCGGGATGCTCAGCGCCGAACTCAGCCACAGGCGGTCGCGCAGCGGCCGGCGGGTGATGCTGAATACCAGCCAGTCGATCAGTTCGGAAATGAAGAACGCAGTGGCGCTGGCCAGGGCGATGGCCGGTTCCGAAGTGACATAGGACAGCACCAGCGCCGCCAGCATGGCGACCAGGGCCCCATGGCCGAAGCGGGTCTGCACCATGTCGCGCAGGATGAACACCAGGCCGCCCCAGGCGGACCAGATGATGTCCAGGTGTGGCGCGCTGGAGAAGGCGTAGTTGATCAGCACTACGCTGCTGATGTAGGCAATCAGATAGAACATGGCGGGTAGTCTGTGGGCAAGCCGCACAGATTACCGCTGGCTGGTTCGCGGGTAAACCCGCTCCCACAGGTACAACATCAGGTTCGAGGGCTACGCGATGCCTGTGGGAGCGGGTTCACCCGCGAAGAATCCAACACGGTGGATGGCACCGGCTGCGCCGGTGTTCGCGGGTGAACCCGCTCCCACAGGGGGGGCGAGTCAGCCCTAGAGGATGAGGCCAGCCTCTACTGCCCTTTCATGGCAAAGCTTGAGCACCGCCCGGCGCTCGTCGTTGTCCATCCGCCCCCAGCGGCCGATCTCGGCCACGGTTCGCTGGCAACCGGTGCAGATATCCTGCTCGTCCAACGCACAGATACTCACGCACGGCGAGGCCACCGGCCGCTCCACGACATCATTCATCGTCAACCACCAACTCCCGCGCATAACGCTGGGCATTGTGCACGTAATGCGCGGCACTGGCTTCGAGCATGCGCTTCTGCTGTTCGGTCAGCTCGCGCACCACCTTGCCCGGCGAACCCATCACCAGCGAACCGTCGGGGATCTCCTTGCCTTCCGCAATCAGCGCATTGGCGCCGATGATGCAATGCTTGCCGATACGCGCGCCATTGAGGATGACCGCATTGATACCGACCAGGCTGTAGTCGCCCACCGTGCAGCCATGCAGCATGGCGTTGTGGCCAACGGTCACGCCCTTGCCAAGGGTCAGCGGAGAGCCCATGTCGGTGTGCATCACCGTGCCATCCTGCACGTTGCTGCCTTCGCCAATGTCGATCAGCTCGTTGTCCCCGCGCAGCACCGCGCCAAACCAAACGCTGGCATTGGCCTGCAGGCGCACCTTGCCGATCAGCGTGGCGTTGGGTGCGGCCCAACTGGTGGGGTGGCTCTCGACCCGCAGGTCGCCCAGGCGGTATTTCATGCTTGCTCCTCAGGCTGCAACGCAGACGACGGGGTTGGCCCCGCTCAGTTTTCGATGTAACGCTCAGGGGGCTGGTGCAGGCTGATGCCGGCATCGAACAGCAGGTTGACCAGTTCGACGATCATGATCGCCGACAACCCCCAGATCTTGTATTCGCCATAGCGATAGCTGGGCACATACCAGCTGCGCCCCTGGTAATCGATACGGTGGGTATGATCGCGCGGGTCCTGGCGGAAGAATTCCAGCGGCACGGTGAATACTGCCGCGATCTCGGCATCATTGGCACGGTATTCGACAAAATCGGGGATGAGCCCGACGAATGGCGTCACTTTCAGGCCGTGCAGCGAAATCAGCGGGCTGAGCGGGCCGATCACTTCAACCAGGCCTGGTGGCAGGCCGATTTCTTCTTCCGCTTCACGTAGCGCGGTGAACACCAGGTCCGGGTCTTCCGGGTCGCGGCGGCCACCGGGAAAAGCCACTTCACCGCCGTGAGTGGACAGGCCCTTGGCACGCAGGGTCAGGACCAGTTCGGGCGCTTCGCTGCGGGTGATGGGCAAAAGAACCGCCGCTTCAGGGAACCGCCGGTCGGTTTCCAGTGATGCGGGTTGGTGGTTGCTCATTCGGCGAAGTAGCTCGTCCAGCATTGCGCACACTCGTATTCAAGGCCTGCCTTGCATGATGCACCAAAGGCGCGAAGCACCCAAGCCCTGTGCGCTTGCGGCAAACCGGCCGTCGCGCCAAGATAAACCTGAGCAAAGGGAACCCCGAATGAAATACTGCAGCGCCTGCGGCCAGCCGGTCACTCAGCAGATTCCCGAGGGCGACAGCCGCCTGCGGTATGTCTGCGGGTCTTGCCGGATCGTCCATTATCAGAACCCCAACATCGTTGCCGGCGTGTTGCCGACCTGGGGCAGCCAGGTGCTGCTGTGCCGGCGCGCCATCGAGCCACGCCGAGGCTTCTGGACCTTGCCTGCCGGTTTCATGGAAAACGGCGAAACCCTGGACGAGGCCGCCCGTCGCGAAACCGTCGAGGAAGCCTGCGCCCGGGTCGCCAGCATGAGCCTGTACCAGCTGTTCGACCTGCCACACATCAACCAGGTGCACGTTTTCTTTCGCGCCGAGCTGGCAGACCTTGATTTCGCGATCGGCGTCGAAAGCCTGGAGGTGCGGCTGTTTGAAGAACATGAGATACCGTGGGGCGAGCTGGCTTTCCGCACCGTCACTCGCACACTAGAATGCTACTATCGCGATCGCATCGGGCAGCACTACCCAATAGGCCATGAATACCTGCCGCCGATGAACGTCTCGCCCACCACCTAGAAACCTTCGGGGATACCGTTACATGCGTTGGTTGCTTGCCCTTTTCTGCCTTTGCGTTACCTCGGTGTCCCAGGCGGCCTTCACCGAGACCATCATCCGCAAGCCGCAGCCGGCAGCGCAGAACCTGTCGCCTTCGCAGCAGGCCATGCAACCGCTGATCGACAAGGTGCTGGTGATCAAGTCCGAACGCCGACTGCAGCTGATCAGCCGTGGCGAACCGCTGAAGACCTACCGCATCTCGCTGGGCAAGCAGCCAAAAGGCGCCAAGGAGCGCGAAGGCGACAAGAAAACCCCCGAGGGCCTGTACTGGCTGGACTGGCGCAAGCAGAGCGACCGCTTCAACCTGGCCATGCACATCAATTACCCGAACATCACCGATGCCGCCCGTGCCACCCGCGAAGGGGTGAGCGCCGGCAGCATGATCATGATCCATGGCACGCCGATCGACGACGAGTATCCGGAGTGGTACTTCCACACCCTGGACTGGACGGACGGCTGTATTGCCATGCGTAACCGCGACATGCAGGAAGTGTGGGACCTGGTGCGGGATGGCACGTTGATCGAAATTCGGCCCTGATAGCGGGCCTTTCAACTGACGCTGTAGGAAGCTTCCCACCTCCAGGCAAGAACGCGCCTTACAAGCGCTTAGGCCGGGTACTGCATCCAGGCGCCCCCCCTAGTTTTTAGCATCCACGCAGACGAGTACGAAATCCGTACATCATTTGCGGGGTGCTTCAATGCCGTTCCACATTCACCGCGCCACCTGCTGGGCGCTCACCTGCTGCCTGTCCGGTTTGCTGACCGCGCCTCAGGCGCTGGCCGACGACCCCGCCAGCCAGCAACTGCGCGATCAGCAGCGCGGGCTGCGACAGCTGGAACAGCAACAGCGGCTGGAACGCTGGCAGCGCCAGCCCGCCCCGGCTGAAAGCCACGACACCACCGCCCCCCTCCCGCACGACCAGCGTTGCTGGGCCATAACCGGCGTACGCGTGGCCGGCAACCGCAAGCTTTCCGACTCGGCGTTAACGCCAACCCTTCGCAGGTTCATTACCCCATGCATGGGCATCGCGGAAATCAACGGGCTGCTGAAAGCCATCACCCAGCGCTATGTGCAAGCCGGATACCCGACCAGCCGGCCTTACCTGCAGCAACCGCCACAAAACGGCGCACCGCTGAACCTGGTCATCGTCGAAGGGTTCGTCGAGTCCATCGAAATGGCCGGCCCCGAATTGCCCCTGTCCCTCCCCGGCGCCTTTCCCGGCCTGCTCGGGCAGCCACTGTACCTGCCAGCCCTGGAGCAAGGCCTCGACCAGCTCAACCGCCTGCGCGCTTATGACCTGTCCGCAGAATTGCTGCCCGGCGAACTGCAGGGCGGCACCCGGGTTGTCGTGCAGCCGCGCAAGGTGGCCTCGCGCGGGCACCTGGACAGCCGCTTCGACAACCGCGGCAGCGACCTGACCGGGCGTCATCGCCTTAACCTCGGCTTCGGCCTGGACAGCCCGCTGGGCCTCAATGATGACCTGCGCCTGTCGCTGAACGGCACGGTGCTCGATGCGCCGGGGCAAAGCCAAGGCATCTCGCTGTACTACAGCATCCCCTACGGCGCCTGGACCTTCGCGCTCAGCGCCAGCGAGCTGCGCTACGAGGCGCCGCTCCCACACAGCCGCCAGGTAGCCGACGGCAGCAGCAGCTACCAGGGCCTGAGCGTCGAGCGGGTGCTGTGGCGCAACCAGCAAGGCATGCTCAGCGCCAGCGCCCGGCTGGACCGCAAGCAAATGGTCAACCGCAGCGCCGGCGCGGTGATCGTCCAGCAGAGCCCTACCCTGGTCTCCGTGGAGGCGGGCATCAACCTGCTGTGGCTCGAGGGAGGGCTGTGGAATGGCTACCTCGGTGTCGCCCAGGGTGTCGACGCCTTCGGTGCCGACCGCTCAGCGCTGGGCGCAGAGCGCCTGCGCCCGGATTTTCGCAAGTACCGCGCCAACCTGCTGCACCTGCGCCAGGGCCCGGCCAACCACCCATGGCGCTGGCAGAGCGAGCTGGGCCTGCAATACAGCAGTGACCCGCTACCCGCCGTCGAGCAGTTGCTGGTCAGCGACGATTCGGCCGTGCGCGGGTTTCGCCTGCGAACCTACTCCGGTGCCAGCAGCGCCGTCTGGCGCAACACCGTCAGCCAGCCGCTGCCGGAGGGCTGGGCCGCGCCTCTGCAAGTACGCCCCTACATCGGCCTGGACCTGGGCTGGACCCGCACTGCCGAAGGCAAGCCTTCCCAACGCCTCGCCGGGGCCACCGTCGGTGCCGAACTGAGCCTGCCCGGCAGCCACCTGCGCCTGGGCTACCAACGCGCGCTGTATGCCAGCGACCTGCCCCGCCCGCTGCTGGAACCCGGCTTCTGGGTGGTGGAACTGGCCCTGAACATCTGAATCACCCACAACAAAGAGAACGAGAACATGCAAACACTCTCGCAGTCACCGTCGTCCCGCCCAGATACCTTGCGCTGGGCCATCTTCCTGGCCCTGCTCGGGCCCGGCACCGCACTGGCCCAGGGTGGCCTGGCAGCAACCAGCGGCCCCGGCGGCACACCGGTCATCAACGACGGGCACGGTGTTCCGGTGATCGATATCGTCGCGCCAAACGCCAAGGGGCTATCACACAATCAGTTCCTCGACTACAACGTCGACCGCTCCGGGGTGGTGCTGAACAATGCCACCCAGGCCGGGCAGTCGGAACTGGCCGGCGCCCTGGCAGCCAACCCGCAATTCCAGGGCCAGGCCGCCTCGACCATTCTCAACGAAGTGGTCAGCCGCAACGCCTCGCTGATCGAAGGGCCGCAGGAAATCTTCGGCCGCCCGGCCGACTACATCCTGGCCAACCCCAATGGCATCACCCTCAACGGCGGCAGTTTCATCAACACCACGCGCGCCGGCTTCGTGGTGGGCACCCCCGAGTTCGAGGGCCAGCAACTGAAGTACCTCGACACGCTGAACGCCAGTGGTACCCTGCAAGTGTTCGAGGGCGGCCAGCGAAACCCCAACGGCGCCCTCGAGCTGATTGCCCCGCGCGTGGACGGCAAAGGGCTGCTGATGGCGCGCAACTCCATCGATATCACCGTCGGCCGAAACCGCATCGACAGCACCAGCGGCGAAATTGTCGAGCACCTGCCCGGCACCCCGTCCAGCATCGATGCCAGCCTGTTCGGCGCCATGCGCGCCGGGCGCATTCGCGTGGTGAGCACCGCAGAAGGTGCCGGTGTGCGTGTGGGGGCATCGCAGCTGCTGGGTATAGACGGGGTCGACATCCAGTCGGCCGGCGCCCTGCAGGTCAGCGGCAAGGCCGACAACCCCGTCGAACTGCACAGCGAACAGGGCGATCTGCGGCTGACTGCTGCCGATGACCTGACACTCGAAACCGTCGATGGGCAAGCTCGGCGAATCGAGGCCAAGGCCGGTAGAAAACTCACGCTGGACGCCACAACTCGCGAGAACATCGAGCGCGACAGCGAAAACTGGAACAAGAAGTTCCTGTTCGTCACCCGCGAAACCTACAACCGCGAAACCACCACCACCCAGCAGCAGCAACAGGGCAGCAGCTTGCAAGGCAAGGACGGCGTGCTGCTGCAATCCGCTGACGACATGCGCCTGGTGGCTGCCAAGGTGGATGCTGGCAATGAGCTGACCCTCGACAGCGGCGCCAACCTGGCCATCGCTGCCGGCATCGACAGCCAGCACACCGAAGAGCAGGTTCGCCACCGCAAGGACTTGTGGCGCGGTGACAGCGATACCGACCAGTACAAGGAAACCGCACAAGGCAGTGCGCTCCAGGCCCAACGCATGACGCTCAAGGCAAGGAATACCGTCGATGTGAAAGGAAGCAGCCTGCACAGCCGCGGCGACATGGCGATCGAAGCCAAGGAGGCAACCATCGGTACCACCGCCCTGCAGGAGCGCGGCACCCGGCGCGACTATCGCGGCGACCTGGTATCCGGCACCTTCTTTGGCGACCGCAAGGGTAACGACAGCGAAGGCCAGGCCGTCGCCGGCAGTAGCGTCACGGCGAATGGCAAGCTGACCGTGACAGCTGAGCAGGTGGCCATCAAGGGCAGTACCGTGCACGGCAAGGAGGACGCGGTGCTCTACAGCACAAAAGGTGCACTGGCCATCGAAGCCGACCATGGCCGCATCACCTCCACCGACCGTACGAGCGACAGCAAGCTGTTCGGCCTGATTGGCAGCGACCGCGAGAGCACCGAGCGTACGCAACAGGTGCTGACCAGCGACGTCAGCTCGGCCAGCAACCTGCGCCTGGCCAGCGCCGAGGAAATGCGCATCCAGGGCGCCAAGGTCGCAGCGGGCGGGCACCTGCAGGCAGAGGCCAAGGGCGACCTGCTGATTACCAGCGTGCAAGCGGTTGGCGAGCGCGAAACCCGCAACCAGCAACATGGTTTCAGCGCCAGCGCCAAGCAGACCCAGGAGGCCGAGGATGGCAAGCCCGAGTCCCGCCAGTACTCGGCCGGCGTGGCCTATGACGTTGCCACCACCAGTAGCAAGCAGCGCACCACCAGCCAGGTCGCCAGTGAGCTCGAGGGCGCCTCGGTGAGCCTTGGCAGCGGGGCTCACCTGCAGGTCAACGGTTCCACGGTGAAGGCCACCGCAGGCGACCTCGATGTGCAGGCCCAAAAGGTGACCCTGGGGGCAACCCGCAACGACCGCGACAAAACCACCAGCACCACCCACAGTGGCGGCGGCTTGACGGTGACCGGCGGAATCGACCGGCTGGGCAGCCTGTTCGAAGGCCACCACAACCGCCAGGTGCAAGCCGAACGCGACAGCAAGGTGCAACGCAGCACACTGCAGGCCAGCGGCGACCTGAAGATCAGTGGCGATGAACTGGTCTCCGAGGCCGCACGCGTCGACGCCGGCAACACCCTGCAGGTAACGGCCAAACGCATCGACAACCGCGCGGTGCAGGATACCGAGGAGCGTGAACAAAGCCGTGACGACTGGTCGGGCAGCCTCGGCGCCAGTGTCGAGTACCGCGACCTTACCCGCCCCATCGAACGCCTGGTGCTGGGCGAAGAAGCCGCGCGCTTCCAGCAAGCCTCCCCCGAAGACGCCATGGCGCCGCCCAGCGTTGGCGCCGACATGACCGTGGAACACCTCAAACGCCTGGAAAACCAGCGCCGCGGCTTTGCCCAGGTGAGCGAGTTGTCCGGGGCCAAGGTCGAGGTCAAGGCCGACAACATTACCGACCAGGGCACCGCCTGGCGCGCCAACGCCGGCAAACTGCAGATCGAGGCCGCACAACACCAGATGCAGGCTGCCGAGAACACCCAGGAAAATACCGTGCAACGCCTGGCCTACGGCGGTGATGTGCGCCTGGATACCAGCACCGGCGAAGACCTGAATGTACGCGCCGCCGGCAAAGGCGGCTCGCTGGACAAAAAGGACAGCGTCAGCAGCGCCGTACCCGGCAGCCTGTATGGGCAACAGGGTATCCAGGTGCAACTGGGCAGCTCTGGTCGTTATGAAGGGGCACGCATCGATGGCGGTGAAGGCAGCGTGGTCATGAGCAGCGCCGGTTCGCTGACATTGCCACAGGCAAACGACCGCACCGATCAGCAGTCACGCCAGCTCGACGGCAATGCCTGGGCCAAGGTCGGTAACCGCCCGGGCAGCACCGGCGTCGATGGCCGGGGCTACCTCGACCACGGCCAGAACCAGAGCACACAGCACAAGGCCCAGGTCGCGCAGATCGACGCCAAGGGCCAGGTACAACTGAACAGTGGCGGCGACCTGATGCTCGAAGGCACCCGCATTGGCAGCCGTGAGGCCAAGACTGGCGACATACAACTGCAAAGCGGGGGGCGGCTGCAGGTCAAGGCAGCCAGCGATACCCAGAACGCTAGCGGCGCCAAGATGGGCGGCGGCGTGGAATTGGCTGTAAAGGCGGGCAACACCAAAGGCGGTGCCATAGGCGGCCACTTCAGCCACGGCAAGCAGGACGAAGAGGCACGCCAGGCTGTAGCTGCCCAGTTCGCCAGCAACGGCACACTGACCCTGGGCAGCAGTGCCCGCGAGGATATCGCCCTGCATCTCGAGGGCCTGCAGGCCTCGGCCGGCCAGATAACCCTCGACGCATCGAATGGTGGCATGCTGGTGGAAGCATCATCCAGCCAGGAGCGACGTGACAACCTCGACATCACCGCCGGGGCGGGCTTCGACATGGCCAAAGGCGCGCTGGACACCCGCGGCCTGCATGGCCGTCTCAAGGTGGAGCTCGACAAGCGCGACAACCTGACTTGGAATGCCAGCGACCTGCGCGCCGAGCGTATCGACCTGCAAAGCCGTGGCGATACTCGTCTCGAAGGCGTCACCCTGGAAGCTGGGCGTATCAATGGAGTGATCGACGGCGACCTGCGCATCGCCAGCCGCAAGGACAACGTCGATACCCTGAGCGTGAAAGGCGATGCCCGGCTGAGCCAGGAGAAAAACCCGCGGGGCTACGTCAACGCGGCCACTTCGTTGACAGGGCCGCTGGGGAGCAAGGTGGAGAAAAAAGCTGGTTCCGCCCTGAGCAAGGCAGACCCGGGGATCTCGCCCACCTTCAGCCTCGATGTGTCGCACACGCAGCGCGACAGCGTAGGCCAGCAGGCCACGCTCAACGGTAGCGACGGTATCGACCTGCGGGTTGGTGGCAACGCTCACCTGGTGGGTGCACGCTTGCAGTCGGCCAAAGGTGATGCGGTGCTCGACGCCAACTCGGTGACCCGGGAAACACTGAGCGGTAACGACTATCGTCGGGATGTGTCGATCGATGCGTCCAACTCGCCGGTGGACCTGGGCACGGCGGTGGCCGGGCTAGCCAAGGGCAAGGGGGCGGCGGATGGGGAAAATGCACTGGACCTGGGGTTGTTGAGGACCAGTGGCCACAATCGCAGTGAGCAGTGGGCTTCGAGTGTGCAGGGCAAGAAAAACTGAAGCAGGCGCCGCGCTGGAGGGCACGGGCTTCGCCCGTGTTCGCGGGTGAACCCGCTCCCACAGGGATGGCGTCCATTTTTTGATGTGTTGTTGGAGCGGCCTGTGTCTACCAGCGCAAGTCTCGCTGCCCTGCCAGCGCCTGCGGCCCAAGCCACTGCATGCCGCGCAGCAAAGGCATCAGCGCCGCCTCCGGCTGCAACTCGACCATCACCTGCGCCCGGCGCGCTGGCAGGTCGGCATCCACGGCCAACTGATGCTGCCCTTGCTGCGCCAATTGCCCGCGCAGGTGCCAGCCGCTGCGGCAATCCATCTCCAGCCAGCCCTGCCCCAAGCCCAGCGACCAGGGCTGGCTCAGGGCAAGGTCGGTTACCGTCACGCGACCTTCGCTGACGCGGCATTGCCGCCCTGCCCCCTGTACCCGCAACGCGCCCTGCCACTGGCCGGCCAAGCGGTAATCCGTCGCCACCGACACTTGGGCGCCCATGGCCCTCGCCTCCAGCTGCCAGCGCCATGGCCAGCCTTCGGCGCGCAACTGCCAGGCCTGGCCCTGGAAGCCCAGTTGCGCATTCGCCTGCAAGCGCCAAGGCTGCACTGTCCAGTGCAAAGGCCCGACCGGGCCCAACTGTTGGGCCTGGCCTTGCCACAGGCTGCCACTGGCGTCACGCATTGGCAGGCCGAACGCACGCACCACCCAATTGGCCGGAAGCTCAACCAATACCGACACCACGAACACCAGCACAACCCACACCATACCCTTGCGGCTCATGGTTGCATCACCAGGTTGAAGCGCAGGCCCTTGCCATCCTGCTCCAGCCCCCATTGCAGTAGCTGTGCACCTTCTGCATGCAGGCTTTGCAACCAGCCTTGCAGCACTCGTTCGTCAGCCACCTGCCCACGCAGTTGCCAGGCCTTGCCCTGCGCATCGACCTCGGCCAGTTCGATCTGTCGCGCCTGGGCCGACTGGCGTAGCCGCTCCAGGTTCAACCCCGGGCCACCTTGCAAGCTGGCGGCCTGTTCGGCCAGCCCGCGCCACTGGTTGAGCTCGCGCCACTGCGCAAGGCCTGCGCGCAGGGCCAGGAAGGCCAGCAACAGGGCAATCAGCGCCCAGGCGAGCCTCAAACGATGACGCTGTAACCAGGCCCGGTTCATGAGGTTGCTCCCAAGTCGAACACCACCTGGCCGTCCTGCACCTGGACGGAGGCCCCAGCCGCTTTCGCCATGTCGTTCCATGGCGGCGCACCGCCCTCGCCCTCCAGCCGCAGGTGCCAGCGCTGGCCATCGAAGCGCACCGCTTGCAGGCGCCAGCTGGGGTGGTCACGCAGCCAGGCCTGCAACGCCGCCTCAAGGTCTTCTAGCTGGCGCGTGCGCAGTTGCTGTTGCAGTTCACTTTCGCGCAGGCGCTTGAGGGCCTGCGCGGCGTGCCGGGGGCCGGCCTGCTCACCGGTCAGGGCGATGACCTGGCTGCGCCAGATTTGCCCCTGGCCCCACTGCTTGCTCACCCACAGCCCGCCCCAGACGGCAGCCAGTACCAGGCAGGCCGCGAGCAACCGTTGCTGCGGCCGGGACACCACCGGCAGCGAGCGCACCTTGCGGGTACGCTCGAACAGGCCCGGCAATGTATCGAGCGGTGCCAGCGTACTGGGCCAGTCGCCGCTCAGCGCGACCTTTTGCAACTGCGCCCACGGTTGCCGTGGCACCTCGCCCAGTGCATCCGGCCAGGCCAGCCAGTGCTCCTGCCTGTCTTCGGCCAGCCCTTTGTACAAGTACATGCCGGGTGTGCGCTGCCATTGCCAGGCACGTCCCGCCTCGGG
This sequence comes from Pseudomonas sp. 32_A, assembly GCF_017490905.1. Lineage (NCBI taxonomy): Bacteria > Pseudomonadati > Pseudomonadota > Gammaproteobacteria > Pseudomonadales > Pseudomonadaceae > Pseudomonas > Pseudomonas sp. 32_A. The sequence continues at coordinate 62,334 of NZ_JAFGYI010000029.1, read as the reverse complement.
GGGCGGCAGCAGCTGTAGTTCTGCCCAGCAACGTGCCACCTGCAAGCCCCATTTGGCGCACTGCCCGCGCCAGTCCTCCAATTGCTGACGAGCCACTACCAGTAACCGAAGATGGCCGGGCTCGCGGGCCAGGCAGGCGCAAGTCACCTCGTCGACGGCCTGTAGCAAGCGGTCTTCGAGCAACAGCGGCCATTCTTCACGCTTGAGCCCGGGCGGTGCCGGCACGCGGAAACAGCTGCAGGCCTCGGCAGGCAGGATCAACGCCACACGGGCCTGCAGGTTCGCCGGGGGCTCGCCCTGCCCCTGGCGTTGCACAAGGCCGTCCTGGGCCAGCGCCCAGTGCCAGACAACGCCCGGTCGCAGCAACAGCCACGACTGGGCCGGGGTGCGCCGCCCCCATTCAAACTTCATGAGCGCCCCCATGGGAGGGCGAAGGTGCAGACATAGGGTGCTCCATCACGCTGCAGTTCCAGACGCACGCCACGGCCGGGGTGCGCAGGTTGGTCGGAAGGCCAGGCCAGCCAGCGGCCGCCCTGGTAATAAAGAACATTCATGGCACTGACCCGCTCGAGCCGGTCGCGCTGGACCCAGCGTGGGGCGGCGGCGGCGTAGAGGTCGGCCGAGCTTTCCAGCAGCAAGCGCTGCTCGCGGGCCTCGAAACGCAGGCGCTGGCGCTGCAGGCGCGAGCCGCCTTCGGCTTCCGGCATGCCGGTGATGGCGACCCAGAGCAACTGGTTACTTGCCGGCTGCCAGTCCAGCCAGCGGCTGGCCAGGGGTAGGCGCTGGTCGTACAGACGGCGCATTACCGGGCTGTCGAAGCGACGCTCGAGGGCCAGGCAGAAGTCCAGCACTGAAGTTTCCTGGTTGGTGGTCTGCAGGCGCTCGCGGACCTTGAGCCAGCCATTGACCAGGGCGGCGAGCATGATGCCGAGCATGGCGGTAAGCGCCAGAGCCACCATCAGCTCGATCAGGGTCAGCCCGGCCTGCCGGTGCTTCACAGGCTGGACACTGGGCTGACGGGTATACACCCTCCCCGTGGGAGCGGGTTCACCCGCGAACACCGGCGCAGCCGGTGCCATGCACCGAGTTGCCTGCTTCGCGGGTAAACCCGCTCCCACAGGAACCGCGCAAGCATCACGATCTCTGTAACTCACTGCTGATCCAGGGGCAGACACCTGCGCGGGGTGGAACTGGGCCCCTGTGGGAGCGGGTTCACCCGCGAACACCGGCACAGCCGGTGCCATGCACCGAGTTGCCTGCTTCGCGGGTAAACCCGCTCCCACAGGGGCAGCACAAACTTCATCATTTCTGTAACTCATGAGTGCTCTAGGATCAGGCAGGCCTGGCGCTGCTTCATGGGCAGGCACCTGCGCGAGGTGGAACTTGGCCTCTGTGGGAGCGGGCGCGCCCGCGAACACCGGCACAGCCGGTGCCATGGACCGAGTCGCCTGCTTCGCGGGCATGCCCGCTCCCACAGGGACCGCACAAGCTTCACGGTTTCTGTAACTCATGCCCGCTCCAGGAACAGGCCGGCCTGTCGCTGCTTCACAGGCTGGATACTGGGCTGACGGGTATACGCCCTCCCTGTGGGAGCGGGTTCACCCGCGAACACCGGCGCAGCCGGTGCCATGCACCGAGTTGCCTGCTTCGCGGGTAAACCCGCTCCCACAGGAACCGCGCAAGCTTCACGATCTCTGTAGCTCATGGCCGCTCCAGGAACACGGTGTACTGGCCAAGCGGCAGGCGCTGGTCGCGGTCGGCGAACAACAGCAGTTCGCCACGGCGCAGGTCGCGTACGCCGGTGCGGCGCAGTTGCAGTTGCCAGTGGCAGCGCTGGCCGCCCTGGCTCAGTTCACCGCCAACCTGGTTTGCAGCTGGCCAGTACTGCTCGACGGCAAAGCGGGTTTGCAGTTCTCGCGCGCATAGCAGGCCAAGGCGGTGTTGCTGCAGGTTGTCCTGCACCGCCAGGCGCTGGCGCAGGACCTGACTGGTAATCACCGCCAGCACAGCGGCGATCGCCAGGGCCACGGTCACCTCCAACAGGGTGAAGCCACGCTGATGCCGCTTCATGGGGCAACCACCACCTGCAAGCGGCCGTCGCGGCTCCAGGCCCATCGCTGGCTGCCATCGGCCCAGTGCCAGCGCACGCTGCCCGGTTGCGCCCAGCCATGCGGGGTGAACAACAGACGCGGCTGCGGGCTGGCCGGCCAGTCCGGGCGCAGGCCCTTGGGCCAGTCGCCAAGGGCGACTGCTTCGACCTCCCAGCCATTAGCCTCGCGCCGGACGAACTCCGGGCGCTGGCCATTCCAGCGCAGCCCGCGCAACTGCCCGGCATGCCGGGCCAGCGCAGCCTGCGCCCGGGTCTCGCTCGCCAGCCGTTGCAGCGCCTGGTCTGCACTGGCCTGGCTGTTGCCGAACCCGGCCACAGCCAAGCCGGTCATCAGCCCGGCGATGGCCAGCACCACCAGCAACTCGATCAGGCTGAAACCCCGCTGACGGCGCACCCGTTACAGCTCCCAGTTACCCAGGTCGGCATCCTGGCCTTCGCCGCCCGGCAGGCCGTCGGCGCCCAGCGAGTACACGTCGACCCGGCCATGTTCACCGGGCATGCGGTACTGATACGGGGTACCCCAAGGGTCTTCCGGCAGGCGGCGCACGTAGCCGTCGCTGCGCCAGGCCCGTGGCAGCGGCTCCTGGGCCGGCTTTTTCACCAGCGCGGCCAGGCCCTGCTCGCTACTGGGGAAGCGCAGGTTGTCCAGGCGGTACATGTCCAGCGCCTGCTCCAGGGTGGCCAGGTCGGCCATCACTTTCTGCTTCATGGCCTTGTCCTGGTTGCCCAGCACGCTGGGCGCGACCACGGCGATCAGCAGGCCGATGATGAAGATCACCACCATGATTTCCATGAGGGTGAAACCGCGCTGGCGGTTACGTCGATGCTGCATGGCAGTACTCCTTGTCGTCACAGTTGCAGGCCCTGGTTGAGTTGCATGATCGGCAACAGCACCGCCAGCACGATGAACAGCACCACGGCGCCCATCACCAGGATCATCAGGGGTTCGAACAGCGCCATGGCGGTATCGACCTGGCGGGCGAAGCCGCGCTCCTGGTCGTCGGCCACGCGCTCGAGCATGTCGGCCAAAGTGCCGCTGGCCTCGCCGCTGCCGACCATGTTCACCAGCAGCGGCGGGAACTGCTGGCTGGCATCCAGCGCGCGATGCAGGCTGGTGCCGCCCTGCACCTGCTGGCGCACCTGCTCCATGGCCAGGCGGATGCGCCGGTTGCCGACGGTTTCGGTGGCCACTTGCAGGGCTTCGAGCAGGGCCACGCCGCTGCCGCTGAGGATTGCCAGGCTGCGTGCCAGGCGCGCGCTTTCCAGCACCTGCAGCAGGCTGCCGATGTGGGGCAGGCGTAGCAGCAGCTGGTCGCGGCGCAGGCACCAGTGCGGCTTGCGCAACAACCAGCCGCCAAGCACAGCGAGCATCAGGGCCAGCCCCAACAGCCAGGGCCCGGCCTGCACCAACCCTTGGCTCAGGCCGATCAGCAGCGTAGTGATGAGCGGCAGGCTCTGCCCGGCATGGGCAAACTGTTCGGTCAGCTTGGGTACGACGAAGGTCATCAGGCCTACCACCACGGCAAGTGACACCCCCATCAACACGGTGGGGTAGATCAGCGCCGTACGTGCCTTGTGCTGCTGCCGTTGTACCTGCTCCAGGTGGTCGGCGAGGCGGGTCAGCACCTGGGCCAGGCGCCCGGACCGCTCGCCGGCCTCGACCAGCGCGCAGTACAGGCCGGTAAACGGTGCCCCCTGACGCGCCAGACTGCGGGCCAGGCCCAGGCCCTCGGCAAGCGAGCCGCGCAAGGCCACCAGCACACCGTGCAGGGCGGGCTGGCGCAGTTGCCGTTCCAGGGTAGCCAGGGCGTCGACCAGCGGGATGCCGGCACCGGTCAGGGTGGCCAGCTGGCGAGTCAGTTCGCACAACTGGGCGCGGCTCAGGCGCTGGCGCCGGGGTTGCCGGGTGCCGGCCTCGTGACGCTGCAAGCGGCGGGCGAACAGGCCCTGCTCACGCAACAGCTGACGGGCATGACGTTCACTGTCGGCCTGCAAGCTGGCCTTGTGGGTCTTGCCGACGAGGTCGACGGCCTGGTAGCGATAGGTCGGCATGGCTCAGCCCTGCACCACGCGCAGTACTTCGGCCAGGCTGGTCTCGCCACGGGCCAGGCAGTCGCTGGCCATCGCCACCAGGCTCTGCCGGCGCGCGGCCAGGTAGTCCTGCATGGCCAGTTCACTGGCGCCGTCGTACAACAGGCCGATCAGCCCGGCATCCAGCTCGATGAATTCATACAGGCCCAGGCGCCCGACATACCCGCTGCCCTGGCACTGCTCGCAGCCCACCGCGTGGTAGCTGCTGCCCAGCGCCGCCAGTTCGGGCCACAAGTCGCGTTCCGCCTGTTGCAGCGGGTGCGCCACGGCGCAACTGCAGAGGCGCCGCACCAGGCGCTGGGCCAGAACACCGCGCAGGCACGAGGCGATCAGGAACGGTTCGATGCCCATGTCGCGCAGGCGGGTCACCGCGCCCACCGCACTGTTGGTGTGCAGCGTGGACAACACCAGGTGGCCGGTGAGGCTGGCCTGCACGGCGATCTGCGCGGTCTCCTGGTCACGGATTTCGCCGAGCATGATCACGTCCGGGTCCTGGCGCAGGATGGCGCGCAGGCCGCTGGCAAAGGTCAGCCCGGCACGCGGGTTGATGGCGGTCTGGCCGATGCCGGCAATCGCGTATTCCACCGGGTCCTCGACAGTGAGGATATTGCGGCTGCCGTCGTTGAGGCTGTTGAGGCTGGCATACAGGGTAGTGGTCTTGCCCGAACCGGTCGGCCCCGTTGACAGCACGATGCCGTTGGGCCGCGCCAGGCAACTGCGCAGGCCCTGCAACACCGCCGCCGGCATGCCCAGGTTGCCCAGCGCCAGCAGGCTGGCCTGCTTGTCGAGCACGCGCATCACCACCCTTTCGCCGTGGATGCCGGGCAGCGTCGAGACCCGTACATCCACTTCGCGCCCCGCCGCGCGCAGGGTGATGCGGCCATCCTGGGGCTGGCGCTTTTCAGCGATGTCCAGACGGGCCATGACCTTGATCCGCGACACCAGCATGGCCGACAGCGCACGCGGTGGGCGCAACACTTCGCGCAGGTGGCCATCGACCCGCAGGCGCACTACCAGGCTCTGCTCGAAGGTTTCTATATGAATGTCCGAAGCGCGCAGGCGCAGGGCCTGGCCGAACAGGCCGTTGATCAGGCGGATCACCGGTGCTTCGTCGTCGCTCTCCAGCAGGTCCTCGATACGCGGCATTTCGCTCATCAGGCTGTCCAGGTCGACCTGGTCGCCGATGCCTTCGATCAGCGCCTCGGTGGCAGCGTCACCGGCCTGATACAGCTGGCCGAGGCGTTCGTCGAACAGCGCAGGCTCCAGGTATTCGACCAAGCTGGGCTGGCCGTGCACACGCAGCAGCTCCTGCAATTGGGCGCTGTCGGCGTCGTGCCGCAGCCATAGCTGCCAGCCCTGCTGCGCAGGGCCCATGGCCACCCCGCTCTGCCGCGCCTGGCGATAAGGCAGCATCACCAGTCACCACCTTCCAGCCGTGCGCGGCTGGAGGGGAACACCTGCAGTAGCGGCGTAGCGTTCTGCGCATCAGCCAGGTCGGGCAACTGCAGCGGCGTGGTCTGTTGCAAGGTGCGGTACTTGTCTTCGCTGAGCCCGGCCAGGCTCGGCCCGTCACGCAGGATGCGCGGGCGGATGAACACCATCAGGTTCTGTTTGGTGTTCTTGGTCGCGTCGGAGCGGAACAGCCGCCCCAGGTAAGGGATATCGCCAAGCAGCGGCACGCGCTGGTCGCTGGTGCTCAGTTCGTCGCTGATCAGGCCACCGAGGATCACCAGGCCATTGTCCTCGACCATGACCTTGGTCTTGATCTCGCGCTTGTTGGTGATCACGTCGCTGGCCGCCGTAGTGTCTGCGATCGACGACACTTCCTGGACGATGTCCAGGCGCACGCTGTTGTCGATGTTGATCTGCGGCTTGATGCGCAGCTTCACCCCGACTTCCTTGCGCTCGATGGTCTGGTACGGGTTGGCGTTGTTCTGCGTCACCGACCCGGTGACGAAGGGTACTTCCTGGCCGACCAGGATCGACGCCTCGGCGTTGTCCAGGGTCAGCAGGGTGGGCGTGGACAGCAGGTTGAAGCCGCTCTTGCCCTTAAGCGCGTTGACCAGCATGGCGAAGTTGAAGCCGCCACCGAAATGGCCGATACCCGCCATGGCGCCGGTGGTGCTGGACAACAGGTCACCAAGGGCCTCGTTGTCGCCGCTGGCGGCGGCCCCGGCGATGCTGGCGATGTTCACTCCGTTGCTGCCGAAATTGACGATGCCGGCACCGAACTTTTCGTCGGCGAACAGCCACTGTACGCCCAGCTCCTGGGCGCTGCTGTCGGACACCTCGGCGATGATCGCTTCCACCACTACCTGGGCACGACGGATGTCCAGTTGCTCGACGATGGCGCGGTAGGCGGCCAGCTCGCTGTCGGGGCCGACCATGACCACGGCGTTGGTGCCTTCTTCGTATTCCAGGCGGATGCCCGAGCCCCCGGCGGCAGGCACGGCGGGCCTGTCCTTGCCTTCTGCTTCGCCCGCACCTTCAGAGGGCGCCATGCCTTCCTGGCTGAGCCCGCGCAACACCTTGACCACTTCGCCAGCATTGGCATGGCGCAGGTAGATGACCTGGGTACTGCCGCTGCCTGGTGCGTCCTGGGGGCGGTCGAGCTGGCGCAGCAGGCTGGCGATACGCTCCAGGTTGCTGCGCCAGTCGGTAACGACCAACTGGTGCGCCGCCGGGTAAGGTGTGATCACTCCGACCCGTGGGTCGATCAGGGGCTTGAGAATGCCCAGCACCTGCTCGCTGGCGGCGTTGCGCACATTGAATACCCGAGTAGCCACGCTGTCGCTGCCTTCCCCCTGCTGCCCTCCCGCCTCCACCGGCACTGGCTCCAGGCGAGCGGCCTGGTCGGGAACGATCTTCACGCTGCCGTTGGGCAGGTCGACCGTGGCATAGCCCTGGGCGCGCAGCTGGGCCAGGAAAATGTCGTAGATGGCATCGGCGTCATGCAGGTCGACGGTGCGCACGGTGACCTTGCCCTTGACCCGGGGGTCGACGATGAAGGTGGTGCCGGTGATGCGCGACACACTGTCGATGAACTCGCCCAGCTCGGTGTCGACGAAGTTCACCTCGTACATCGGCGTGCCGTTGTCGTCGAACACCGGCTCTTCGGCATAGGCCATGGACAGCGCCAGGCTCAGCGCGGCCGCTACGCAATATCTGACAGGCATCGTTCATCCTTGCCGCTTGAAGCCGGTCACGGCGGAGCGTGGCGGCCAGGGCAGACGTTCACGCCGCCCCTGGTTGTTGAAAATCAGGCCATCGCTGTCGATGTCCTGCAGCACGATCCCTGGCGCCAGGCGCTGGCCGCGGGCCAAAGTGCGCACCTGCTCGCCATAGCGCAGCACTACCACGCTGGAGGCCAGTGGCTGGGCCTTGAGGCCGCCGAGGTATTGCAACGGCAGGCGGGTGATGGCGATGGCACCGTCGTCGTCGGGTGCCTGCCAATGGCCGACCATCAAGCCAGGCAACGGCTTGTCGGCCACTGCAGGCGCAGTGGCCGGTTGCGGCTGGCGGCCCAGTTGCAGCACACACTGGGCCGCCAGCCAGCCGGCCAAGGTCAGGCCAGCGCCAGTCAGCAGGCGCGAGGCGAGCATCACGAGGCCAGCTGCCTTGGGTGCCAGCCCGGGTGGCCCTGCACGTAGCGCACTTCGGGCAGCTGCAGGGGCGCCAGTTGCCAGTCGCTCGACTGGCGGGCGAGCCAGGCTTCGACCCGTTGCCACAGCGGCTCGCCGGCCTGGGTCTCGAACTGCAGACCAAAGGTGCGGCACAGGCCCTGCACCGGCTCCAGGCCACTGATACGCTTGCCTTGCGGGCTATAGCTGACACGCCAGGCCTGGCCCTGCCAGCGCGGCAGGTCCTGGCTGTTGTCCAGCAACAGCGGGTCGCCGAACAGTTGCTCAGCGGCGTTTTCCAATACTTGTTCGACCTGCCGGGCCGGCGCTTCGACCACCGGTGCCGGGTAGCCGCCGGTAAGGCTGATCAGGTGTTCGCGGGTAATGGCCGCCCCGGCGGGCAGCGGGTAGTCGTAACGCAGGCCCGGCAGCAGCACCGGCATGCTGCTGTCGTCGGCCAGGGCTTGATGCAGCAGGCGGTCCCAGCTGCCGCCTCGGGTATCGCGGCGCCACAGCGCCTGTGGCGCGCGGGCCAGCGGTTGATCGAGCCAGGCCGCGTGGCCAGCGCGCTGCTGGCGCAATTCTGCCTGCAATGCCCCGACACGCTGCTGCGCGGCGGGTGCCAGCTGTTGCTCAAAGGCTGGGAAGAAACGCCCGTCGAACTGCCACAGCCCGGCCACGCGCTGGCAGCGCAGGCGGAAGGCGCCGCTGCCCCGGCACCCGGCGAACAGCACCGGCACGCGGCGGCCGCTGGCCTGGCTCACCTCGACCGGCGCCGGCCACAGGTCCTGGCCGCGGGCGCACAGCAGCACGTCGATCTGCGGTAGCCGCTCGGCCAGCCACAGGCCCGGCCCGGTACCGACATCGGCCATGGCCACCACCAGGTCGGCCTCGCGCCGGGCCTGTTCGAACACCGGTTGCAATGACTGGTACCACTGTTTAAGGGAGGCTTTCTGGTCCTGGGCATAGGGGTCGGTCACGCCGACCACGGCAATACGTGCACCGCCGCGTTCGAAGATGTGCAATGCCTCCAGGCCCAATGCGCGACGTTGCGTGTCTGCCAGCCCGGCGCCCAGGGTAACGGTGCCAGCCTGGCGATACAGTGCCGGGCTGCGCTGTGGCCACAACACGCGCTCGTCGCTGCTGACCCGCGCTTCACTGCCCAGCAGCTGGCTGCCTCGCAGGCCGCTTTCGCCCTGGGTCAGGTAGGCCAGGCCACTGCCATTCCAGCCCTGGCCGTTCTCCAGGGTCAGGCTGTTGCCCGCCCCAGCCTCGCCGCGCAGCTGTTCGAGCAACGCTGCCAGCACCGCATAGCCGCCCAGCTGGGCAGATGCAGCCTGGCTGGCATCCAGCAGTGGCGCCAGCTGTGGGTAGGTGATACTGGCACTGCTGCCGGTCATCCATGGGGCGCGGCCCAGGTGGCTGACCGGCCCCAGGCGGGTGGCCGGCACCACCGCCTGGCCAGGCTGGCGCGCATCGAGGGTATCGGCCACATAAAGCAGGTCGAGGCTGGCGTTGCCGCCCTGCTGCCCGGGGAATGCGGAGCAGGCGCCGAGTAACGGTGCCAAGGCACCGATACCCATCCAGCTGATCACTTCGCGCCTGTGCACACTGCTTGCCATCGAACCCGCCATCCTTATCCACGTTCATTCAGGGCACCGGATGTTGCGGCGTTGGCATTACAGTTTGATGGCAGAAATCCGACAGCCATTCCAAAGTGATCTGTAGAACACAGCGCTAAGAGCGAGTCGTTTTAAAACCGCCTTAACATTTCTGCCAATGAATCATCATATTTGCGAACTAAAGTCGCGGTTTCCTCTAACTCAGCCAACATAAGGACACCCTGATGAGTCGAGATACCGGCGACAACCTGGACCGGAACCAAAGCGGCAACCTGCCGATGGCCAACGTCATGGACGCCTACCTGAGCCGCCGCAGCGTGATGCGCGGCAGCCTGGGCGCCGCCATCGCCATGATTGCCGGTACCGGCCTGACAGGCTGCTTCGACGGTGGTGGTTCCGATCACGATGATCCGGAGCCACCCGTGACTGAGCCGGAAGAGCCGAAACTGGCACTGGGCTTCCAGTCCATACCGGGCTCGCGCACCGACGCCTGCGTGGTCGCCGCCGGCTACAGCGCCTATGTGCTGGCGCCTTGGGGCACGCCGCTCAACAGCAACGGCAACCCGTGGAAATCCGACGGCAGCAACACCTCGACCGACCAGGCCAACGCCATGGGCATGCACCATGACGGCATGCACTTCTTCCCCATCAACGGCAGCTCTGAAGACGGCCTGCTGGCGATCAACTTCGAGTACATCGACACCGCCGCCCTGCACCCGGCCGGCCCGACCACCGATGTCAACGGCAAGCGCCCGGTCGAGGAAGTGCGCAAGGAAATCAACGCCCACGGCGCCGGTGTTGTCCGCCTGCAGAAAATCAACGGTCGCTGGCAGGTGGTCGACAACGACCCGCTCAACCGCCGCTTCACTACCGCCTCGCGCATGGAAATAACCGGCCCGCTGCGGGGTACCGACCATGTCAAGACCAAGTACTCCACCGCCGGCACCCACTGCCGCGGCACCAACAACAACTGCGGCAACGGCTACACCCCGTGGGGCACCTACCTGACCTGCGAAGAGAACTGGCCAGGCATCTTCGTCAACAAGGGCACCCGCCCCGAAGACCAGCGCCGCATTGGCGTGGGCACCTCCAGCGGCCAGTACAAATGGGAAACCGCAGCCGGTGACAGCAGCGAAGTGGCCGACGAATTCGCCCGTTTCGACGTCACCGTCAAAGGCGCCAGCGCCACCGACGACTACCGCAACGAAGCCAGCACCTACGGCTACATCGTCGAAATCGACCCGTACACCAGCAACACCTTGGCCACCAAGCGCACCGCGCTGGGCCGCTTCCGCCACGAAGGCTGCGCCCCAGGCCTGCCCGTGGCCGGCAAGCCGCTGGTGTGGTACATGGGTGACGACTCGAACAACGAGTACCTGTACAAGTGGGTGTCCACCGCCGTGTGGGACGCCGCCGATGCCACCCCCGCCGACCGCCTGGCCACCGGCGCCAAGTACCTCGACCACGGCAAGCTGTATGTAGCCCGCTTCAATGCCGACGGCACTGGCGTATGGTTGCTGCTGGACGTGGCCACCGCCACCACTGGCGGCAGCACCCTGGGCGCACTGTATGGCGACCTGCCGGGCATCATCCTCAACACCCGTGGTGCTGCCGATGCCGTGGGTGCAACGCCGATGGACCGCCCCGAATGGACCACGGTCAACCCGCTCAACGGCGACGTGTACCTGACCCTGACCAACAACAGCGCGCGCACCCCGGAAAAGGTTGATGCAGCCAACCCGCGCGGCCCGAACCGTCACGGCCACATCATCCGCTGGCATGACAGCGACGACCAGCTGAGCTTCACCTGGGACATCTTCGTGTTCGGCGCCAACGCTGCTGGCACCGCCGACATCAACCGCTCCGGCCTGACCGAACTGAACCAGTTCGCCAGCCCGGACGGCATGAGCTTCGATAGCCGTGGCGTGCTGTGGTTCGAGACCGACAACGGCGAGAGCACCTTGACCGACTACACCAACGACCAGCTGCTGGCAGTGATCCCCACCAACCTGGTGGATGCCAGTGGCAAGCAGGTGCCGGTGAATGCACAGAACCAGGTGGACCTGCGCCGCTTCTTCGTCGGGCCGAATGGCTGCGAGGTGACCGGGATAACCTTTACCCCGGACAACAAGACCTTGTTCGTCAACATCCAGCACCCGGAGAACTGGCCGTATACCGACAAGGCTACCGATGCCACACCGGCAGGTACCACGGTAAGGCCGCGGGCTGCGACGGTGGTGATCCAGCGTATCGATGGCGGGGAGATCGGCACCGCCTGACAGGGCGCCGGTCAGTCAGCCTTGTGCTGGCTGTACCGGCCTCTTCGCGGGTAAACCCGCTCCCACAGGTACTGCACAGTGTTCAAAACTGTGCGGTCCCTGTGGGAGCGGGTTTACCCGCGAAGAGGCCGGTGAATATTACCGAACCATCGGCTCCCGGCTACGCACCCGCACTTGCTGCGCCGGCACCCGGGCATGCCATTGCACCACCCCCAGCGCCTCCACCTGGAACTCGCTGCGTATCACCCGCCCCTCCTCCGCGAACGACAGCTGCAACAGAAAATACCCGCTGTTCAGTAGCAGCCCTTCGCTCAGCCGTTCGAACGTTTCGTCATCCACCGCCCCCAGCGCCTGGCGTAGCGCAGCTGCATCCACGTAACCTGACGCCGGCCGGCCGCTGATGATGCGGCTGAGCAACGAGCGCGGATAGCGCCCCTCATACAGCGCTTCCAGCAACGGCAGATGCTCCAGCCCCAGGGCATTGGCATTCAGCCGCCAGCCGGTGGTCTGCGGCAAGGCGCACAGCATCGGGTAACGGCCCTGGCGACTGGCGTCCGGCTCCAGTAGCAGGTTCAACTCGCTGGTATCGAGCATCGGCTGGTTGGCCGCCAGGCGCGGTGGTTGCTGGCGCAGGTATTGGGCGCTCTCGGCGCCCTGCAGGCGGGTATCGCTGTCGGCATCCAGCCAGTCGGCCAGGGCGTCGACCAGGCGCTGCGCCGCCATGTCGTCGCCCAGCAGGTACCGCAACTGGCGCGCAGCACGCTCGCCGTCCGCGCCGAGCAACGCATTGACGTTGAAACAGGTGTGCTGGTCGCGGACCCGCAACTGCGCCTGGCCGGCGCCAAAATCGTAGTTCAAAGGCTGCCCACGCAAGGCCTGCCAGAACAGCGGGCTAAGCCGCCAGCTAGGGTCGCGCAGGGCCTGCTCGGCATAGGCCAGGCCGGCCTGCTCCATGGCTCGCGCCTGCACCCGCTGATGCAACAGGCGCACATCATCGACCTGGCGCCTGCCATCTTCCACCAGCCAGGCCATGCCTGCCGCCAGCATCGCCAGCACCACCATCACCATCAACAGGGCCGCACCCTGCTGTTGCCTGCCACCCATCCTTGCCTGCCTCTGTCGCCGAATGAAGACGCCAGTCAACACGCCAGGTGTTGCAGGTAGATGGCAATGAACGTTCGTCATGTGTACGTCATCTGCGCGAGGCAGGATTGTCTTTCCTTTTCATGGCCTTACAGGAGTAGTCGCAATGGGTGGCATTGGAATCTGGCAACTGGTGATCGTACTGCTGATCGTATTCCTGCTGTTTGGTACCAAGCGCCTGAAGGGCCTGGGCAGCGATGTGGGCGAGGCAATCCAGGGTTTTCGCAAGTCCATGGGCGGTGAAACTGGCACCATTCCCCCAGCGCATACGCAGGTGCAGCCACAGTGCCCGTTGACCGGTCAGGGCACGCAGCAACCGCAAGCGGACCGTCAACCCTGATGTTCGAGGTAGGTTTCAGCGAGTTGCTGCTGGTCGGCATCGTCGCGCTTATGGTGCTGGGCCCGGAGCGCTTGCCGGTGGCGGCACGCACCCTCGGGCGCGGCCTGGGCCAGGCCCGCAAGGCCATGCACGCCCTGCGTACGCAGGTGGAACGGGAGATCGACCTGCGCGCTGTCGAACTGCCCAACCTCGACAGTGCACCTTTGCAGCGCCTGGAACAGGAGATCCGCCAAGGCATCAGCCTGAAAGCGGAGCCGGCCAACGATGCGGCCACGGTCGCCTCCACCAAGGAAAACGCTTCATGAGCATTGCCATGGACCCGGCGGCGAGCATGCCGCTGACCGAACACCTGCGCGACCTGCGCAAACGCCTGGTGCGTTGCCTGGCCCTGTTGGCGCTGGTGTTCGCCGGGCTGTTCCCCTTCGCCCAGACGCTGTACACGCAGATTTCCGAACCGTTGCGGCGCTTTTTGCCGGAAGGCGCCAGCATGATCGCTACCAGCGTCACTTCGCCGTTCCTGACGCCGTTCAAGCTGACCGCGATGTGCGCAGTGTTCGTCGCCATGCCGCTGCTGCTGCACCAGGCCTGGGGCTTTCTGGCGCCGGGGCTGTACCGCCGTGAACGGCGCATTGCCCTGCCATTGCTGATATCGAGCATCCTGCTGTTCTATGCCGGCATGGCCTTCGCGTTCTTCCTGGTGTTCCCGACGATGTTCGGCTTCTTTGCCAGCGTGACACCGGAGGGCGTGGCAATGATGACCGATATCAGCCAGTACCTGGACTTTATCCTCGCGCTGTTTCTGGCGTTCGGGCTGGCGTTCGAGATCCCGGTGGCGACGTTTATCGTGGTCTGGGTGGGGTTGGCCGATGTGGCTATGTTGCGGCGCAGCAGGCCTTACGTGATCGTCGGCTGCTTTGTGGTGGGGATGATCCTGACGCCGCCGGATGTGTTTTCGCAGACGATGCTGGCGGTGCCGATGTGGGTGCTGTTCGAGGTGGGGTTGCTGGCTTGTGGATGGTTGAAGCGGCCCGGGCAGGGCAAAGAGATTGTGGCTGGATTGTAGGGCCTCTTCGCGGGTGAACCCGCTCCCACAGGGATCGCACAATATCCGAGAGTTGTGCGATCCCTGTGGGAGCGGGTTCACCCGCGAACAGCCTTGATGCGGTCTAGAACTCGGCGAGCCGCCAGACTTCGTAGGCAGGCGTCTCGTACGGGTGGCTCTGCTTGAGTGCAGCGACGACCTGGGCAATCAGGTCGTCAGCCACCACCAGCTCCACCTTCCACTCTTCCACCACCTCGACCTGGCCGGTTTGCCCGAGGAACGGCTGGCTGCCGTCCAGCGGGCGGAACTGGCCCTGGCCCAAGGCCTGCCAGGCGCAGTGGTCATAGTCACCGATGCGCCCGCCACCCGCGGCGAACACAGCGGCCTTGACCACTTCGACGTGGCTGGCGGGGACGAAGAAGGCGAGCTTGTACACGCCTTAGTTCACCCACACCCGTGCGTTACGGAACATACGCATCAGCGCGGCATCTTCCTGCCACTCATCCGGGCGCCAGGAGTTCTGCACGGCACGGAACACACGCTCCGGGTGCGGCATCATGATGGTCACGCGGCCGTCGCGGCTGGTGAGGCCGGTGATACCACGCGGCGAGCCGTTCGGGTTGGCCGGGTAGGCTTCGGTGACCTTGCCATGGTTGTCGACGTAGCGCAGGGCCACGCAACCGGACAGGTCGGCTGCCAGCAGTGCTTCTTCGCTGGCGAACTCGGCATGGCCTTCACCGTGGGCGATGGCGATCGGCATGCGCGAACCGGCCATGCCCTGCAGGAAGATCGAGTTGGACTTCTGCACTTCGACCATGGCCACACGCGCCTCGAACTGCTCCGAGCGGTTGCGCACGAAGTGCGGCCAGTGCTCGGTACCCGGAATCAGCTCATGCAGGTTGGACATCATCTGGCAACCGTTGCACACGCCCAGGGCGAAGCTGTCGGTACGCTCGAAGAAGGCCTGGAAGGCATCGCGGGCGCGGCTGTTGAACAGCGCCGATTTGGCCCAGCCTTCACCGGCACCCAGCACGTCGCCGTAGGAGAAGCCACCGCAGGCGACCAGGCCCTTGAAAGCCTCGAAGTCGACACGGCCAGCGAGGATGTCGCTCATGTGCACATCGATGGCAGCGAAGCCGGCACGGTCGAAGGCAGCAGCCATTTCGACCTGGCCGTTGACGCCCTGCTCGCGCAGGATGGCCACTTGCGGGCGAACGCCCTTCTTGATGTACGGCGCGGCGATGTCATCGTTGACGTCGAAGCCCAGCTTGACCGACAGGCCCGGGTTGTCTTCCTCGAGCAGCAGGTCGAATTCCTGGTCGGCGCAGTCGGCGTTGTCGCGCAGGCGCTGGATCTGGTAGCTGGTCTCGGCCCACTGGCGCTGCAGCATGCGGCGGTCGTCGTCGAACAGCACTTCGCCGTTCAGGCTGATGGACACTTCACCGTTGTTGACCGGCTTGCCGATCACCGCGACGCACTCGCCCAGGCCTGCGGCGCTGAACTGTGCCAGCACGTCCGGGGTGGCATCCTGGCGAACCTGGATGACCGCGCCCAGCTCTTCGTTGAAGAGGATAGCGGCCACCTCGGCCTTGCTGTCGGTCAGCGGGTCGAGTTGCAGGTCGAGGCCGCAGTGGCCGGCGAAGGCCATTTCCAGCACGGTGGTGACCAGGCCGCCGTCGGAGCGGTCGTGGTAGGCCAGCAGGTGGCCATCTTCGTTCAGGCCCTGAATCACGGCGAAGAACGCCTTCAGGTCTTCGGCGTCGTCGACGTCCGGTGCCTGGGCAGCGATCTTGCCGTAAGTCTGGGCCAGGATCGAGGCGCCCATGCGGTTCTTGCCGCGGCCCAGGTCGATCAGGATCAGGTCGGTTTCGCCCTTGTCCATGCGCAGTTGCGGAGTCAGGGTCTTGCGAATGTCGGTGACCGGGGCGAAGCCGGTGATGATCAGCGACATCGGCGAGGTGACGCTCTTCTCGACGCCCTCGTCGCTCCACTTGGTCTTCATCGACATCGAGTCTTTGCCGACCGGAATGGTAATGCCCAGCTCCGGGCACAGCTCCATGCCGACAGCCTTGACGGTGTCGTACAGGCGGGCGTCTTCACCTGGGTGGCCGGCGGCAGACATCCAGTTGGCCGACAATTTGATGTCGGACAGTTTCTCGATGCGCGAGGCGGCCAGGTTGGTCAGTGTCTCGCCAATTGCCATGCGGCCGGACGCCGGGGCATCCAGCAATGCCAGCGGAGTACGCTCGCCCATGGCCATGGCTTCGCCGGTGTAGACGTCGAAGCTGGTGGCGGTGACGGCGCAGTCGGCCACCGGTACCTGCCACGGGCCGACCATCTGGTCACGAGCTACCAGGCCGGTGATGGTGCGGTCACCGATGGTGATCAGGAAGCTCTTGCTGGCCACGGCCGGGTGGCTGAGAACGCGCTGAACGGCATTGTCCAGGTCCAGCTTGCTCGGGTCGAAGTCATCGCCCAGCTCGGCTTCGCGGGTAACCGAACGGTGCATGCGTGGCGGCTTGCCCAGCAGTACGTCGAGCGGCATGTCTACCGGCGTGTTGCCGAAGTGGCTGTCGCTTACGGTCAGGTGTTGCTCTTCAGTCGCTTCACCCACTACGGCGAACGGGCAACGCTCACGCTCGCAGATTGCCTTGAAGCGCTCGAAGTCGACGGCGCTGACGGCCAGCACGTAACGCTCCTGCGATTCGTTGCTCCAGATTTCGTGCGGGGCCATGCCCGGCTCGTCGTTGGGCACGTTACGCAGCTCAAAGCGGCCACCACGGCCACCATCGTTGACCAGTTCCGGGAAGGCGTTGGAGATACCGCCGGCACCAACGTCGTGGATGAAGGCGATAGGGTTGGCATCGCCCAACTGCCAGCAGCGGTCGATGACCTCCTGGCAACGGCGCTCCATTTCCGGGTTTTCGCGCTGAACGGAGGCAAAGTCCAGGTCGGCCGAGCTGGCACCGGTAGCCACCGACGAGGCGGCGCCGCCGCCCAGGCCGATCAGCATGGCCGGGCCACCAAGCACGATCAGCTTGGCGCCGACAGTGATCTCGCCCTTCTGCACATGGTCTTCACGGATGTTGCCCATGCCACCGGCCAGCATGATCGGCTTGTGGTAGCCGCGCACTTCTTCACCGTGCGGGGTGTTGATGGCTTGCTCGAAGGTGCGGAAGTAACCGGTCAGGGCCGGGCGACCGAATTCGTTGTTGAACGCAGCGCCACCCAGAGGGCCTTCGATCATGATGTCGAGGGCGTCGACGATGCGCTCGGGCTTGCCGTAGGCCTGCTCCCACGGCTGTTCGAAGCCCGGGATGCGCAGGTTGGACACGGTGAAGCCGGTCAGGCCAGCCTTGGGCTTGGCGCCACGGCCGGTCGCGCCTTCGTCGCGGATTTCGCCGCCGGAGCCAGTGGAGGCGCCGGAGAACGGGGCGATGGCGGTCGGGTGGTTGTGCGTTTCCACCTTCATCAGGATGTGCACCGGCTCCTGCACCGCGCCGTACTGGCGGGTTTCAGGGTTCGGGAAGAAACGGCCGGCAACGTTGCCGACGATCACCGAGGCGTTGTCCTTGTACGCAGACAGCACACCTTCGTTGTGCATCTGATAGGTGTTCTTGATCATGCCGAACAGGCTCTTTTCCTGAGCCTGGCCGTCGATATCCCAACTGGCGTTGAAGATCTTGTGGCGGCAGTGCTCGGAGTTGGCCTGGGCGAACATCATCAGTTCGATGTCGTTCGGGTTGCGCTTGAGGCCCTGGAAGGCGTTGACCAGGTAGTCGATCTCGTCTTCGGCCAGGGCCAGGCCGAGGTCGATGTTGGCCTTGGCCAGGGCGTCACGGCCACCGGCGAGGATGTCCACCGAGGTCATCGGCTTGGGCTGGGCATGGCTGAACAGGTCAGCGGCCTGCTCCAGCTGGCCGAGCACGCGCTGGGTCATGCGGTCGTGCAGCTCGGCGGCGATCAGTTCGGCGTCGGCTTCGCTCAGGCTGCCGGCAACGTAGTAGGCGATACCACGCTCCAGGCGCTGGATCGACTGCAAGCCGCAGTTGTGGGCGATGTCGCTGGCCTTGCTGGCCCAAGGCGAAATGGTGCCCAGGCGCGGCACGACCAGGAACAGGCGGCCGCTCGGCTCCTGTACCGGCACGCTCGGGCCGTACTTGAGCAGACGGCCCAGCACCTGCTGCTGGTCGGCGGTCAGCTCGCCGTCGACATCGGCGAAGTGGGCAAATTCGGCATACAAACCAGTAACAGCGGGGACTTTCTGGCTCAGTTGCTCGAGTAATTTACCGTGGCGAAAGGCAGAAAGGGCAGGAGCGCCGCGCAGGATCAACATCGTCGGGACAGCCTCAGGAAGGGGTGTGCTTAGAGGCCGTGCATTCTAGCCTAATTCGAAGGGTTTCGGCACCCGCTCTACGCCATGCCTGCCGGGCGGCGGAACCGGACTTTCGGGTCAAAAAAATTGCCTTGTGTTGCCCGTTCCGGCCCTATCGCCGGCAAGCCGGCTCCCACAGGTACAACACCGCCCTCAAGGCCTGTGGTATACCTGTGGGAGCCGGCTTGCCGGCGATAGGGCCGGTAAAGCACAGAACCCGCTACCAGACAAGCTAACAGTTGTCGAGATATGGTTGGGCCAGTCCTTTGCGTATACTGCAACCTATGTTCGCCCACACTGCTTTGCGCCAGCGTTGCGCCAGATGGCTTTTCGCAACCGGACTCTTTCTGCTGCTCGGTGCCTGCGTTGAAAAACCCAGCACCCTCGAGCGCGTGAAGGAGGATGGCGTGCTGCGCGTGATCACCCGCAACAGCCCGGCCACCTACTTTCAGGACCGCAACGGCGAAACCGGCTTCGAATACGAGCTGGTCCAGCATTTCGCCGAGGATCTCGGCGTGAAGCTGCAGATCGAGACCGCCGACAACCTCGACGAGCTGTACGACAGCCTCGGCAAGCCCTCCGGCCCGGTGCTGGCGGCCGCCGGCCTGGTCACCAGCGAACGGCGCAAGGCCCAGGTCAGGTACTCCCACCCTTACCTGGAAGTGACCCCACAGGTCATCTACCGCAACGGCCGCACCCGCCCCACCAACGCCAAGGGCCTGGTCGGCAAGAAGATCATGGTGCTCAAGGGCAGCAGCCACGCCGACCAGCTGGCCGAGCTGAAAAAGCAGTATCCGGGCCTGGAATACGAAGAATCCGACGCCGTCGAGGTGGTCGACCTGCTGCGCATGGTCGACGAAGGCCAGATCGACCTGACCCTGGTCGACTCCAACGAGCTGGCGATGAACCAGGTGTACTTCCCCAACGTGCGGGTTGCCTTCGACCTGGGCGACACCCGCGACCAGCGCTGGGCGGTGGCGGCCGGTGAAGACAACAGCCTGCTCAACGAGGTCAACGAGTTCCTCGACAAGGCGCAGAAGAACGGCACCCTGCAACGCCTGAAGGACCGCTACTACGGCCATGTCGACGTACTGGGCTACGTGGGTGCCTACACCTTCGCCCAGCACCTGCAGCAGCGCCTGCCCAAGTACGAAAAGCACTTCAAGAGCTACGCCAAGGTAGAGCAGGTGGACTGGCGCCTGCTGGCTGCCATCGGCTACCAGGAATCGATGTGGCAGCCTGAGGTCACCTCCAAGACCGGCGTACGCGGCCTGATGATGCTGACCCAGCGCACCGCCCAGGCCATGGGCGTGTCCAACCGACTGGACCCGAAGCAGAGCATCCAGGGCGGCGCCAAATACTTCATGAAGATCAAGGAAGAGCTCGACGACAGCATCCAGGAACCGGACCGCACCTGGTTCGCCCTGGCCGCCTACAACGTCGGCAGCGGCCACCTGGAAGACGCCCGCACTCTGGCCAAGCGCGAGAAGCTCAACCCGAACAAATGGCTGGATGTGAAGAAGATGCTGCCGCGGCTGTCGCAGAAGCAGTGGTATCGGCAGACCAGGTACGGTTACGCCCGGGGCGGCGAGCCTGTGCACTTTGTGGCCAACATCCGTCGCTACTACGACATTCTTACCTGGGTGACCCAGCCGCAGCTGGAAGGCCAGGTGGCCGAAGGCAGCCTGCATGTGCCCGGGGTGAACAAGGACAAACCGGCGGAGCAGTCGCCGCCGATGTAAGCCTGCACGGGCCTCTTCGCGGGTAAACCCGCTCCCACAGGTACATCACAGGTTTTGGAGATAGTGGTATTCCTGTGGGAGCGGGTTTACCCGCGAAGGGGCCGAAACAGGTCAGGACTTGGCCCGGCGAGCCTTGAAGAAGTCGCTGAGGATCTGCCCGCACTCTTCCGCCAGCACCCCGCCCTCCACCATCACCCGGTGGTTCAGGAAGCCCTGCCCGAAGAACTGCCCCTGGCTCTGCACGATCCCCGCCTTGGGCTCCAGCGCGCCGTACACCACCCGCATGACCCGTGAATGCACGATCAGCCCCGCACACATGCTGCACGGTTCCAGGGTCACATACAGGGTGCTGCCGGGTAGCCGGTAGTTGCTGGCGGATTTCGCCGCCGCGCGAATGGCCACCATCTCGGCATGCGCACTGGGGTCACTGTCGATGATCGGCCGGTTGAAGCCCTGCCCGATCACCTGCCCATGCTGCACCAGCACCGCGCCCACCGGCACCTCGCCCATGCCTGCGCCTTCGGCGGCCAGGGCCAGGGCCAGGCGCATGAATTCCTGATCGCGACTGCGATCGATGATCTGCGGACGCATCAGACCACCGCGATCGCGGCCATCAGGCCGGTTTCCATGTGGTCGATGACATGGCAGTGGAACATCCAGGTGCCCGGGTTATCCGCCACCAGCGCCACCTGGGCGCGTTCGTTCTTGCCTAGCAGGTAGGTGTCGGTGAACCACGGCTCGGTGATGTCGTGGCGGTTGGAGGCGATCACCTTGAAGCTCATGCCGTGCAGGTGGATCGGGTGCTGGTACTGGGTCATGTTCTTCAGCTCGAAGATGTAGCTCTTGCCCTTCTGCAACGTGGCGATAGGGCGCTCGGCGCAGGTCTTGTCGGTGATGTCCCAGGCCTGGCCGTTGATCTGCCACATGCTCGACGGCTTATCCTGATCCGTAGTGACCGAGACTTTTGCCGCCCATTCGAAATTGAAGTTGAGCTTTTCGGCGTTTTCCAGATCCGGCTCGGCAATCGGGTTGGGCGGCAGCGCCGGCGGCCAGTCGCTCGGCGCGTCGTTGCTGGCTACCGAACGCAGGGTGCCCAGGCGCACGAAACCGTCGCGCAGGGAGATCTCCTGCCCCGCCTCGGGAATACGGATAGCCAGGCAGATGCGCATGCCTGGGCCGAGCCAGTAGTCATCGTCCAGTGGCCGCGGGGTTACCGGGTTGCCGTCCAGGGCATAGATTTTTGCCTCGCAGTTGCCCTTGAGGTTGATGCGGTAGGTCCAGGTGTTATCGAGGTTCAGCAGACGCACCCGCACCACCTGGCCGGCTGGCAACTCGGTGACTGAATCGGCCTGGCCATTGATGGTGATCAGGCGCCCGGCGGTGCCGTTGCGCGCGGCTTCTCGCGGAATGCTGAAAGGCAGCCAGGCCCCCTGCTCGTCCACGTGCCAGTTCTTCAGGCTCAGCGTGCGCTCATGCCTGAAGCCGGTCGGCTCGCGCTCCTCGACGATCAGCGGGCCGACCAGGCCACGGCCCAGCTCCTCGGAACTGCTGACATGCGGGTGGTACCAGTAGCTGCCGGCGTCCGGCACACGGAACTTGTAGTCGAAGTACTCGCCAGGCTTGACCGGCAGCTGCGACACATAGGGCACGCCGTCCATTTCCAGCGGCAGGCGAATGCCGTGCCAATGGATGGTGGTTTCAACCGGCAGGTGGTTGATGAAGCGCACCCGCAGCCAGGTGCCCTGGCGTACGCGCAACTCGGTACCCGGGGCAGACGGGCCGAAGGCCCAGGCCTCGGTCTTGAAGCCCGGCACCAGCTCGACGTCCAGCGGGGCGGCGATCAGCTCATAGTCATGCCCGGCGTTGTCATCTTCGACCTTGCCCAGCCAGTAACGCGCCGCGCCACCGGCGCCCAGGCCAACCACAACCAGGCCGGTCAGGCCCTTGAGCATTTGTCGACGGGTGAAGGACATCGGTGCGGGTACCTCGTGTTCTGCGCAATCAAGCTGCCAGCATGGCTGGCGATGAAGGGCGAATACGATACACCTGCAAATGGGAAATATTAAGTGAAGTCTCTTGCACTGCTTTCCGCAGCCTTGCCCTCGGCAGTATTGCCGGGGGCAGCACAGAGCGCGTTGAACCACTGCTGATCATCTGCGGCCGGCACCCGCAAGGCGGCCTGGAGCAGCTGCGGGTCGAGCAGGACGTTCAGGTTCTGCAGGCGCGTGGCGATTTCGGGGTGCGTATCGAACGGATGGGGGTTGGCCAGCCCCAGCACTTCCTCACCCAGTTGCAATGGCGTGCCTTGCAGGTGCGATGCCAGCGCCTGCAGCAGGTTGTTGCCACCGTGAGCGAGCAGCAAGCCGTCGATCACCCTGCCCAGGGCAATTGCCCGTAGCAGCGCCTGTACGAACAGCTTCGGGCCAGCGACCTCGGCACCGGCCCGATCAGCCAGCAATTCCTGTGCACGCCCCCAGTGATGAACCGCAATCTGGAAATGGTGCAAGAACTGCCCAGCCAGCCACAAGGTCGGCCGAACCACCCAGGGCGGAGCATCCTCGTCGCCGACCATCGCAGAATACTGCGCGCACATCAGGCTGAAACGCGCGCTGGTTTCGCTGCCTCGCTCCGTATCACGGCGCCTGAAATGACCCAGTTCGTGGCCGATGATCGAAGCCGCCTCGGCCTGGCTCAAGGCCGTCAGCAATGGTAGCGGCAGATACAACGTGCGCCCCGTGAGTACCTCCCCGCCGGGCTGCAGCAGGACCGGCACACTGGTGACGAAAAATCCCTGGTCAAGCCCGACCACGATATGGTCCGGGGCCGGCGCTTGCAGCTGCGTTGCCAAGGCCTCGATCCACTGCCACACCGCTGGCGTCGCCTGCCTGCCGAGCGGGCGGGCGAGAAACCTGGCAGTCGGAGACTGCATCAGCGGCCACTGCCTGCGCATTCGCCAGGCCTGGCGAACACACACAACCAGGACAGAGGCCAGCGGCAGCACCACGACCAGCACGCTCATGCCGCCCTGCGCTGCACGGCTCGCTCCGGAACTGGCCTCATAGAGCAACGCCAGGCACAGCGAACCGGCAAGCATGACCATGTAGATGCTCAAGCAACAGCCCAGGCCCTGCCAGCTGGCCATCATGCGCTCATTCAGGTAGGCCGCAGAGCGCAGCGCCCGCCAGGCGTCTGCCTTCAGCTTGAGCCAGGCCCAGAGGCCGACCAGCAAAGCAGCCAATGCCAGCCAGCAGCTCACGCTGGCCATCACTTTGCGTACGCTTACCCAGTGGCGATCCGCATCGAGCAGGTCCAGTTGGCGCTGCAGGGCCTGCCGCGGCTCGACATGCCTGGCAAGCTCCTTGCGGGCTTCCCACGGCAATTGCTGTAGCAACGCCTCGCTGGGGGCCGCCAGCCATTGCCGTATGGTGCGGGCCTGATCCTGCGCCGTGTCGGCCCGCCAGTACTGCACATTACCCCAGCCGAACAGCACCAGTGGCAACAGCAGCAGGATCAGGCCCCAACCGAAGCGCTTCATTGCTCCACAGCGCCGATGGTCACGCCCAGCCTCATCTGGCCGCTTCACCCAGGCGCGCCACGCCAGGAAACAGTTGCGCCAACGTGTGCCTGGCCTGGGCCGCTTGCAGATAGGCATAGAGCAGGTCCACCAGTTCCTGCAGGGCAAGGTGGCGCCCGGCTACGACAGGGGTGCACAACCACAAGCTGACGCGCAGTCCGCCCGCCACGGCTACAGCGTCAGGCGAGGCCAACGCCCTGAAACAGGCCGGCGCCAGCGTTGGCGCGCTGCCGGCCGCCGACACGGTAAAGATCAGGCGGGTGCTGAAATGTCGCTGCTCGACGTCGAAGCCGTCGAAGGCATGCAGGGGTGTCGGCGCCTGCGCATTGGCGAAGCACAGGCTATCGGGCGTAACGCTCAGCACCCGCTTGCCATGGCGGCGGTACAGCGCTGCGGCGCATGCCAGCGCCGCCGCCCCGGTGCCGGCCAGGCCGAGGCCGAAAGCAGAGAGCAGCCATATGGCGGCGCTGCTCGCCTGGGGGGCGAACAGTACCGCCAGCGCCATCAGCCATGCACCCAGCCCGGCAAACGACAGGCCGGTCAAGGCACAGGCCAGCGCCTTGCCAAGCGAGCGCTCGCGCAGTTCGAAGCCCTCGACAGGGCCATCGGCCTGCGCCTGCAGGTACGCCAGGTGGGCTTCGCGTTCGTCGTTATTCATCAGCCTGCAACAGATCCAGTTGCCGTTGCGCATGGGCCGCATCGCGGTAAGCCGCCAGCATTGCGAGCACTTCCTCGTTGTCCAGCTTGCGCCCATTGCTGGCCAGGCCTGCGGACATGATACGCACCTGCGGTCGCGGCTTTTTCAGCACCATGGCCTGGTTGCCGAAGAACTGCAGTTTCACCACGTGGTGCTTGGGAAGCACGGCTTCGCTGCTCATTTCCAGCGTCTGCACCGTGACCAGCCCTTCATCCTTGACCGAAACATCCTCCACTTCGGCCATGTCTACCGGGGCGTCCAGCGTATCGACGAACAACTGCCGGCGGGTCAGACGCATGAACACCTGGGTACCGGCATTGCGATGCTGCCAAGTCACCGCGGCGGCGATGAAGACCGTGAAGGCACAGGCTGCGACCGCACCCATGCGCTCCAGGTTGAAGCAGACGGCGGTCAGAATCAGCGAGCCCAGCAACAGTATCGGCCCCCAGACCCGATAACGCCGGGAATTGGTGAACTCGCTCTGCTCTGGCACACGCTCGATCACTTGCTTGAGTTCGGCGATTACCCGGTCGCGCTGGGCGGCACGGGATTGCTCGTAGTCCTGTCCGAGCGAACCGGACAGCTCGGACAGCGGGTCGTTGAACTCGCTCATGGTTATTGCGCCTCCTGCGTCGCCAGGTAATCGGTGAGGAATGCCTGGGCATTACCCTGATGCGACAGCCCTTCCGAATAGCCGACCTGCAGTGGCTGCACCTCACCCGGCAGATACAGTTCGCCACCCCAACTGCCCTGGATGATCAGCACCACGTATTTCTTGCCATCCACGGTGGTGGAGTAACGGGTATCCCGGCTGGTTTTCTCCACCTGCATTTTCTGGATGCGCATGTTCCAGTCGTGATCGACGCCTTCGATCTGCACCAGCGCTTCGTTTGCGGCGCGTTCACCGATGCGCAGCGTCCACACCTTGGCCCCTTGCGTGCCCATGTAGGCAACTACCTGGTCGGCCACCTCCGGCCGTTGTTCAGCGTGAACCTGGCCCAGCCACAGGCTGAGCGCAGCCACCAGCAGGGCAGTCCATTTACGATAAGCGAGCATGTGTTTTCCATCCTGAAGCGGAACAAACGCCCATTGAAATAAGCCTGGCCCGCACTGCCAACCCCGTTGACCGGTTCGCACAACAGACAGCGCCCTGCGCACAATGGCTGTCGCTGAAAATGTGCACGCGTTACCATTTCCGGCCATGCCGCCCGCTGCCAAGGATGCCTAGCGCCCATGCGATCTATCAGCCCCTACCTCGATACCGCTTTTTCATTCGATAGCCCCGGGTCACTCGCCGAGGCCGGCGTACTGGACGCAAGCAGCGCACGAGTGATGGGTAGCGCGACCGGCCACTATCGGGCGCAGACGGTACACGGCGGGTTGCAGTACTTCGATTGCAACCTGCAATTTCCGGAGCCGCTGAGGATCGACAAGGTGCTGCAGCAAAGCCTGTGCATCGTGCAGGTGTTCGACGGGGCGTGGCAGCACACGGTGGACGGAAAGCTCAACAGTTATGCCCCTGGTCAGTTGCACATGCTGGGCCTCGGTGAAAGCCTGGAGGCGCAGGACCAATTGCCCGCCAACAGCCACGCCCGCATGGCCGGGGTGCGTATTGCCGGCGATTACCTGCACGAGCTGGCCCGGGACGATGCGCAACTGATGCCGCTGCTGGCCCTTGCCGCCGATGGCATGCGCTTCGACCAGTTGCCGCAGTGGCCAACAATAAGCCGCCTGTTCCAGCAGCTGTATCTATCGCCCTACACGGGCGCACTCAGGCGCCTGCATTGCGAAAGCCTGAGCCTGGCCATCGTGCTGGAGCTGGCCAGCCACCTGATCGGCCACAGGCCGGCCGAAAAGCCCCAGGACCGGGGGCACCGCGATTTGGCCATTGAAACGCGTCGCCAGCTTGATGCAAACCTGAATGCCCCGCCCACTGCTGCAAGCCTTGCTCGCCAACTGGGGGTGAGCGAGACCACCTTGCGCCGCGCATTCAGCCATGAGTACGGCCGGTCGCTCCTGCAGTATGTGCGGCAACAGAGAATGGAACTGGCCCGCGCCCTGCTGCTGGAACGTCGCTGGCAGGTTTCGCAGGTTGCCTATCAGGTCGGCTACGCCAACCCTGCCAATTTCTGCCATGCCTACAAGGCGTATTTCGGGCGTTCTCCCGGGGCTGAATAGGGTTTTACCGGATAAAAAAACGGGCCTGCAATGCAGGCCCGTTTCATCAACCGCGAGGTGGGATCATTCCCACTCGATGGTCGCCGGCGGCTTGCTCGACACGTCGTAGGTAACGCGCGAGATACCGTCGATTTCGTTGATGATACGGCCGCTGACGGTTTCCAGCAGCTCGTACGGCAGGTGCGCCCAACGTGCGGTCATGAAGTCCACGGTCTCGACGGCGCGCAGGGCCACGACCCAGGCGTAGCGACGGCCATCGCCAACGACGCCGACCGACTTGACCGGCTGGAACACCACGAATGCCTGGCTGGTCTTGTGGTACCAGTCGGCCTTGCGCAGCTCTTCGATGAAGATGTGGTCGGCGCGACGCAGGATGTCGGCGTATTCCTTCTTCACTTCACCGAGGATGCGCACGCCCAGGCCCGGGCCCGGGAATGGGTGGCGGTAGACCATGTCGTACGGCAGGCCCAGCTCCAGGCCGATCTTGCGTACTTCGTCCTTGAACAGCTCACGCAGCGGCTCGACCAGCTTGAGGTTCATTTCCTCCGGCAGGCCACCGACGTTGTGGTGCGACTTGATCACGTGGGCCTTGCCGCTCTTGGCGCCAGCCGACTCGATCACGTCCGGGTAGATGGTGCCTTGGGCGAGGAACTGGATGTTTTCCAGCTTGCTGGCTTCGGCATCGAACACGTCGATGAAGGTGCGGCCGATGATCTTGCGCTTCTTCTCCGGGTCGGCTTCGCCGGCCAGGTTGTCGAGGAACTGCTTCTCGGCGTCGGCGCGGATGACCTTGACGCCCATGTTCTCCTTGAACATGGCCATCACCTGGTCGCCTTCGTGCAGGCGCAGCAGGCCGTTGTCGACAAATACGCAGGTCAGCTGGTCGCCGATGGCGCGGTGCAGCAGCGCGGCAACAACCGAGCTGTCGACGCCGCCGGACAGGCCCAGCAGGACGTTGGCCGAACCGACCTGCTCACGCACCTGGGCAATGGCGTCTTCGACGATGTTGGACGGAGTCCACAGGGCTTCACAGCCGCAGATGTCCTGCACGAAGCGGGACAGGATGCGACCGCCCTGCTTGGTGTGGGTCACTTCCGGGTGGAACTGCACGCCGTAGTAGCCGCGCGCGTCGTCGAACATGCCGGCGATCGGGCAGCTCGGGGTGCTGGCCAGCACGTGGAAGTTGCCCGGCATCTGGGTGACCTTGTCGCCGTGGCTCATCCACACGTCCAGGCCCAGTACGCCGTCAGCGTCGATGTGGTCTTCGATGCCGTCGAGCAGGCGGCTCTTGCCGACCACGTCCACACGGGCATAACCGAATTCACGCAGGTCGGAACCTTCGACCTTGCCGCCCATCTGCTCGGCCATGGTCTGCATGCCGTAGCAGATGCCCAGCACTGGTACGTTCAGGTCGAACACCGCCTGCGGGGCGCGCGGGCTGTTGGCTTCGTGGACCGACTCGGGGCCGCCGGCGAGGATGATGCCGCGCGGGTTGAATTCGCGGATCGCTTCATCGTCCATGTCGAATGGATGCAGCTCGCAGTACACGCCGATTTCGCGCACGCGGCGGGCGATCAGCTGGGTGTACTGGGAACCGAAATCGAGGATCAGGATGCGGTGAGCGTGAATGTCGAGGGCCATGACTCAATCTCGTCAGTGGAAATCGGAAACGACGCGGGGCTGTCACGACAGCCCCGCATGCTTGAATTGCCAGAAGCCTCAGCCTACGCGGTAGTTAGGGGCTTCTTTGGTGATCTGCACGTCATGCACGTGGGACTCGGCCATGCCGGCACCGGTGATGCGCACGAATTCCGGCTTGGTGCGCATCTCTTCGATGGTTGCGCTGCCGGTGTAGCCCATGGACGAACGCAGGCCGCCCATCAGCTGGTGGATGATCGCGGCCAGCGCGCCCTTGTAGGGAACACGGCCTTCGATGCCTTCCGGTACCAGCTTCTCGGCACCGGCCGAGGAGTCCTGGAAGTAGCGGTCAGACGAGCCTTGCGCCTGTGCCATGGCACCCAGCGAGCCCATGCCACGGTAGGCCTTGTAGGAACGGCCCTGGAACAGTTCGACTTCACCCGGTGCCTCTTCGGTACCGGCGAACATAGAACCCATCATCACGCAGGAAGCACCGGCGACGATGGCCTTGGACAGGTCACCCGAGAAGCGGATGCCGCCGTCGGCGATCAGCGGCACGCCAGTGCCTTCCAGCGCAGCGGCAACGTTGGCGATGGCGCTGATTTGCGGCACGCCGACACCGGCAACGATACGGGTGGTGCAGATCGAGCCTGGGCCGATACCGACCTTGACCGCGTCAGCGCCAGCTTCGGCCAGCGCCTTGGCGGCAGCGCCGGTGGCGATGTTGCCGCCGATCACCTGCACTTGCGGGTAGGTTTCCTTGACCCAGCGAACGCGGTCGATCACACCTTTGGAGTGACCGTGGGCGGTGTCGACCACAACCACGTCAACACCAGCAGCCACCAGGGCGGCAACGCGCTCGCCGGTGTCCTTGCCGGTGCCGACCGCGGCGCCGACGCGCAGACGACCCTGGTCGTCCTTGCTGGCCAGCGGGTAGGCCTTGGCCTTTTCGATGTCCTTGACGGTCATCATGCCCTTGAGGTTGAACTTGTCGTCGACGATCAGGACTTTTTCCAGGCGGTGCTTGTGCAGCAGCTCGCGGACTTCGTTCTTGTCGGCGCCTTCGCGGACGGTGACCAGACGCTCTTTCGGGGTCATCACGTCGCGGACCTTGGCATCCAGGCGGCTTTCGAAGCGCACGTCACGAGAAGTGACGATGCCGACCAGGTCGCCGTTCGCCAGCACCGGTACACCGGAGATGTTGTTCAGGCGGGTCAGGTCGAACAGGTCGCGCACGGTGGCGTCGGCGTCGATGGTGATCGGGTCCTTGACCACGCCAGCCTCGAACTTCTTGACCTTGCGCACTTCGCTGGCCTGCTGTTCGATGGTCATGTTCTTGTGGATGATGCCGATGCCGCCTTCCTGGGCCATGGCAATGGCCAGGCGCGCTTCGGTCACGGTATCCATGGCAGCGGAAACCAGCGGAATGTTCAGCTCGATGCCGCGGGTCAAACGGGTCTTGAGACTGACTTCATTGGGCAGTACCTCGGAATAGCCAGGTACAAGGAGGATATCGTCGAAGGTCAGGGCTTCTTGGCTGATACGCAGCATCGCGGGGGCTCCCGGGCGGGAAAAATGGAAGCGCGCCATTATACTCATGCACGGCGCGCCGCTCAATGCAAAATAAGGGCCTTCGGTCAGCCTTGTGGCAGTTTTACCTGTACCACGGCCACCGGCTGGTCGAGCCAGTCGGCGAAGCTGTCGAGAAAGGCCTGGGTAAACCCGGCCTCGCCCCAGTTGTTGAAGATGAACCCCAGGTTGGAAAAGGCACATGGCTGCAGGTAAATGAAGCCATTGATGTCATCTTCGAACCCGCACAACGGGCAGGTGAAGTTGTCGCTCACCGCCGGCATCCATTCTTCCAGGCTTTCGAACAGCGGCTCGCCCACCTCGCGCCGGCACTCGGGGCAACCGGCCTCTTCGAGGAAACCTTCGGTAGGGGTATAGATGCAGCGTTTGAGCATCACCTCCAGGCCGTTGACTTGCTCGCCGAAGGGCAGTTTTTGCGGGTGCAGGGCCACTTTGCGGGCCCCTTCGGCCAGGGCATGGCCCATGCGGTTGCCGGTGCGGCCACAGGTGGTCAGCTGTTCCTCGACCACTTTCTCGCGCACCAGCCAGCGCAGGATGGCGCGGGCACGGGCTTCGTGCACCGGGACGGTAGACAGCTTGGGAACGATGATGCTCTGGGTGTTCATGAACGGGACAAGCCTGAAAAACTGCGGTAATGGCGCAATTCTACCGCCTGCTCAGGCGCTGAGATAGCGACCGATCAACGCCAGGCCGCTGGCCAGCACCAGCCACGTGACCAGGCGCACGAAGGCTTCGCGGGACAGCCGATGGGTAAGCCTGCGCCCCGCCCAGAGGCCGACAAGCATGACCGGCAACAGGCAGGCGGCGAGCAGCAGCAGGCTTGGGTCGGCATACACGCCAGCGATCAGGAACAGCGTCAGACGCACCACGGTACTGCAACTGATCAGCGCGCTCTGGGTGGCGCGTACCTGCTCCTTGGCCTCCAGCCGGGCACTCAGGTACAGCGCATAAAGGAAGCCGCCGCTGCCGAACAAGGCACCGAACAGCCCGCCTGCCGTACCCATGGGCATTGCCCAGAAACCGGACAGGCTGGCCGGCCGCACCTTCACCGCTAGCCCGTACACGGCATAGGCCGTGACGAACAGGCCCATCAGCAGCAGCAACAGGTCGGACTTCAGCTGCAGCAGGAATACCACACCCAGCGTGCAGCCAATGGCCATGAACGGCAGTAGCCGCAGCAGTTCGCTGCGCACGACATCGCGGCGCGAGGGCAACAGGTTGCCGAAGGCTGCGACGAAGTCCAGCAGCACCAGCAGCGGAATGATCCGCGACAGCGGCATGAAGTGGATCAGCACTGGGCCGGCCACCAGCGCGGTGCCGAAGCCGGCGATACCGAAGACGATGTAGGCAACGCCGACACCAAGCAGGATGGGTAGCCAGTCAAGGCCGGAAAACGATAGTTGGGCGAGCATGGCAACGATTCCTCGGAAGACAGGCAAAGGTTAGCCAGCCACGAGCCATGCCGACTAATATGCCTTTATCGCCACACCCATCTCGAAAAGGCATGACATGACGTCGATTCGCCAGTTGCGTTACTTCGTGGAAATCGCCGAATGCGGCAGCTTCAGCGCTGCCGCCGAGCGGCTGTACATCGCCCAGTCGGCGCTGAGCCGACAGATCAAGGAGTTGGAGCAGCAACTGGGTACGCCACTGTTCGAGCGCACCGCGCGTCTGCCACGCCTGACCCTGGCCGGCCAGGCTTTGCTGGAACGGGCACGGCGCTTGCTGGCCGACCTGGCGCAGGCCGAGCGGGTGACCCGCGACATTGGTGAAGGGCTGCAGGGCAGCCTGCGCCTGAACCACTCCAGTACCGTACCGCTGACCGGCCCGCTGCTGGCTCGCCTGGGCGGCTACTTGCGCGACAACCCAGGGGTTTCACTGGAAATTGCCCAGCAGTCGTCGGAGGCGCAACTGGAGGATATTGCTGATGGACGCCTGGATATCGGCCTGCTGCGTTTGCCTGTGTTGCGACAGCATGAAGGGGTGCTGCTGCATGAACTGTTCAGCGAGCCACTGCTGCTGGCGGTTGCCGACGGGCATCCACTGGCTGGTGCGGCACAGGTGAGGCTTGAGCAGTTGCGCGAGGAGCGCTTCATTTCCATTCCGCACCGGGACCGTGGTGGGCTGAGCTACCTGTCGGCCTCGATGTGCATGGAGGCGGGCTTTTTCCCGCGCGCGGCGCAGGTGCTGTCGCGCAAGACCACCCAGTTGCAGCTGATTCAGGCGGGGTTTGGGGTGGCGTTGTTGCCGGAATGCATGCGTGAAATTGCGCCTGCCTCAGTCAGCTTCGTGGCGCTGGAGGGAGGGTGTGAGAGTACTGTGGCGATGGCTTGCAGGCGGGATGCAGGTTCGATGGTGCGCCAGTTCGTGACGGCGATGCAGGCCTGAAGGGCCGGCCCCATAGAACTGCACATAACTCATTGAATTGGCAGGGGCCCTGTGGGAGCGGCTTTAGCCGCGAACACCGGCGCAGCCGGTGCCATGCACCGCGTTGGATTCTTCGCGGCTAAAGCCGCCCCCACAGGGTATGCGGATTGCTTGCACTTTCAGTTATCTACGCGACAGCGCAGCCCAAAGGGCTGGGCCGGCGACAGGGCCAGGACAGACAACCGGGGCCGATGTCCTTTATGATGCCCGCCATGATCAGAGACCCTTTCGAACGACTCGGCCTGGACCGCGAGGTCCTTACCGTCAGCCAACTCAACGGCCGCGCCCGTGTGCTGCTGGAAGACGTGTTCCGCAGCGTGTGGGTGGAAGGCGAGATATCCAACCTCGCCCGCCCTGCGTCCGGCCACATGTACTTCACCCTGAAGGACAGCGGCGCGCAGGTGCGCTGCGCGCTGTTCCGGCAGAACGCCACGCGGGTGCGCCAGGCCCTGCGCGACGGCCTGGCGGTGCGGGTACGCGGCAAGGTTTCGCTGTTCGAGGGGCGTGGCGATTACCAGCTGATTCTCGACACTGTCGAGCCGGCCGGCGACGGCGCCCTGCGCCTGGCCTTCGAGGCACTGAAAGAGAAGCTGGGTGCCGAGGGGCTGTTCAGCGCCGAACGCAAGCGGCCGCTGCCGGCCCACCCGCAGCGCATCGGCATCATCACCTCGCCCACTGGCGCGGTGATCCGCGACATCATCAGTGTGTTCGGTCGCCGTGCCCCGCAGGTGGAACTGAACCTGATCCCCACCGCAGTACAGGGCCGCGAAGCCATCGCCCAGATCGTGCGCGCCATCCGCCTGGCCGACAGCCTCGGGTTCGATGCGCTGATCCTGGCCCGGGGCGGCGGCTCGCTGGAGGACTTGTGGTGCTTCAACGAAGAAGCCGTGGCGCGGGCCGTGGCTGCCTGTGTCACGCCGATTGTCAGCGCTGTAGGCCATGAGACCGATGTATCGATCAGCGACTTCGTCGCCGACATGCGCGCCCCCACACCCTCTGCCGCAGCCGAACTGCTGGCCCCCGACAACAGTGGCCTGCAGCAACGGCTGGATGGCCTGCAACGGCGCCTGTTGCTGCGCATGCAGAACCGCCTTACCCACGACCGCCTGCGCCTGGAGTCGCTGACCCGACGCCTGCGCCACCCGGGCGAGCGCCTGCGCCAGCAGGCCCAGCGTCTGGACGACCTGGACATGCGCCTGCGCCGTGCATTCATGCTCAACCTCAACCAGCGCCATCAGCTGCTGGCACGCCTGGACACCCGCCTGGCCGCGCAGCACCCGGGGCGCACCCTGAAACTGCTGGGCCAACGCCTGGACAGCCTGGCCGAGCGCCTGCCACGGGCGATGCGCGAAGTGCTGAAGGACCGCCGCCAGCGCTTCCAGGCCCAGTTGCAGACGCTGCAGGTGGTCAGCCCGCTGGCCACCCTCGCCCGCGGCTACAGCATTCTGCTGGACGAACAGGGCCAGGCCATCCGCAGCGCCGAACAGACCCGCAACGGCCAGCGCCTGACCGCCCGCCTGAACGAAGGCGAGCTTTTGGTGCGAGTCGAAGACAACCACCTGACCCCGGTCACCCTCTCACTTCTGGACTGACACATGCCCCGCCTGCTCGCGCCCCTGCTTGCCCTTTCCCTCCTGCTGCTGACCGGTGGCGCCCAGGCCAGCTACATCACCCGCACGCTGAACAAGCCGGTACCCGGCGGCGTGGCGGTGGTCGACCTTGGCCCCGCAGCCAGCGCGCCCAGCGCCCGCTTCGACGGCAAACCGGTGCTGGTGGTGAAGGAGCAGGACAACTGGCTGGCCATCGTCGGCATCCCGTTGACCCAAAAGCCCGGCACTGCGGTGCTGAGCCAGGGCGGCCGTACCCTGCCTTTCAGCGTAGGTAGTAAAAAGTACCCCGAGCAGCGCATCACCCTGAAGAACACCCGCCAGGTCAACCCGAACCCGGCCGACCTCAAGCGCATCGACCGTGAGCTGGCCGAGCAGATAAAGGCTTACCGCAGCTTCAGCCCCACCCTGCCCAGCAACCTGATCCTCGACAAGCCGGTAAGCGGCCCGCTGTCGAGCAAGTTCGGCGTGCGCCGCTTCTTCAATGGCGAAGAACGCAACCCGCATGCCGGGCTGGATTTCGCGGTGCCGGCAGGCACGCCAATCAAGACCCCGGCCAATGGCAAGGTGATCCTGGTGGGCGATTACTTCTTCAATGGCCGCACGGTGTTCGTCGACCACGGACAGGGCTTCATCAGCATGTTCTGCCATATGTCGAAGATCGATGTGCAGGTTGGGCAGCAGCTGCGCCGGGGCGAAGTGGTCGGGCGTGTGGGCTCGACCGGGCGGGCTACCGGGCCGCACATGCACTGGAACGTCAGCCTGAATGATGCGCGGGTGGATCCGGCGATATTCATTGGGGCGTTCCAGCCCTGAGATCTGAGTTGGCAGTACTGGCCCTTTCGCGGGTAAACCCGCTCCCACAGGGATAGCGCTGCACCTGTGGGAGCGGGTTTACCCGCGAAAGGGCCAGCACAGTCGACATCAGTTCAACTGTGTTGCGCCATCGAAAAATACCGCGCAAAAATAAAGAAGCACTCAGTAAAATAAAGCCATAAAATCTCGCCTATTGGTATTTTTTAAGCATTCCTCTCAATTTTTTCTGAACGCTTGCCATCCCCCACCCCACTGGTTAGGGTTGAAAGCATGAAAACCTTCAGCACCCTCATCCTGCTCCGACAACATCGCAGCCTCTGCCTGGTCAGCGCCCGACTACCAGGCTGAATCGCGTCGCCTCGCCTTTACATCTCGTTATCGCCCGGCAGGCCCGATCTCGGCCGCACACAAAAGGATTGCTTCCATGACCATGCTCAAAGACCCTTCGAAGAAATACCGCGCTTTCCCGACCATCGACCTGCCTGACCGTACCTGGCCGTCGAAGACCATCACTGCCGCACCAATCTGGTGTAGTTCCGACCTGCGTGATGGCAACCAGTCGCTGATCGAGCCAATGGATTCGGAGAAGAAGCTGCGTTTCTGGAAGACCCTGGTGCAGGTTGGCGTGAAGGAAATCGAAGCCTCGTTCCCGTCCGCCTCGCAGACCGATTTCGACTTCGTGCGCATGCTGATCGAAGACGGCCACATCCCGGACGACACTACCATCCAGGTGCTCACCCAGGCCCGTGAAGACCTCATCGCCCGCACCTTCGAATCGCTGCGCGGGGCGAAAAAGGCCATCGTCCACCTGTACAACGCCACCAGCCCGTCGTTCCGCCGCATCGTCTTCAACCAGGACAAGCAAGGCGTGAAGGACATTGCGGTGAACGCAGCCAAGCTGTTCGTCAAGTACGCCGCCCAGCAGCCGGAAACCCAGTGGACCTTCCAGTACTCGCCGGAAACCTTCAGCGCCACCGAGATGGAGTTCGCCAAGGAAGTCTGCGACGCGGTGATCGAGGTGTGGAACCCGACGCCTGAGCACAAGATCATCCTCAACCTGCCGGCCACCGTGGAAGTGTCCACGCCGAACATCTACGCCGACCAGATCGAGTGGTTCTGCCGTAATGTCAGCCGTCGCGACAGCGTAATCATCAGCCTGCACTGCCACAACGACCGTGGCACTGGCATTGCCGCCACCGAGCTGGGCCTCATGGCCGGTGCCGATCGCGCCGAAGGCTGCCTGTTCGGCAACGGCGAGCGTACCGGTAACGTCGACCTGGTGACCCTGGCATTGAACCTCTACACCCAGGGCATCGACCCGCTGCTGGACTTTTCCGACATCGACGGCGTGCGCAAGGTGGTCGAAGAGTGCAACCAGCTGCCGGTGCACCCACGCCACCCATACGTGGGCGACCTGGTCCACACCGCGTTCTCCGGCTCGCACCAGGACGCGATCCGCAAGGGCTTCGCCAAGCAGCAGGAAGGCGAGCTGTGGGAAGTCCCTTACTTGCCGATCGACCCGGCCGACATCGGTCGCAGCTACGAGGCAGTGATCCGCGTCAACAGCCAGTCGGGCAAAGGCGGTATCACCTACCTGCTCGAACAGGAATACGGCATCAGCCTGCCACGCCGCATGCAGATCGAATTCAGCCAGGTGGTACAGGGTGAAACCGACCGCCTGGGCCTGGAAATGACCGCCCAGCAGATCTACAGCCTGTTGCACAAGGAATACCTCCAGGCCAACGCCCCTTACGCGCTGGTCAGCCATCGCCTGCAGGAAGAGAACGGCCATAGTGCCGTGGAAGTGGAAGTCGCCGGTGAAGGCGAAACCACCCTGCACTGGCGTGGCAAGGGCAACGGCGCCCTGGAGGCGCTGGTGGCCGGCCTGCCGATTGCCGTGGAGATCATGGATTACAACGAGCATGCGATTGGCGCCGGTACCAATGCCAAGGCGGCGGCCTACATCGAACTGCGCGTGGCCGGTGGCCGCCCGGTACATGGCGTGGGCATCGATGAAAACATCACCACGGCCAGTTTCAAGGCACTGTTCAGCGCACTGAACCGCTCGCTGAGCCAGCAGGAAGCCAAGGCAGCCTGAGCCCTGGTGTGATTAATGAAGAAGCCCGCATCGTTTGATGCGGGCTTTTTTGTGTGCCTGTGCCGGCCTCTTCGCGGGTGAACCCGCTCCCACAGGGATCGCGCTGCACTCAGCAACTGTACAGTACCTGTGGGAGCGGGTTCACCCGCGAAAGGGCCGGTACAGGCACTGCAAGAACTGCAGGCAAAAAAAGGGGCGCCGACCAAGCGCCCCATAAGCCGTAAAGCACACAACAAATTCAATTGGCGTCCAGCAGCGCCATCGCCTCCGCACTGCACGCTTCGATCCGCGCCCAATCGCCGTTCTTGATCCAGCTGCTGTCGAGCATCCAGGTGCCACCCACACACATCACATTGGGCAGCGCCATGTAGTTGCGCACGTTGGCCGGGTTCACACCGCCCGTAGGGCAGAAACGAATATCGCCGAACGGGCCACCGAAAGCCTTGATCGCCGCAACGCCGCCACTGATCTCCGCCGGGAACAGCTTGAAGCGGCGGTAGCCCAGGGCGTAGCCCATCATGATTTCGGACGGCGTGCTGATACCTGGCAGCAGCGGGATCTCGCTATCCACACCGGCTTCGAGAATATCCTGGGTGATGCCTGGGGTAACGACGAATTGCGCACCCGCAGCTTCAACCGCGGCGAACATGCCGCGATCGAGCACGGTGCCGGCACCGACACAAAGCTCCGGGCGCTGCTCGCGCAACACCTGGATGGCCTTCAGGCCGTGCTGCGAGCGCAAGGTCACTTCCAGGGTACGGATACCGCCGGCGGCCAGGGCGTCAGCCAGCGGCAGGATATCTTCCTCGCGGGCAATGGTGATCACCGGCAGGATGCGCGCCTTTTCGCAAATGGCGTCGATCCGTGCGGCTTTGTCGGCCATCGAGAGCTTGGGCTGTGGGCGTTCGAGGGTGGTCATGACTGTGGATCCTTGGCTCATGGGCACCAGTAGATGTCCAGGGGGGCGTGAAG
The DNA here is from genome assembly GCF_017490905.1 of Pseudomonas sp. 32_A. Classification (NCBI taxonomy): domain Bacteria; kingdom Pseudomonadati; phylum Pseudomonadota; class Gammaproteobacteria; order Pseudomonadales; family Pseudomonadaceae; genus Pseudomonas; species Pseudomonas sp. 32_A. Next base: position 24,373 of record NZ_JAFGYI010000029.1, on the reverse strand, counting down.
AAAAGCGCGAATCGGCATTTCGGTAAGGTCGTTGCCAGCCAGCGCGGCGCGCAGGGTAGCGAGTTTGCCCTGCCCTTGTACGGACAGCGCGGTAAAGGCAGAGGTGGCCAGCAGCGAGCGGGTCATCGACAGGCGCTGGTGCGGCACGCTCGGTGCCAGCAAAGGCAGGCAGCGGCGCGGGCTGGCCAGGTCGAGGCCTGCTTCCAGGTTGGGACTGGCGGGGAACAGCGAGGCGGTATGGCCATCATCCCCCATGCCCAGCACCAGTACGTCGATCGGCGGCAGCTCGGCCAGGGCCTGGTCGGCCTTGTCCGCAGCGGCATCGAGGTTTTCCGCCTGCTGATACAGGCCAACGAAGCGGGCCTTGGCCGCTGCACCCTTGAACAGGTGACGGGCCAGCAGGCCGGCGTTGCTGTCGGCGTGCTCCACCGGCACCCAGCGCTCATCGGCCAGGCTGACGGTGACTTTGCCCCAGTCGAGGCTTTCGCCGGCCAGTTTCTCGAGGAAAGGTACCGGGCTGCGACCGCCCGACAGCACCACGCAGGCCTGACCCTTGGTGGCAACGGCTGCACGCAGGCGCTCGGCCACGTCATGGGCCTGGGTGGCCGCAAGCGCGGCCGCATCCGCCAGTTCATGGACGTTCACAACCGCTGGCAGTTTCAGTTCAGATATCCCCATACCACGCCCTCCCATCGCGTGTGATCAGTGCAATCGAGCTCATCGGCCCCCAGGAGCCTGCCGCATATGGCTTGGGTGCATCGCCCGCGTTACGCCAGCCGGCGATCAGCTGGTCGCACCACTTCCAGGCATACTCGATTTCGTCCTTGCGCACGAACAGGTTCTGGTTGCCGCGCATCACTTCGAGCAACAGCCGCTCGTAGGCATCCGGAATCCTTGCACTGCGCCAGGTATCGGAGAAATTCAGCTGCAACGGGCCACTGCGCAGTTGCATGCCTTTGTCCAGGCCCTGCTCCTTGGTCATCACCCGCAAAGAGATGCCTTCGTCCGGTTGCAAGCGGATGATCAGCTTGTTACCGATCTGCAAACGCTGTTCCGGGGCGAAGATGTAGTGCGGGGTTTCCTTGAAGTGGATGACGATCTGCGACAGCTTCTGCGGCATGCGCTTGCCGGTACGCAGGTAGAACGGCACCCCCGACCAGCGCCAGTTGCGGATGTCGGCACGCAGGGCGACGAAGGTTTCGGTGTCGCTCTGGGCGTTGGCGTTGTCTTCTTCCAGGTAACCGGGCACCGGCTTGCCATCGCTGTAGCCGGCGATGTACTGGCCGCGCACCACACGGGTGCTCAGCCCTTCACCGGTGATCGGTGCCAGGGCCTTGAGTACCTTGACCTTCTCGTCACGGATGGCATCGGCCGACAGTTCGCTGGGCGGGTCCATGGCGATCAGGCACAGCAGCTGCAGCAGGTGGTTCTGGATCATGTCGCGAAGCTGGCCGGCCTTGTCGAAGTAGCCCCAGCGGCCTTCGATACCGACCTTCTCGGCGACGGTGATCTCCACATGGGAGATGGAATTCTGGTTCCACTGGGTTTCGAACAGGCTGTTGGCGAAACGCAGGGCGATCAGGTTCTGCACCGTTTCCTTGCCCAGGTAGTGGTCGATACGGTAGACCCGGCCCTCCGGGAAGAACCGTGCCACGGCATCGTTTACCCGGCGCGACGACTCCAGGTCGTGGCCGATGGGCTTCTCCAGCACCACACGGGTGCGTGCGGCCAGCCCGGCCTTGTCGAGGTTTTCGCAGATGGCCCCGTACACCGCCGCAGCGGTGGCGAAGTAGGCAATCAGCGGCAGCTCGCCAGGCAACTGCTCGGCCAGGGCCTGGTAGCCCTCGGGCTGGAGGAAGTCCAGATGCTGGTAGCTCAGCCTGGCAAGGAAACGGCCCAGCGCGGCGGGCTCGATATCGGCCTCGGGTACGTGCCGGCGCAGGTGCGCTTCGATGCTGTCCAGGTGGCCCTGCGCACTACCTGCCTCGCGGGCCAGCGCCAGCAGGCGGGTTTCCGGGTGCAACAAGTTGGCCCGGTCAAGCTGGTAAAGCGCAGGAAACAGCTTGCGCAATGCCAGATCGCCGAGGGCGCCAAACAGGGCAAAGGTGCAAGGTTCGACACTGATTGCAGCCATGATGTTGGTTCTTTCCTAAAGTTGGTCTAGGAATACCGCTTTCACATACGGTTTTCAAGGGATAATGTAGTAAAAACCACAACATTACACGCAAGTGTTACAGACAAGTGGTACGCCAACCGCGCCGACAGTACGATAGACGACCGTGCAAAAAGCCTGCTGCTTCCACAGCCGGCTGTCTTCCCGACCCAAGGACACACCCATGGACCGCGTGCGAAACCTCCTGGAACAGATCCAGGGCCGCCTCGACGAGCTGAACAAGGCCGAACGCAAAGTCGCCGAAGTCATCCTGCTCAACCCGCAACAAGCCACCCGCTTCAGCATCGCTGCGCTGGCCCAGGCGGCCAAGGTCAGCGAACCGACTGTCAACCGCTTCTGCCGCTCGTTCGGCGTCAGCGGCTACCCCGAGCTCAAGCTGCAGCTGGCGCAGAGCCTGGCCAGCGGCGCCGCCTACGTCAGCCGCGCGGTGGAGGCCGACGATGACCCGGCAGCCTACACCCAGAAGATCTTCGCCAGTGCCATCGCCTCGCTCGACAGCGCCTGCCAGCAGCTCGACCCGCAGCAGGTCAGCCGCGCCGTGGACATGATGATCCAGGCCCGGCAGATCCACTTCTTCGGCCTGGGCGCCTCGGCCCCGGTGGCGCTGGATGCCCAGCACAAGTTCTTCCGCTTCAACCTGGCAGTATCGGCGCACGCCGACGTGCTGATGCAGCGCATGCTGGCCTCGGTGGCGCACACCGGCGACCTGTTCGTGATCATCTCCTACACCGGGCGTACCCGCGAACTGGTCGATGTGGCCCGCCTGGCCCGAGAGAACGGCGCCTCGGTGCTGGGGCTGACCGCCGCCGGTTCGCCACTGGCCAATGCCTGCAGCCTGAGCCTGCACATTCCGCTGCCCGAAGACACCGACATCTACATGCCGATGACCTCACGGATCATCCAGCTGACCGTGCTCGATGTGCTGGCCACCGGCATGACCCTGCGCCGCGGCGTGGACTTCCAGCCGCACCTGCGCAAGATCAAGGAAAGCCTCAACGCCAGCCGCTACCCGATCGAGGACGACGAGCTCAGCTAAGCCGGTGCGCCTGCAGGCGCAGGTGGGCACGCTGCCCCGGCGCCAGGCTCAGGCCCTCGCCACCGCCGCTGGCAGCCTCGACGCAGACGAAGCGTTGGCATTCACGCCCGGTCACGCCCATCAGCGGGCGATTGCCCGGGTGCCAGACCACCGTGTCGTCGCTGTCACCGGTATCGATGCATAGCTCGCGCTGCCAGGCCGGGTCCTGCAGTTGCACCCGCGGCGTGCCGGGGTAGACCTTCTGGCAGCCGCCCTTGAGCTTCAGCGCGCCATCCTCACGGCAGGCCTGACGGTTCAGGCGGTCGTAGCCTTCGATATCCTCGAGCCCGGACAGCGCTATCTCGGACACGTCACTGATGCGCCAGTAGGCCAGCAGGGCATGGCTCAGCTGGCAGGGTTCGCTGTCCTGGTGCTCGGTGCTCAGGCTCAGTTCCATGCGGCTACCCAGCCGGGCGTGCAGGTCGACCTGCCAGTCGCACAGGTCCAGCCGCCATTTCAGGGTTACGCCCTCTTCGTCCTCCCGGCTGCCCACCAGCTTCCAGTCGAGCAGGCGCGCCCAGCCATGGGCCGGCCACAAGTCCTCGCTGGGGTGGCGGCCATACCATGGCCAGCACACCGGCACACCACCGCGGATCGCCCCAACCTGCGGCCACTGCTCGGCGCACCACAGCCAGGGCCGTTCACCCGCCGGTTGAAAATGCAGCAATTGCGCACCCTGACGGCTGAACACCGCCTGGCAACGGGGATGGTCGATGATCAGCACATCGCGCTGCTGGTAACGCTCCCACTCGAATGTCGGCCGCGGCCGCTGCGAGGTGAAGAAGCGATGGAGCGGATGTTCGGGCATGGTTCAGAGCTCTTGTTGTTTGAGATAGCGCTGTCTCGGCCTATCCCCGACAACCACTGAAGACCAGTGGGTGCCGGGTACCGAAGTGGATTGGCGTAAATTTACAACAATTGCTCTCAGAATGACGACTGAATCTTCAAACCTGCGACCAGCGCGTTGTCCACCTCATCCACCCCGCCCGGGCTCTTGATGTATTGCAGGTTGGGCCGCACGGTCAGCCAGTTGGTAACGTGGAAGCCGTAGTAGAGCTCGGCGTTGTACTCGGTACGCTGCAGCGGTACGAAGCCCGGGTTGTCGTAATCGCTGATGCCGCTCTGGGCGTTGAGCAGTTCGGCGCGCTTCTTCACATCGTCATTCACATGAATGCGCGCCACGCCGAAGCCGATATCGTCCTTGGGCCGGGCGTCGAAGGCGCCTTTGTAGACCAGGCCAACCTGCTGGTAGTTATCGACCACGTTGGTGGCCTTGTCGTGCACGGTGAAGTTGGCGAACAGGCTCAGGCCACGGTTTACGTCGCCGCCATGGGCAGTGACCTGCTGCTGTGCCACTACCCACCAGCCATGCTTGCTGGAGTGCGACTTGAAGGCTTCGCCCGTGAGCGCCTGCGGGTTGCCGTTGACGTCATCGAACACATCGTCGGCCTTGGCCGTGCTGTAGTAGTAACCCAGGCGGTATTCGCCCGGCAGGCCGTTGACCTTGGGTGACCACACCGCCTCCACCGGCAGGATAGCGCCTTTGGTGCCGCTGCCACTGAGCTTGAAGCCGTTGCCGGTTTCCAGGTTGGAAGGGTTCTGCTCGAAGGCACCGACCTGAACGAAGAATTCCGGGGTGATGTTGTATTTCACCCGCAGCGCCCACTGGCTGACCGGCCAGTTGTACCAGATACCGCCGACCCAGTTGCCCACCTGCGAGCCGCAGAAGGCCAGGTTCTGGAAGTCGCAGGGGAAGCTGTTGAAGTCCTCGCCCTCGCCGAAGCGGCCGAATTTCACGTCCAGTGCACCGTCGAAGTACTTCTGCTTGACCCACATCTGGGTCAGGCGCCAAGTCTGGCCGCGGCCCCACACTTCCTGCACCGAGCTGAACTGCCCGGCGCGCGGGTCGCTGATGCGGTCGTTGGACAGGTTGCGGCCGCTGCGCTCGGTGATCGCCAGCTTGAACTCGGCATCGTGCCAGCCGAAGATTTTCTGCAAATCCAGGTGCACGCCGAGGGCGAACTGGTCGCTGTAGCGCGCGGTCTTGTCGTCGTTGTAACCACCGTGCAGGTTGCCGGCAACCTCACCGACATAATCGAGGGTGAAGTCATAGCCCTTTTCCAGCAGCTCGGTGCGGGTGCCGCCCCAATCGCCGGTCATCCACTTCGATTCGCTGGAAAAGGCCTCGGCAGCCTGCGCGCCGCTGCCGGCGGCCATCGCCAGTGGAGCGAGCAAGGCCAGCGAGCCCAATGTCCTGATGCGTTTGCGCTGTTCCATCCCTTTGCGTCCTCTTTTTTCTTATTGACGGTGTAGACGAGTTATCGGCCTTTGAAGTGCGCCACGTTGTCTTTCATGGTTGCGGCAGTAGTGGCCAGGTGCAGGCGCTCGCCGCTGGCGGCGTCGAACAGCAACACCCGGGCCGGGTCGAATTGCAGGTTCAGGCTGTCGCCGACCCGGCACGCCACATCCGGCGCCAGGCGGCAGCAGACCTTGGTCTGGTTGAGGGTGACGAACACCAGCAGGTCCGGCCCGGTGGGCTCGGTTACCTGCACCTCGGCGCGGATGCCCGGCATGCCGTTGCCCTCCCCGGAGCCCAGCGCGATCTGCTCGGGGCGGATTCCCAGAATGATCTCGCGCCCCTCGAGTTCGTCGGCACCCAGCCCCAGAGGCAGTTCGCAGCGCGCCTGGCCGCTGTCGAGCAGCGCCAGCAGGCGGCCATCCTGTTTGGTCAGGCGCACCGGGATGAAGTTCATCGGCGGCGAACCGATGAAGCTGGCGACGAACTGGTTGGCCGGGTCGTTGTAGATCTGCTGTGGGGTACCGAACTGCTGGATGATGCCGTCCTTCATCACCGCCACCTTGTCGCCCAGGGTCATGGCCTCGATCTGGTCATGGGTGACGTACACGGTGGTGGTCTTCAGGCGCTGGTGCATCAGTTTCATTTCGGTACGCATCTCGACGCGCAGCTTGGCATCGAGGTTGGACAGCGGTTCATCGAACAGGTAGATCTTCGGCCGCCGTGCCAGCGCCCGGCCCATGGCCACACGCTGCTGCTGGCCACCGGACAGCTGCGCCGGCTTGCGCGCCAGCAGGTGCTCGATCTGCAACAGCTTGGCCACCCGCGCCACTTCCTCGTCGATGGCGGCCTGGGGCAGCTTGCGGATCTTCAGGCCGAACTCGATGTTCTCGCGTACGCTCATGGTCGGGTACAGCGCGTAGGACTGGAACACCATGGCGATGTCGCGGTCCTTGGGGCTCATGCCGCTGACGTCCTGCTGGTCGATGAGAATCGCACCGCCGGTGATCTGCTCCAGCCCGGCGATGCAGTTCATCAAGGTCGACTTGCCGCAACCAGACGGGCCGACCAGAATCAGGAACTCGCCGTCCTTGATCGACAGCTGGATGTCCTTGAGGGTGTCCGGCAAGCCGCTGCCGTAGGTCTTGTTCACATTGCGAAGTTCGAGCGTTGCCATGACTTACCCCTTTACCGCGCCAGCAGTCAGCCCGCGGACGAAATATTTGCCTGCCACCACGTAGACCAGCAGGGTTGGCAGGCCAGCGATCATCGCCGCCGCCATGTCGACGTTGTATTCCTTGGCCCCGGTGCTGGTGTTGACCAGGTTGTTCAGGGCCACGGTTATCGGTTGCGAGTCGCCGCTGGAGAACACCACGCCGAACAGGAAATCGTTCCAGATCTGGGTGAACTGCCAGATCAGGCAGACCATGATGATCGGCGTGGACATCGGCAGGATGATGCGGCGAAAGATGGTGAAGAACCCGGCGCCGTCCAGGCGCGCAGCCTTGACCAGCGCATCGGGGATGCTCACGTAGAAGTTGCGGAAGAACAGCGTGGTGAAGGCCAGGCCGTAGACCACGTGCACCAGTACCAGGCCAGTGGTGGTGCTGGCCAGGCCGAGCTTGCCGAGGGTGAACGAGGCCGGCAGCAGCACGGTCTGGAACGGCAGGAAGCAGCCGAACAGCAGCAGGCCGAAGAACAGCTGCGAACCGCGGAAGCGCCACATCGACAACACATAGCCGTTCAGTGCGCCAATGGCGGTAGAGATCAGCACCGCTGGCACGGTGATCATGATCGAGTTCCAGAAGTAACCGCTGACCGTGCTCCAGGCCTTCACCCAGCCGATGCCGGTAATTGCCGCCGGCCAGCTCAGCAGGTTGCCGGTGCTGATGTCTTCCGGGGTCTTGAAGCTGGTCAGCAGCATCACCACCAGTGGCACCAGGTACAGCAGCACCGCCAGCAACAGCACCGCATGGATGGCGATGCGGCTCGGGCTCGGCACCACTTTGTCGAGAGGGCTATGCATGGCGTTTGCTCCGCAGCTCCGAGTACAGGTAAGGCACGAGGATGGCCAGGATCGCACCGAGCATGAGGATGGCGCTGGCCGAGCCCATGCCCATCTGACCGCGGCTGAAGGTGAACGAATACATGAACATCGCCGGCAGGTCGGACGAGTAGCCTGGGCCGCCGGCCGTCATGGCTGCCACCAGGTCGAAGCTCTTGATGGCAATGTGCGAAAGAATCATCAGCGAGCTGAAGAACACCGGGCGCAGGCTGGGCAGCACCACGCGCCAGTAGATGCGCGGCAGACTGGCGCCGTCGATCTGCGCGGCGCGGATGATCGACGGGTCGACGCCACGCAGGCCGGCGAGGAACATTGCCATGATGAAGCCCGAGGCCTGCCACACGGCAGCGATCACCAGGCAGTACACCACCCGGTCGGGATCGATCAGCCAGTCCAGGCGAAAGCCCTCCCAGCCCCAGTCGCGCAGCAGCTTGTCCAGGCCCATGCCGGGGTTGAGCAGCCATTTCCAGGCGGTGCCGGTGACAATCATCGACAGCGCCATGGGGTACAGGTAGATGGTGCGGATGAAACCTTCGCGACGAATGCGCTGGTCCAGCAAGACCGCCAGCACTACGCCGATGACCAGGCTGATGACGATGAACAGGCCGCCGAACAGCAGCAGGTTCTTGCTTGCCACCCACCAGCGGTCGTTGTCGAACAGCCGGGCGTACTGCGCCAGGCCGGCCCATTTGTAGGTCGGCAGGAAGGTCGAAGTGGTGAAGGACAGGACGAAGGTCCAGAGGATGTAGCCGTAGAAGCCCACCAGGACGATGAACATGCTTGGGGCCAGTACCAGCTTGGGCAGCCAGCGCTGTAGCGCGTCCAGGGGTGAGGCCCGCAGTTGGGCGGTTGCTGTGGTCATGGTTCACCTCGAAGGCACAACGGCCCGCTTTTTGTGGGAGCGGCCTTGTGTCGCGAAAGGGCTGCGAAGCAGCCCCGGGGGCCTGCGGAACGAAGCTGTTCTGAAAGGACTGCGCTGCCTGGATTGGGGACCGCCTCGCGGTCCTATCGCGACACAAGGCCGCTCCCACATCAGACCGCGCCAGTTTCGAGTCAGCGTTTACTGGGCAGCCTTGATCGCCGCTGCCAGTTTCTTCGCCGCATCGGCCGGGTCGGCCTTGGGGTCGTTGATGTAGTTGGTCACCACATCGAAGAACGCGCCCTGCACGGCCAGCGTGGTAGCCATGTTGTGCGCCATGCTCGGCTGCAGGCCGCCGGTCTTGGCGTCGGCCAGGAAGTCCTTGGCAGAGGTTTGCGCACAGGCGTCGAAACCGTACTTGCCCATGTCGGCAAGCATGTCGTTGCGCACCGGGATCGACCCCTTGTTGGTGCTGAAGACCTTCTGGAAGTCCTCGCCCAGCACCTTGCGGGCAATATCCTGCTGGCCGGCCGAGGTGCCGGCGTCGTTCTGCTTGAACACCACCAGTGAGTCGATGTTGTACAGGAAGGCCTTGTCGGTGCCGGGGAATGGCACGCACTGGTAATCCTTGCCGGCGGTTTTCTTCGCCAGGGTCCATTCGCTCTTGGCCCAATCGCCCATGATCTGCATGCCGGCCTTGCCATTGATGACCTTGGCCGCTTCCAGGTTCCAGTCCTGGCCTTTGCCATCCGGGTCCATGTAGGTGGCGACCTTCTTCAGTTCGGTCAGCGCCTTGACCATCTGCGGGCCGGTCAGGGCCGTGCTGTCGAGGTCGACCAGGGCCTTCTTGTAGCCATCGGCCCCCATCACCGCCAACACCACGCTTTCGAACACGGTGCTGTCCTGCCACGGCTGGCCACCATGGGCGAGCGGGATGAAGCCGGCAGCCTTGAGCTTGTCGGCGGCGGCATAGAATTCGTCGAGGGTGGCTGGCGCCTTGTCGATGCCGGCCTTCTTGAAGACGTCGGGGTTGATCCACAGCCAGTTGATGCGGTGGATGTTTACCGGCACGGCGACATAGTCACCGTCGTACTTGACGGTGTCTGCGACCTTCTTGTCGAGCAGGGAGTCCCACTTTTCGTCCTTGGCCACGCCCTTGAGCACATCGGCGTCGAGCAGGCCGGTAGCCGCCCAGTCCTGGATGTCCGGGCCCTTGATCTGCGCGACACCCGGCGGGTTGCCTGCCACGGCGCGGCTCTTGAGCACGGTCATGGCGGTGGCACCACCACCACCGGCGACGGCGCCGTCCTTCCAGGTGAAGCCATCCTTTTCGACCTGGGCCTTGAGCACATCGACCGCCGCTTTTTCACCACCGGAGGTCCACCAGTGCACCACCTCGACACTGCCTTTGGGTTCGGCAGCCAAGGCACTCAGCGGGAACAAGGAGGCCAGTGAGATTGCGGCAGCGAGACGGAGCGTGGAATTCATCGAAGCACCTTTCTTGTTGTTATGCCGTGCAAGTCGATCGCTTGCGTTGCATGAAGTCTAAACAGCGTGCTCGCCTCGCCAGGTAACGAAGCGATGCGTGAATGTCATCGTTTGGTTACATTGCCGGCCAGGCCGCTGGCCAGGCTGGGTGCCAGTGGCAAGCCCGGCAGCAGCAGCGCCTGGTAGGCATGGTAGAGGTCGGGCTTGCCTGGCCAGATGGTTGCGGCCGGCTGGTTGTGCGCATCGAGTTCGTGGTGCCAGCTGCCAGCGCCATGGTCAATGAAATGGTTGGCGATGAAGTCCCAGCAACGGCGGTACCACTGCTCGTAGTGCGCCTCGCCCGTGCGCTGCAACAGGGCCGCGGCGGCGGCGCAGGCTTCGGCGTGCACCCAGTGCAGGCGCGCGCGCACCACCGGGCGGTCGGCCCAGTCCAGGGTGTAGACGAAACCGGGCGCGCCATCGACGCTCCAGGCCTGCTGGCAGGCTGTATCGAACAATGCGCGGGCACAGTCCGGCAGCCACTGCGGGGCATGCAGGCCGGCCTGTTCCAGGCTGGCTTCCAGGTGCAGCAGCAACCGCGCCCACTCCAGGGCATGCCCGGGCGTGGAGCCATAAGGCCGGAAGTGGTCGGCCGGGTGCGCCTGGTTGTAGTGCGGCATTGGTTGCCAGAGGGCATCGAAATGCTCGATGACCCGGTGGCCGTTGGTGGCGGCATGGGTATGGATGATGCGTTCGGCGATGCGCAAGGCGCGTTGCAACCACAGGCTGTCGCCAGTGACGTCTGCCAGGGCCAGGAAGGCCTCGACCGCATGCATGTTGCTGTTGGCGCCACGGTACTGCTCGGGCAACTGCCAGGCGCGGGAGAAGGCCTCTCGCAGGGCGCCCTCCTCTTCGCTCCAGAAATGCGCTTCGAGCACCTGCACCGCCTCTGCCAGCAGGGCTGGTGCACCGCCAGCACCTGCCATCACCGCCGAGCTGGCGGCCAGAGCGACGAAGGCATGCAGGTAAGCCGCCTTGCCGCTGTCGTCGTGGCCGCCGGGGTGGGCGAACCAGCCGCCGTAGGTGGCATCCTGCAGCGCGCCGCGCAGGGCAGCCACACCGTGTTCGGCATAGGCCAGGTAACCGGGCACGCCCTGCAGGTGGGCCAGGGCGAAACAGTGAGTCATGCGAGCGGTGATCAGGGTTTCGGCTCGGGCACCCGGTGCGAGCAGGCCTGCGGCGTCGAGGCTGCCGAAGCCATCGGGCAGTTTCGAAGCCGTGGCGAAGGCCAGCAGGCGCTGCCCTTCGGCAATGCGCCAGGCGGTGTGGGCCGGGGCGTCGAGCCAGCGGGTGGAAGGCAGGTTGGAGGTGCTCATGGGCCAGCTTGATCCTTGCCAGTCGTGTGCGAATTCTAGCTAGTGGGGTTTGCCGGGATGTCACGAAGGACGGCAGGATTGTCACCAGGGAGTGACATTTCGCTTGCCTGTGCCGGCCTCTTCGCGGGTGAACCCGCTCCCACAGCGGGCCGATAGGCCCATGCAAAGCCCGAGGCTGGTGCAAAAACCTGTGGGAGCGGGTTCACCCGCGAAGCGGCCGGCACCAGTAACCCATACCCTCAGTCCATGCCCCTTGGCAGATACAAGGTCACCCGCAACCCGCCCTCACGCAGGTTGAGCAAGCTCACCTCCCCGCCATGGCTATGGGCAATGTTGCGCGCAATCCCCAACCCCAGCCCGTACCCCTGCTGCTGCCCGGCCAGACGGAAGTGCGGCTCGAACACCTGCTCCAGCTGCTGCTGCGGCACCCCCGGCCCCTGGTCATCCACCTGCAGGACGAACCCCTCGGCGTTATCGATGATGCGCAGCCGTGCCCGCTCGCCGTACTTGATGGCGTTGTCGATCAGGTTGCCGATGCAGCGCCGCAGCGCCAGTGGCTTGCCGGGGTACGGCGCCAGCGCACGGCCTTCGAGCGTGATGCGGCCATCGCCCAGGTAAGGCTCGGCCAGGATTTCCAGCACCTGGTTGAGGTCGACCGGCTCGATATTCTCGTGGATGTCGGTGTCCTTAACGCACTGCAATGCACCTTTTACCAACAGCTCCAGCTCGTCCAGATCCTGGCTGAACTTGGCCTGCAGGCGCTCGTCCTCCAGCAGCTCGACGCGCAGGCGCAAGCGGGTGATCGGCGTGCGCAGGTCGTGGGAAATGGCGCTGAACAACTGGCTGCGTTCGGTCAGGTAGCGGCTGATGCGCTCGCGCATGCTGTTGAACGCACGCCCCACCTCGACCACCTCGCTGCCACCGCCTTCGGCCACCGGCGCCACATCGGCGCCCAGCGACATCTCCCGCGCAGCCCGTGCCAGGCGTTTGAGCGGCCAGCTTTGCCAGTGCACCAGCAAGCCGATGAACAACAGCAGCAAAGCCGTGGTCAGCACGATGAAGCCGATCTGCTGACGCGGCAGGCGCTCGGCCTCCAGGCTGGTGTAGGGCTCCGGCAGCAGCGAGGCGATGTACAGCCATTCGCCCTCGTCCAGGCGGATCTGCGTGACCAGTACCGGCGGGTTGAGCGGTTCCAGGGTCAGTGAGTAATGCGCCCAGGAACGTGGCAGTTCGTCGAGCTTGAGGCCGCTGTTGAAGATGCGCAGGTCGTCGGGGCTGACGAACTCCACGGAAATTTCCATTTGCGAACCCAGGCGCTCATGCAGCACTTGCTGGAACACATCGATCACCGCCTGCTTGCGCGGGGTAACGGGCAGTAGCGGCATGTCCAGTGGCTTGGCGTTGAGCGACACGAAAAAGCGCGTGCCGCCCATGCTGCGCAGTTGGTCCAGGACCATCGGCCGGTAGGCGACCGGCAGCGAGCGGAAGTAGCTGACGCTGGCACTCATCGAATGAGCCAGGCTGCTGGCGCTGGCACGCAGGCCCTGCAACTGGCTGGCGCGCAATTGGGCAACCCAGATGATGCTCGACAGCCCCTGGGCAAGCAGCACCACCAGCAGGGTCAGCAGCAGCATGCGCCCCAGTAGCGAGCGCGGCAGCAGGCGCCAGCGCCGCTCAGGGCGCACTGCAGACATGGGCAGCCAGCAGGTAGCCGCTGCCGCGTACGGTGCGGATCAGCCGGGGTGGTTTGTCGGTATCGCGCAGGCGCTGGCGCAGACGGCTGACCGCCATGTCGACGATGCGGTCCAGCGGCATCGGCTCGCGGCCACGGGTGGCGTTGCCGATGGTGTCGCGGTCGAGAATCTGCTGTGGGTGGTCGAGGAACAGCTTGAGCAGGGCGAAATCGGCGCCGGAGAGAATCACCTCCTCGCCGTCGCGATGGAACAGGCGATGGCTGACCGTGTCCAGGCGCCAGTCGTCGAAGGCCAGCACGGCACTGCCGGGTGCCGCCTGGCCGAACTCGGCGCGGCGCAGCAGGGCCTTGATCCGCGCTTGCAGTTCACGGGGGCTGAACGGCTTGCCCAGGTAGTCGTCAGCGCCCAGCTCCAGGCCGATGACCCGGTCGGTTTCGTCGGAGCTGGCGGTGAGCATGATGATCGGCACCCGGGCCTGGCGCGGGTGCTGGCGTACCCAGCGGCACAGGCTGAAGCCGTCTTCGTCGGGCAGCATGACATCGAGGATGACCAGGTCGCAGGGGGTGGTTTCCAGCGCGCGGCGAAAGCCCTTGCCGTCGGCTTCGGCATGCACCTGAAAGCCGGAGCGGCTCAAGTAGGTTTGCAGCAGTTCGCGGATTTCCTGGTCGTCGTCGACCATCAGGATCGATTTGCCGGCAGTGGTCAAGGTGGTCCTTCCTCTTGTTGATTACAGGTCTTTGTTGCCTGTTTTTATTGGGGCTGCTTTGCAGCCCTTCGCGGGCTTGCCCGCTCCCACAGGGATCGCACATTTCATGGGCACAGCGACACACCTGTGGGAGCGGGCAAGCCCGCGAAGGGCCGCAAAGCGGCCCCAGTCAGTGATCCAACGCCTGCTGCAAGGCCACCCCGGCCCCCAGCAACCCGGAAAACTCCGCCGTCACCAGCCACACCGGCACGCCAGCGAAATACCCACTCATGCAACCCTTGTCGGCAAAACTCGCGGCGAACCCACTGCGCAGAAACAGCTCGGCAAAGCGCGGGATCACGCCGCCGACAATATAGACGCCGCCCCGTGCGCCCAGTGTCAGAACATTGTTACCAGCGACTCGGCCGAGGAACCGGCAGAACTGCTCGACCACCGCCAACGCCCGTGGCTCGCCGCCGAGCGCGGCATCGGTGATCTGTGCCGGTGTCTTGTGTCGCGGTGTGTCGCCGTCCAGTGCGCAGATCGCCTGGTAAAGGCGCAGCAGCCCACCGCCACTGAGCACAGTCTCGGCGCTGACATGGCCGATCTGGCTGTGGATCTGTTGGTGAATAGCCGCTTCACGGGCATTGCCCACTGGCAAGTCGACGTGCCCGCCCTCGCCCGGCAAGGCGCACCAGCGCTGGTCGCCCAGACGCAACAGGGAGCCAACGCCCAGGCCGGTGCCCGGGCCGATGACCAACGCGGGACGCGAAAGGTCGGCCTGGCCCGGGCATACCTCACGGAATTCGCCTTCGCGCAGACGGGTCATGCCCAGCGCCATGGCGGTGAAATCATTGATCAGCAGCAGCTGCTCGATCTGCAGCCTCTGGCAGAACGCGAGGCGGCTCAGGCGCCAATGGTTGTTGGTGAAGCGGAACTCGTCACCGTTGACCGGCCCGGCCACTGCAAGGCAGGCCGCAATCAGCCCACCGCGAGCAATGCCAAGCCCGTCGAGATACGCCTCGATGGCCTGTTCCGGGCTGGTGTAGTCCTCGGTCGCGAAAACCTTCACTTCATGCAGCTGGTTGTCACGCCACAACGCAAAACGGGCATTGGTGCCGCCGATGTCGCCAACCAGCAGGTCCTTCATTTGAGGTTCTCCAGGGCCGAGGTGAACGCACTGGCGCCCTGCTCTGCCGGGCTGAACGCCATGCGCATGAAGCCGAACAGCTCGCGCCCGCAGCCCAGGTCGTTGCCCTGCGGCGCTGGCGGCAGGTCGCGGCTGGCCAGTTCTTCGGCCGACACCATTACCCGCAGCGTGCCTTTGACACCATCGACCCGCACCATATCACCATCGCGCACCCGTGCCAGCGGGCCGCCGTCATAAGCCTCGGGGCAAACGTGAATGGCCGCCGGGATCTTGCCCGAGGCACCAGACATGCGCCCGTCGGTGACCAGCGCTACCTTGAAGCCACGGTCCTGCAGCACGCCGAGGAACGGCGTGAGCTTGTGCAGCTCCGGCATGCCGTTGCAGCGCGGGCCCTGGAAGCGCACCACGGCGACGAAGTCGCGCTCCAGTTCACCGGCCTTGAACGCATCGGCCAGCGACTGCTGGTCGTGGAACACCCGCGCCGGGGCCTCGACCACCTGGTGCTCGGGAGCGACAGCGGACACCTTCATCACGCCGCGGCCGAGGTTGCCCTCCATCACCCGCAGGCCGCCTTCGGCCGAGAACGGCCGCGCCACCGGGCGCAGGATGCTTTCGTCCAGGCTGTGCTGCGGCCCTTCGCGCCACACCAGCTTGCCATTGTCGAGGAACGGCTCCTGGGTATAGCGGCGCAGGCCATGGCCGGCCACGGTGTTGACGTCTTCGTGCAGCAGCCCGGCATCGAGCAGCTCGCGGATCAGGAAGGCCATGCCGCCCGCAGCCTGGAAGTGGTTGATGTCGGCCTTGCCGTTGGGGTAGACATGGGACAGGGTCGGCACGACTTCGGACAGGTCGGCCATGTCCTGCCAGGTCAACTGGATACCCGCAGCCTGGGCAATCGCCGGAATGTGCAGGGTGTGGTTGGTCGAACCGCCGGTGGCGTGCAGGGCAACGATGGAGTTGACCAGCGCCTTTTCGTCGACGATTTCACCCAGCGGCATGAAGCTGCCGCTGGCCTTGGTCATGCGCGTGACCTGCTGTGCGGCCTCGGCGGTGAGCGCATCACGCAACGGTGTATACGGGTTGACGAACGAGGCCCCCGGCAGGTGCAGGCCCATCACTTCCATCACCAGCTGGTTGGTGTTGGCAGTGCCGTAGAACGTGCAGGTTCCCGGGCTGTGGTAGGACTTCATCTCCGACTCCAGCAGCTCTTCGCGGCTGGCCTTGCCCTCGGCGTAGCGCTGGCGCACATCAGCCTTCTGCTTGTTGGAAATACCGGAGACCATCGGCCCGCCCGGGACGAAGATGGTCGGCAAGTGGCCGAAGCGCAGCGCACCCATCATCAGGCCGGGGACGATCTTGTCGCAGATGCCCAGCATCAGCGCGGCGTCGAACATGTTGTGCGACAGGGCCACGGCGGTGGACATGGCGATCACTTCACGGCTGGCGATGGCCAGCTCCATGCCCGGCTCGCCCTGAGTCACGCCATCGCACATGGCCGGCACGCCGCCGGCGAACTGGCCGACCGAGCCGACCTCGCGCAGGGCCTGCTTGATCTGCGCGGGGAAGTGCTGGTACGGCTGGTGCGCCGAAAGCATGTCGTTGTAGGCCGAGACGATGGCCACGTTGGCCGCGTTCATCAGGCGCAGGGTCTGCTTGTCGTCGCTGCCGCAACCGGCCACGCCATGGGCGAAGTTGGCGCACTGCAGGCTGGCACGCATGGGGCCGTCACTTGCCGCGCCGCGAATCAGTTGCAGGTAGCGTTCGCGGGTGGCACGGCTACGTTCGACCAGCCGCTGGGTGACCTCAAGGATGCGCGGATGCATGTACTGGACTCCAGGCTAATTGTAAGGGCGGTTTGCCGGGCATTTCCCCTCCAAACGATTGCGGCCTAGGCTCAAGGTAGAGGAGCCGCTGCATCGATGAAGGCACATCGCCCAACCACTCGTTGTATATTTAAACAAAATACTGCCACTAAAAAGGCTTGTTTTCTATCGGAAGGTGAATAATCTTGTAATTCCAACAACAAAACCGTTTCAGTGAAGCTCCTTTGTGCCACAGGTTTCACTCGGACTGCCAGAGGTACTGCCATGACCCTACGCATCGCCATCAATGGATTCGGCCGCATCGGGCGCAACGTCCTGCGCGCACTGTATACCCAAGGCTACCGCCAGGACCTGCAGGTCGTCGCCATCAACGACCTGGGCGACAGCGCCATGAATGCCCACCTGCTCAAGTACGACAGCGTGCACGGCACCTTCGACGCCAGCGTCGAGGCCGACCACGAAAGCCTGACGGTCAATGGTGACCGTATCGCGGTCAGTGCCATCCGCAACCCGGCCGAACTGCCCTGGAAGGCCGAGGCGATCGACGTGGTATTCGAATGCACCGGGCTGTTCACCGAACGCGCCAAGGCCGCCGCACACCTGGCTGCGGGGGCTGGCAAGGTGATTGTCTCGGCACCAGCCAAAGGCGCCGATGCCACTGTGGTGTACGGGGTCAACCATGACATCCTGCGGGCCTCGCACCAGATCATTTCCAATGCCTCCTGCACTACCAACTGCCTGGCACCGATTGCCCAGGTGCTGCACCGCGAGTTCGGCATCGAACAGGGCCTGATGACCACCATCCATGCCTACACCAACGACCAGGTGCTGACCGATGTGTACCACGGCGACCCGTACCGTGCGCGTTCGGCGACCCAGTCGATGATCCCGAGCAAGACCGGTGCTGCCGAGGCCGTGGGCCTGGTGCTGCCGGAGCTGGCCGGCAAGCTTACCGGCATGGCGGTGCGGGTGCCGGTGATCAACGTGTCGCTGGTCGATCTCACCGTCAACCTCAAGCGCGAAGCCACGGCCGAGCAGGTCAACCAGCTGTTCCTCGAGGCCAGCAAGCATTCCAGGGTATTGGGCTACAACGCCTTGCCGCTGGTTTCCTGCGATTTCAACCACAACCCGCTGTCGTCGATCTTCGATGCCAACCATACCCGGGCCAACGGGCGCATGCTCAAGGTGCTGGCCTGGTATGACAACGAGTGGGGGTTCTCCAACCGCATGCTGGATAACTGCCTGGCGTTGTGCCGCGCCCGCTGAGCTTCGGCACGCTCCCTGTAGGAGCGGCCTTGTGTCGCGATGGGCTGCGCAGCAGCCCCCTGCAATCTGTGCCAAGGCCAAAATACCGGGGCTGCTGCGCAGCCCATCGCGACACAAGGCCGCTCCTACACGGGGACCGCGCAAGGCCGGGACTCACAATCTTTACCTTTTCCTAACATTTCCAAGCTTGACCTTCGATATGGATGATAAGCATTATCATTAACCTTTCGTCGGCCAGGTCCCCCAGTGAGTCAGTCCCGGTTCAACTCTGTCTTCCTCGTCCAGCGCCTTACCCTGCTGCGCACCTTGCAGCGCATGGTGGGCAACCCCACCACGGCCGAGGACCTGTTGCAGGAAACCTACCTGCGGGTATCCCGCGCAATCGGTGAGCGGCCCATCGAACACATCGAACCGTTCGTGTTCCAGACCGCACGCAATCTGGCCCTCGACCATCTGCGCGCGCGCCGGGTGCAATCGCGCATGCTGGTCGACGACGTGCCCGACGAGGTGCTGCACAGCGTGGCCGCGCCCGCTACCAGCAGCGAGGATGCAGCCCATGCCGAACAGTTGCTCAGGCACCTGAGCATCAGCCTCAACCAGTTGAGCGAACGCCAGCAGCGCATCTTCATCCTCAGCCGCCTGCACGGCGCTACCTATCTGGAAATAGCCGAACAACTGAATGTTTCACCCAGCACGGTACAGAAGGAACTGAAACTGATCATGGCGATCTGCATGGGTGTCGCCGACCGCCTCAAGTGAGGCAACGCAAAGCCCTTGCCACGCCCCGCCTCAGCCTTGATCATTCGCAAAAAACCATTCAAGGATTCACCGTGACCGACAGCCCCCCTCGCCCGTCACCCGCCGGGCCCAGCGCCCGTGCTCGTGCCATGGACGAGGCGCTGGACTGGCTGGTGCGCCTGCAATGCGCTGACGCCGAGGACACCCAGGCCTTCGAGGCCTGGCTGAGCGCAGCGCCGGAAAATGCCGAGGCCTATGTCGAGGCAGAAGCCCTGTGGAATGGCGCACCGCTGCACCAGGTGGCCGTGCAGATGCATCAGCAACAGCGCCGCTCGTGGCGCGGGCGCCTGCGCAGCCACTGGAAACCCCTGGCAACGGCGGCGCTGCTGCTGGTCGGGCTGTTCACCCTCGGCAACCTGCCCATGCGCTTGCAGGCCGACCACCTGACGGTGGTGGGAGAGCGCCAGCGCCTGAAGCTGGAAGACGGGGCAAAAGTGCTGCTCAACACCAATTCGGCATTTGCCAGCGAGCAGCGTGATGGCCGCCAGGTCGCCCGCCTGCTGCAGGGCGAGGCCTATTTCCAGGTCCCCGAAGGCACGCTGCGGCCCCTTGAAGTGCAGGCCGGGCCGTTGCGCGCGCAGGTGCGCGACACCGACTTTGCCGTGCGCTATCTCGACGGCGAGGCACAGGTGCGGGTGCAGCGCGGCGATGTCGACCTGCAGGGGGCTCGCGACCAGCGCATCCGCCTGAGTGCCGGCGACAGCATCAGCGTCGGCCCCCAGGGATTCGGCCAGCGCCAGCGCCCCGACATGCACAAGGACCTGGCCTGGGTCGACGGCCGCCTGGTGTTCGAGAACTGCCCGCTGAGCCAGGTGCTGGCCGAGGTGCAGCGCTACTACCCGGGCTGGATCATCAACCGCAATGCACAACTGGAAGACATGGCGGTCACCGGCAACTACCGCCTCGACCAGCCGCTGGAAACCCTGCGCGCGCTGGCCCACATTACCTCGGCACAGCTGCATGAGTACCCGGCGCTGGTGATCCTGAACTGATCTTTTGCCTGTCTCGGCCTCATCGCCGGCAAGCCAGCTCCCACCCCGACCGCATTGGCCTCAAGCAATGTGATGTCCCTGTGGGAGCTGGCTTGCCGGCGATGAGGCCCGTGCAGGCAGCACATGATCATGCCCCCCTGAATTTATTTTTACGCAGTCACGCTACCCCGCCCGTCTCGTTATAGCCAATGCAACTGATTCTCGTTTGAAAACGAGGACAGCCATCACCTATAACAGTCCGCGCGTCAGGGAGCGCTTCCGATGTCCACAGGTCCTACCCGCCCCTCCACCCGTCCTCGCCATGGAGGGCAGCTGTCCCTCCTGAGCCTTTCCCTACTGAACCTGGCCCTGCTCGCCAGCGGCGCCATCAGCCTGCCGGCACTGGCCGCCGAGCCGGCCCAGGCCAGCAGCCCGCGCATGGGCGACTACCGCTTCAGCATCGGCCAGCAGCCGCTGGTTTCGGCCATCAATGCTTTCAGCCAGGTCACCGGCTGGCAGGTCGGCTTCAGCGCCGAGCTGGCCGACGGCGTTGCCTCGCCAGGGGTGCAAGGTTCGCTACCGCCGGATGCCGCACTCAAGCGCCTGCTGCACGGCACCGGCCTGGGCTTTCGCAAGATCAGCAACGGCAATGTGGTGCTCGAACGCCAGGCCAGCGCCAATGTGATCGCCCTGCAGCAGGTCACCGTCAGCGCCACGCGCAGCGCCCAGGACGTCAGCCAGGTGCCGAGCACCGTCAGCGTGCAGACCCGCGAGCAGCTGGACCGGCAGAACGTCAACAACATCCAGGACCTGGTGCGCTACGAACCGGGCGTGTCGGTAGCCGGCACCGGACAGCGCAGCGGCCTGAACGGCTACAACATCCGTGGCATCGACGGCGAGCGCATCCTCACCCAGGTCGATGGCGTGTCGATCCCCGACAGTTTCTTCTTCGGCCCCTACGCCCAGACCCAGCGCAACTACGTGGACCCGGAGATCGTCAAGCGTGTGGAAATCCTCCGCGGCCCGGCCTCGGTGCTGTATGGCAGCAACGCCATCGGGGGGGCAGTAAGCTACTTCACCCTCGACCCTGACGACATCATCAAGCCCGGCAAGGACGCAGGTGCCCGCCTGAAGACCGGCTACAGCTCGGCCGACGAAAGCTGGCTGACCTCCGCCACCGTCGCCGGCCGCCAGGGCGAGTTCGACGGCCTGGTGCACCTGAGCCAGCGCAACGGTCACGAAACCGAAACCCACGGCGGCCACAGCGGTGACGGCCTGTCGCGTACCGAAGCCAACCCGATGGACGTGCGCACCACAAACGTACTGGCCAAGCTGGGCTGGAATTACGCCGACGACGCGCGCCTGGGCTTCACCTACGAGCGTTACAAGGATGACCGCGACCAGAACATCCTCAGTGCGGTGGGCGGGCCGTTCATTCCTGGCCGTGGTGCTTCGGGTTACTACAAGGCGCGTAGCGGCAACGACACCATCACCCGTGAACGCTTTGGCATCAACCATGAGTTCGGCCTGGATTCGCTGGTCGCCGACCATGTGAAGTGGAGCCTGAACTACCAGATCGCCAAGACCGACCAGTACACCGAGGAGGTCTACGCACCGCCTGGCCGTCAGGTGCTGCGTACCCGCGATACCACCTACAAGGACCGCCAGTGGGTATTCGACGCCCAGCTGGACAAGGCCTTCAGCCTCGGTGCCACCGAGCACCTGCTGACCTATGGCACCACCCTCAAGCACGAGAAGGTCACCGGTTCGCGCAGCGGCACCGGCACCTGCCTGACCGTTGGCTCAGGTTGTTCCGGCCCTGGCGCCGAGCGCCCGGCAGACGGCCAGGTGCTGGTCAGCGACTTCCCGGACCCGACCGTGAACACCTACAGCCTGTTCGTGCAGGATGAAATCCGCTGGAACAACTGGACCTTCATGCCTGGCGCTCGTTACGACTACACGCGAATGGAGCCCAGGTTCACCGAGGAATTCCTGCGTGGCCTTGAGTCCTCCGGGACCGCACCCACCTCCCAGGACGACTCGGACAAGAAGTGGCACCGTATCTCACCCAAGTTCGGTCTGACCTACGCCTTCAACGACAACTACACCTGGTATGGCCAGTACGCCGAAGGTTTCCGCACCCCGACTGCCAAATCCATGTACGGGAAGTTCGAGAATATCGAGCAAGGCTACCGCGTAGAAGGCAACCCGGGCCTCGAGCCGGAAAAGAGCAAAAGCTATGAAACCGGCCTGCGTGGCAACTTCGACGCCGGCAACTTCGACGTGGCGGTGTTCTACAACAAGTACCGCGACTTCATCGACGAGGACGCCGTGAAAAGCGCCAACCTGGAGCAGACCTTCCAGGCCAACAACATCAAGCACGCCACTATCAAGGGTGCCGAGGTCAAGGGCCGCCTGAACCTCGACCACTTCGGTGCACCGCAGGGCCTGTATACCCAGGGCTCGATCGCCTACACCCATGGCCGCAACGATGACACCGGCGAACCACTGAACACCGTCAACCCGCTCAAGGGCGTGTTCGGCCTGGGTTATGAACAACAGCACTACGGCGGCCTGCTGAGCTGGACGCTGGTCAAGCGCAAGACCCGCGTCGACGACAGCACCTTCTACTCGCCCGACGGCTCGAGCTCCAAGTTCCGCACCCCGGGCTACGGGGTACTGGACCTGACCGGTTACTACAAGATCACCGACGACGTGACCATCAACGCCGGCTTGTACAACCTCACCGACAAGAAGTACTGGCAGTGGGATTCGGTGCGCAGCTACGACGGCCAGGGTGAAGCGGCCGTGACCCAGCCGGCCAACATCGACCGCCTGACCATGCCGGGGCGCAACTTCGGCATCAATGTGGTTTGGGATATCTGACCTGGATTATCGCTGACAGGTTTGTTTCGTCAGCGCCGGCCTCTTCGCGGGTAAACCCGCTCCCACAGGAACATTACAGGCCCGAGGTCTGCGCAATACCTGTGGGAGCGGGTTCACCCGCAAAGAGGCCAGCACTACCAGCACAAATACCAGCTTTTTTTACTGTCCCGCCCCCGCTGTTTCGTCTTGTCTCTGAATGCCCCTTTTCCAAGGACTGCCCCATGACCGACCGCCCAGCCCTGCGCTCCCAGCGCCTCAACCAGATCACCCACGCTCCCCACGCCGAACTGGATGCCTTGGTCAAAGCCCATGCACCCTTCGACAGCCGCGAAAGCTTCGCCCGCTTCGTGGTCGCCCAGTACCTGTTCCAGGCCGAGCTGCAGGCCCTGTACAACGACCCGCAACTGATCGCCATCGTCCCCGACCTGGCCGAGCGCTGCCGTGCCGAACAGGCCCGCCTGGACCTCGCCGATCTCGACACCGAAGTACCGCCAGCCGTACCGGGTGCCCTGCGCAACCCGAGCCTGGGCGAGGCAATGGGCTGGATCTTCGTCTCTGAAGGCTCCAAACTGGGCGCTGCGTTTCTGATCAAGCGTGCCGTGGCCCTGGATCTATCCGACAGCTTTGGTGCCCGACACCTGGGCGAACCAGCCGGTGGCCGTGCCGAAGGCTGGAAGCAGTTCACCCGCATTCTTGATGGCCTGGCCCTGTCGGAGGAAGAGGAAGCCGCTGCCGAACGCGGCGCAGTTGCGGCGTTCGAGCGCTTCACCGAGCTGCTCAAGCACGCTTATGCTGCGGATGCCGCGCTGGTTTGATACGCCGTACCCGGCCACCCTACCGGTGGCCGAACCGTTTTAAGCAGTGAGACCATGACCCGACCTGCCCGCTCGAAACTCGCCCGCCTGCTGTATGCGATCCTGGCTTACGTGAGCCTGGGTGTGGGCCTGGTCGCGATCGTCATACCCGGCCTGCCGACCACCGAATTCATCCTGCTGGCCGCCTGGGCGGCCACCCGTAGTTCACCGCGCCTGTCTGCCTGGCTGGAAAACCACCGGCTGTTCGGGCCGATCCTGCACAACTGGCGCAATGGCAAGGTGATCCAGCGGCGGGCCAAGGTCAGCGCGACCCTCAGCATGCTGCTGTGCGCGGGCCTGATGCTGACGCTCCTGGAACACCGTTGGCCGGTGTTCCTGGCCATTGCCGGCATGACCCTGGGCAACCTGTGGATCTGGTCACGCCCGGAGCACGCCCCCTGCCCTGCCCCGTCACAAGCTCAGCAGCCCTGAGTACAGGGCATAGGCCGCCAGCGCGGCACCTGCCAGCACGGCGGCAAAAATCAGCTTTTCCCAGGTGGTGAACAAGGCTTTTCCCTGCTCATGCTTGGCCCGGGCGAACAGGATCACGCCCGGCGCATACAGCAGCGCCGACAGCAGCAGGTACTTGAGCCCGCCGGCATACAACAGCCACACGGCATACACCAAGGCAACCAGCGCCACCAGCAGGTCCTTGCGGCGCAGGGCCGGCTGCCCATCGTAGGTTTCTTTACGCACCGCCAACAGCACGGCGTAGGCCGCCGACCACAGGTAGGGCACCAGGATCATCGACGAGGCCAGGTAGATCAGGCTGGTATAGGTACCGGCGGAAAACAGCGTGATCAGCAGGAAGCCCTGGATCATGCAGTTGGTCAGCCACAGGGCGTTGGCCGGCACATGGTTGGCGTTTTCCTTGGCCAGAAAGCGCGGCATGGTCTTGTCCCGCGCCGTGGCGAAGAGGATCTCGGCGCACAGCA